>JBFGCA010000029.1:0-44868 GCA_041567315.1 Thermoanaerobaculia bacterium | reverse complement strand
CCTCCTGCGCCGAGCGCAGGACGATCTCGAAGTGCGAGCGCTGGCCGCGCCACTCCTCGTAGTGCTTGTGGGCGTTCTCGACCATGATGACGGCGGCGTCGACCAGCACCCCGATCGAGATGGCGATGCCGCCCAGCGACATGATGTTGGCCCCCAGCCCCTGGTACTTCATGATCACGAAGGCCAGCAGGATCGACACCGGGATCGAGACGATGGCGACGAACGCCGAGCGGAAGTGGAAGAGGAAGAGCAGGCAGACCAGCGCCACCACGATCGACTCCTCGATCAGCGTGTGGGTCAGGGTCTCGACCGAGCGCTCGATGAGCCCGGTGCGGTCGTAGGCGACGGCGATCTCGACGTCCTCCGGCAGCCCCTTCTTGAGCTCGGCCAGCCGCTCCTTGACCTTGGCGATGGTGGACAGGGTGTCGGCCCCCCAGCGCACCACCACCACCCCGCCCACCGTCTCGCCCTCGCCGTTCCAGTCGGCCAGCCCGCGCCGGATCTCGGGCCCGATGGTGACGTGGGCGACGTCCTTGAGCAGCAGCGGCACGCCGCCCGGCCCGCTGCCCAGGGCGACGTTCTCGAGATCGCGGACCTCCTTGACGTAGCCGCGCCCGCGGACCATGAACTCGCGCTCCGACATCTCCACGAGCCGGCCGCCGACCTCGACGTTGGAGCGCTGGATGGCCATCCGCACCCGCTCGAGCGGCAGGCCGAAGGCCCGCAGCCGCACCGGGTCCACCTCGACCTGGTACTGGCGGACGAAGCCGCCGATCGAGGCCACCTCGGCGACCCCCTCGACCGCCGACAGGGCGTACTTGAGATACCAGTCCTGGAGGCTCCGCAGCTCGGCGAGCGAGCGCTCCTGGGAGTTGAGGACGTACATGAAGGCCCAGCCGACGCCGGTGGCGTCGGGGCCGAGCTGCGGCGAGACCCCGCGCGGCAGCACCCCGGCCAGCCCCGAGACGTACTCGAGCACTCGCGAGCGCGCCCAGTAGAGATCGGTGCCGTCCTCGAAGATCACGTACACGAAAGACATCCCGAAGAAGGAGTAGCCGCGCACCACCTTGGCGTAGGGCACGGCCAGCATCTTGGTGGTGATCGGATAGGTCACCTGGTCCTCCACCACCTGCGGCGCCTGGCCCGGGTACTCGGTGAACAGGATGACCTGGACGTCCGAGAGGTCGGGGATGGCGTCGATCCGGGTCTCGCGGATCGCCCACACCCCGGCCAGGACGGCGAGCACCAGCCCCACCGTGACCAGGAGCTGGTTGCGCAGCGACCACTCGATCAGCCTATTGAGCATGATCGTGGTCCTCGTGGGCGACGCCCGCCGCCGCCCGCCGGCGCTGGGCGATCATCTTCTGGATCGCCTCCTGCAGACTGGCCTCCGAGTCGATCAGGAACTGGGCCGAGGTGACCACCCGGTCGCCGGTCGCCAGCCCCTCGCGGACCTCGACCCAGCCCTGGCCCTCGTGGCCGAGCTGGATCGTCCGCGGCGCGAAACGGCCACCGCCGAGATCGAGGACCACCAGGTTGCGCTGCCCGGTCCGCAGCACCGCCAGCGAGGGGACGCTCAGCGCCTCGCGCGCCGCCACCGGCTGGAAGACCACGGTGGCGAACATCCCGGCCCGCAGCCGGCCGTCCCGGTTGGGCACCTCGAGCTTGACCGGCAGGGTGCGGGTCTTCTCCGAGAACTCGGGCTCGATGAACCGCACCGTGCCGCGGAAGCTCTCCCCCGGGAAGTAGGTGAAGCTCACCTCGGCGGGGGTGCGCTCGCGGATCCAGGCCACCTGGTTCTCGAACACCTCGACCGACAGCCACAGCGACGACAGGTCGGCGACGTGGTAGGTCTCCATCCCCGGCTTGACCGCCATCCCCTCGAGCCCCGGCATGCGCTTCATCACCACCCCGCTCGATGGCGACACCACCTTGAGGGTGCGGAAGATCTCGCCGGTCTCCTCGAGCCGGGCGATCTGCTCGGGCGAGATGTCCCAGTAGCCGAGCCGCGTGCGGGCGGCGTCGACCAGCGCCTCGGCCCGGCGGCGGGCATCGGCCGCCGCGCCTTCGAACTTCTTGGCGTATTCGATCGCCGACAGCAGCTCCTGCTCGGTCTGGACCAGCTCGGGCGAGTAGATCTCGAACAGCGGCTGGCCCTTCCTGACCGGCTCGCCGACGTAGTTGACGTAGACCTTCTCGACCCAGCCGGTGTACTTGGTGGTGACGGTGACCATCCGCTCCTGGTCGTACTCGAGATAGCCCACCGTGCGGATCTCGTGGGTGAGGTCGCGACGCTCGACCGGCACGCTCTGGACGTTCATGTTCTGGACGACGCCGGGATCGATCCGGACCACGGTCGCCTTGCCGACCGCCCCGGTGGCCTCATCGGCGTAGACCGGGACGTAGTCCATCCCCATCTCGTCCTTGGCCGGCACCGGCGAGGTGATCGTCGGGTCCATCGGGTTGCGGTAGAACAGCACCTCCCGCTCGGCTCCGGCGGCGGGCGCGGCCTCACCGGCGCCCGCCTCGTCGGCGTAGACCGGGACGTAGTCCATCCCCATCTCGTCCTTGGCCGGCACCGGCGAGGTGATCGTCGGGTCCATCGGGTTGCGGTAGAACAGCACCTCCCGCTCGCCGCCGCCCGCCGCCGGCTCGGTCGCGCCGGTCCGGTAGCCCAGCCGGGGCTGCAGCCAGCCGTCCAGCGGGTGGAGACCCAGCGGGTCGAAGAACAGCAGATAGAAGGCCAGGAAGCTGCCCCCGACCCAGAGCAGCGGCGCCAGCCGGCGCCGCGCGGTGTTCATGGTTCGCGTCTTGTCGTCGTTCATCGCTCGGGTCACTCCATTTCACTGCCGGCGCCGCTCAGGGGCTCGCCGACGGCGCCTTCGAGCCGGGCCAGCCCGACCAGATAGTCGGCGGTCGCCCGCGCCACCGCCGTCCTGGCCTCGAACAGCACATGCTCGGCGTCGAGCAGGTCGAGGGCGTTGAGGGTCCCCGCCACGTAGCCGGCCTGGGCCGACTCCAGCGCCTCCTCGGCCTGCACCACCAGCAGGTCCTCGACCAGCCGCAGCCGCCGCCAGGCGAGCGGCACCTGCTCGGTGAGGTCGCCGATCGCCGCCTCGATCGAGGCCTCGACGTCCCGCTTCGCCGCCTCGGCGGCGCGCTGCCGCTCGACGGCCTCCTCGACGCCGGCCGCCAGCTTGCGGCGCCAGACCGGCAAGGTGATCCCGCCCTGGATCCCCAGGACGTCGTCGCCGTTGCCGGGCGGCGGCTGGAGCCGCCCGGGCGCGTCGTCGCGCGGGTCGACGACGGTGTAGAGCAGGCCGACCCGGAAGTCCGGGCGGTACTGGGTCTCGGCCAGCCGGATCAGGGTCTCGGCGCGGGCGATCTCGGCCTCCGCCGCGGCCAGCTCGGGGCGCCGCTCGAGCGCCGCCGCCCGCAGCCCGGCGGCGCGCAGCGGGACCTCGGCAGCCACCGGCAGGGCCGCCACCGGCAGCGTCGCCGCCGCCGGGCGGTCGCGCAGGGCGTTGAGACGGGCGGCCAGCTCCACCTGCCGGGTCTCGATGTCCAGCAGCCGGTTGTCGACCCGGGTGATCTCGGCCTGCAGCTTGACCACCGCCTGCCCCAGCCCGACCCCCGTCGAGTAGCGGACCCGCGAGATCTCCTCGTGCTGGAGCAGATGGGTGCGGAACTCCCCGGTGATCTCGCGCAGCCGGCCGAGAAACGCCAGCTCCCAGAACAGCCGCCGCGTCTCGGTGGCCAGCGCCAGCCGCGTGGCCTCGACCTCGGCTTCGAGCGCCGCGGCCGCCTCGAGCGCCGCCCGCTCGCCGAGCGCCAGCTTGCCCCGCCACGGCAGCCCCTGCATCAGGCTGGCCGAGAGGCGCTGCGGTCCGGTCCGGGTCTCCGGCGTCTCCACGAACGCGGTGAGACCGGCGACCGGGTCCGGCAACGCCCCGACCTGCGGGGCACGCTGGGCGGCGGCCCGGGCGCGGGCAGCGGCCGCCGCCACCCCCGGATTACGCTCCAGGACCTCCGCGGCCAGCTCGCGCAGCCCCGGCTCGACGATGCCGTGCACCACCCGCTCGGCGACCGCCGGGACCCGCCCTGCCGGCTCGTCCGGGACCGGTCCCTCGACGGGCGGCGCCTCCCGGGCCGGCGCGTCCCCGACGGGCGAGCCCATCACCGGCGAAACCGGTCCCCAGGCCGCCGCCGGTCCGGCGGCCAGCAGCAGCGTCCCTGCCGTGTACAGCCATCTCCAACCAGACATCAAGATCCTCCGCAGAAGTCGTTGAAGCGTGCGGGCCACCCACGACCCGTGGGGGCTCCGCGAACCCGGCTCGACCGAGCAGCCCGCAGGCAACGCCGGCCACGAGCGTGGCGGCCGCTTGCGCGGCGGCGGGGGGGGCGAGCCGTCGACTAACGGAGGATCAGAGCAGGAAGGCAGCGAACAGGGTGTAACGCCCCGGATCGCGCAGCCGGCGGCACTTGGCGGCCGGGCTGGCCGGTTGCTCCGGCGCGGACGACGGCGGCGACGCCATCGGCTCGCCGTCCTCGAGCGGGGCCGGCGCGGCGGCGGCCGCGGCCGACGGCGCCGGAGTCGGCGCCGGGCCCGGGCCGGCCGTGCAGCAGTCCATGGCCATCTGGCCGCCCTGGTGGCAGTCCGGCACGCCCATCGACCCGTCCCCCATCGACGGAGCCCCCATCGAATGAGGCCCCATCGGCGGGGAGCCCATCGACCTCGACATCGGGCAGGCCGGCGCCGCAGTGCCCAGGTCGCCGCACGCCCAGGCGGCGGGCGCCACCGGCAGCATCAGGACGAGGACAAGGGCGGTGAGGCGGGTCACGAACGTCATCCTACCCGGCAACGGTAACGGATTCCAGGCGGCGGCGGACCACCCGGCCGCGCGGCATCGGCCCCCCGCCTGGACGGGGAGGCCCCCAGCCCGCATGTACGCCGCCCCTGCCTGGCCGGATTTGCGTGGTGCCGCGCGAGTGTTGCGTTTCCGGCCTGGCTGGCGGGAGCCGCCAGACTAGAACAGCGCGTAGATGAACGGCGCGACCGCCGAACTCTCGGAGAGCACGATCAGCACGCCGAGCAGCACCAGCATCAGCACGACGGGGGTCAGCCACCACTTCTTGCGGGTGCGCAGAAAACCCCAGAGCAGCGCGAGCTTGGATTGCGAAGCCATCGGCAGGTCCCCCGTCGGGCGGGCGGCAGTATACCAGCGGCCGGCACCCGCTGGAACGTTTGAGGATAGGCTGAGGGGGCATGGCCTCCCTGCCGGCCGCCTTCGAGCCGTACGCCGGGCGCCGCGCCGACTTCCGGCCCGCCTACCTGGAGACCTACGCCTCCGGGGCGCTCGAAGCCAAGGTCGAAGAGGGCCTCGAGGCGCTGCGCTCGTGCCGGGTCTGCCCGCGCGACTGCGACGTCGACCGGCTGGCCGACCAGCGGGCGGTCTGCAAGACCGGCCGCTACGCGCGGGTGGCCAGCGCCTTCCCTCACTTCGGCGAGGAGGACTGCCTGCGCGGCTGGCGCGGCTCCGGCACCATCTTCTTCTCGCACTGCAACCTGCGCTGCGTCTTCTGCCAGAACTTCGACATCTCGTGGCAGGGCGGCGGTGAGGAGCTGGGGCCGCGCGAGCTGGCGGCGGTGATGCTGGGGCTCCAGGAGCAGGGCTGCCACAACATCAACTTCGTGACCCCCGAGCACGTCGTGCCCCAGGTCCTCGAGGCGGTGCTGGAGGCGGTGCGCGGCGGGCTGCGCCTGCCCCTGGTCTACAACACCAGCGCCTACGACTCGCTCCACTCGCTGGCCCTGATGGACGGCGTCGTCGACGTCTACATGCCCGACTTCAAGTTCGCCGACGCCGCCGTCGCCAAACGGCTGGTGCTGGCCGACGAGTACCCGGCCCACGCGCGGCGGGCGATCCGCGAGATGCACCGCCAGGTGGGCGAGCTGCGCTTCGACGAGGACGGCCTGGCGCTGCGCGGCCTGCTGGTCCGCCATCTGGTGATGCCCGGCGGGCTGGCCGGCACCCGCGAGGTGATGCGCTTCCTGGCCCGCGAGCTGTCGGCCGACACCTACGTCAACGTCATGGACCAGTACGCCCCCGCCGGCCAGGTGCTGCGCCGGCCCGCCCAGTACGAGGACGTCAACCGGAGGGTCCGCTCCGAGGAGGTCCGCGAAGCGACCGCGATCGCCCGCAAGGAGGGCCTCCACCGGCTCGACGCCCGCTGGCGCCGGCTGTGGGCCGTGGGCTGAGCTACCGCCGCCCGGGACGGGCAATCAGTACGGCTTGTCGGGCCGGGTGGCGGGGCCGTCGGGCTCCATCGGCACCCAGAAGCTGGGCTTCTCGGGGGCGGGCTTCAAGGCCAGCAGATCCTTGTTCAGCAGCCGCAGCAGCCATCCCAGCGGGGTGACCACCAGGAAGAAGGCGACGGTCAACACCAGGTAGGTGACGGTGGCGGTCACCAGCCGGAAGATCCGCGCGAGGAGCGCTTCGAGCGGTCCCAGCAGCCGCGGGTAGACCACCGCCGCGACCAGCACCAGGGCGGCCACCCCCAGCACCCAGGGACCCGCCTGCTTGCCGCGCCACAGCAGCAGGCTCCCCAGCAGGGTGAAGGCGGTCCCGAAGGCCAGCCCGAAGCGGCGCAAACGCGGCACCGTCTGCTCCTCAGTCCAGCTCATAGAGCTCCCGCCAGTCCTCGTCGCCCTCGAGCTCCGGCTGCTCCTCCTTGTAGAGCACGCACTGCTCGAGCACCAGCACGTCCATCTCGGTGCGCATGAAGCAGAGGTAGGCGTCCTCGGGGGTGCAGACGATGGGCTCGCCGCGGACGTTGAACGAGGTGTTGACTACCACCCCGTAGCCGGTCTTGTCCTTGAAGGCGCGGATCAGGTCGTAGTAGTCCGGGTGGACCTCGCGGTCCACGGTCTGCACCCGCGCCGAGTAGTCGACGTGGGTCACCGCCGGGATGTCGGAGCGCGGCACGTTGAGCCTGGCGATGCCGAAGCGGCCGCGCTCCTCGTCGCTCATCTCGCGGCGGCGCTCCCTGCGGACCGGCGCCACCAGCAGCATGTAGGGCGACTCGCGGTCGAGCTCGAACAGCTCGGAGACGTCCTCCACCAGACAGGTGGGAGCAAACGGGCGGAACGACTCCCGGTACTTGATCTTGAGGTTCATCACCGACTGCATCTTGGGACTGCGGGCGTCGCCCAGGATGCTGCGCGCTCCCAGCGCCCGGGGCCCGAACTCCATGCGGCCCGAGAACCAGCCCACCACCTTCTCGCCGGCGATCAGGTCGGCCACCAGACGCGGCACCTCGCCGTCCTCGTGGCGGTGGTAGACGTATCCCTGCTCGCGCAGCCAGGCCTCGATCTGCTCGGTGCGGAAGGCCGGCCCCAGATAGGAACCGAACTGCGCGTCGCGCCGGCCGTCGGCGCGGCGCTGGTTGCCCAGCACCTGGTGCCAGACGAACAGCGCCGCCCCCAGGGCGCCGCCGGCGTCGCCCGCCGCCGGCTGGATCCAGATGCGGTCGAAGATCCCCTCGCGCAGGATCTTGCCGTTGGCCACGCAGTTGAGCGCGCAGCCGCCGGCCAGACAGAGGTCGCGCTCGCCGGTCTCGCGCCGCACGTGGCGGGCCATGCGCAGCATCACCTCTTCGGTGACGTCCTGGACCGAGCGGGCGAGGTCCATCTCCTTCTGGGTGAGCTTCGACTCCGGCTTGCGGGGCGGCCCGCCGAACAGCCGGTGGAACCGCTCCGAGGTCATGGTCAGCCCCTGGCAGTAGTTGAAGTAGCGCATGTCGAGCTGGAAGGAGCCGTCCTCGCGCAGGTCCATCAGGTGCTCGAGAATGTCGTCGACGTACCTGGGCTCGCCGTAGGGCGCCAGACCCATCACCTTGTACTCGCCGGAGTTGACCTTGAAGCCCGTGTAGTAGGTGAAGGCCGAGTAGAGCAGGCCGAGACTGTGCGGGAAGCGCAGCTCGCACGCGAGCTCGAGCTGGTGGCCACGGCCGCTGCCCCACGAGGCGGTGGCCCACTCGCCGACGCCGTCGATGGTGAGCACCGCGGCGCGCTCGAAAGGCGAGGGGTAGAAGGCGGAGGCGGCGTGCGACTGGTGGTGCTCGGGGTAGTAGAGGTCGCCCTCGTAGCCGACCTCCTTCTGGATCAGCTCGCCCATCCACAGCTTCTGCTTGACCCACAGCGGCATCGCCTTGAGAAACGAGGGCAGCCCGGCCGGGGCAAAGGTCAGGTAGGTCTCGAGCAGGCGCTCGAACTTGAGCCAGGGCTTGTCGTAGAAGGCGACGTGGTCCAGACCGTCAGGCGTGATCCCCGCCTCGCGCAAGCAGTACTCGACCGCCTGGGTCGGGAACCGGTGGTCGTGCTTCTTGCGGGTGAAGCGCTCCTCCTGGGCGGCGGCGACGATGCGGCCGTCCGCCACCAGACAAGCGGCGGAGTCGTGATAGAAGGCCGAGATTCCCAGGATGTACGTCATGAGGGGATGCCGGCACCGGACGGGCCGGCGGCGGCCCGGGACTCTAGCAGCTTGGTGCACGGCCCCCTTAGCGCGGCAAGACACCTGCGCGGTCGAGGAGGAAGCTGACGGGGACGAACTCGTAGCCGGCGGCCAGGGCGCGGGGGAGCTCCTCCGCGAGGACGCCGAGGGTGGTGGGGTCGGGGTGGCCGATGGCGATGGCTGCGCCGCGCTCGCGGGCGGCGGTGAGCAGCTCGGCGAACTGGGCGCGCACCGCCTCGGGGCGGCGCTCGACGTCCAGGAAGACCTGCCGCTCGGCGGCCGGGATGCCCAGCTCGAGCGCCAGCCGGTAGCCGACGCTGTCGGCCCCGGTCCGCGAGTCCAGATAGAAGAGGCCCTCTTCGGCCACCACCTCGAGGATCGCCCGCATGCCCTCGGACGAGGCCGACAGCGCCGAGCCCATGTGGTTGTTGACCCCGACCGCGCCGGGCACCTCGGTCAGCGCCTCGCGGGTGGCGCGCGCGAGCCGCCGCCGACCCATCTCGAGGGTCAGCGCGCCGGGGCCGGGATCGGCGCCCTGCTGCCCCTCCATCGGCAGGTGGCACAGCACCTCGACGCCGGCCGACGCCAGCCGCCGCGCCACCGCGGTGCTCTGCGGCTCGAAGGGCAGCACCGCACCGGCCACCGGCACCCCCAGACCGGCCAGGCGGTCGACGGCCTCGACGCTGCGACCCAGGTCGTCGATCACCAGGGCCACCCGGGCCCCGTTCGCGGGCGGGTAGGCGACGGGCGGCGGGGCCGCGTCAGCGCCTACCGCCCGCGACTCGCGCGGCGCCTTTCCAGGCGGGACGGCCCCAGGTGAGGAAGAGTCGGCCACGCGAGGCTCGCCTGGTGGCGCCCCGGCGGGCCCCAGCCGCAGCCCGACGAAGAGACCCACAGCGAAGCCCACCGCCGCGGCCGCGAGCCAACCGTAGAGCCGCGCCCGCCGGCTGCGGGACCGCGCGCCGGACCGGCCTGGCGGCCGGGGCCGGTAGCGGATGCGCGATGGGCGGGGCATCGGCCGGAGGGAACCTGGGGCGCCAAAGGGCTAGCCTGGGCTTCTCACCGTCCCGAGAGACCGGTCGCTCTGGTGGCCTGGTCGAGCCGGCGCTTCGGGACCGGCCGGGCAGTGGCCAGTGGCCTGTCTAGGCCACCTGCTCGGCGGCCGGCTCTTCGGTCAGCAGCAGCTCGACGCCGCGCTCGAGGATCAGCTCGTCGAGGGACAGCTCCCGCTCGCCGAAGCCCCGGGTGCGCTCGGTGACCAGCAGGTCGGGCTCCAGCGATTCGTCGATCGGGGCGCCGTCGGGCCCGGTGTAGAACGCCTCGGTCAGCAGCAGCCCGGCGCCGTTCGACAGCTGCACCAGCCGCTGGCGTCCGGCCAGACCGAAGGTGCGCTCCCCCACCAGCCGGGCCCCGGCCCGCTGGCGCAGCACGGTGGCCAGCACCTCGGCCGGTCCCTGGCTGCCGCTGTCGACCAGCACCACCAGCTCGCCGGTCCACACCGGCTCGGCGGTGCCGGCGTAGGTCACCGCACCGCCGGTCATGCTGCCCAGCTCGCCGCGCGCGAACAGACCGGCCAGCGCGTAGGCGGTCTCGCCCTCGCCCCCGGCCAGCCCGCGAAGATCGAGCACCAGCTTGTCGCGGTCGTCGCCCGCCAGCTCGGCCAGCAGGCTCCGCACCTCGTCGACCGCCCCGGGGCCGAGCCGGCGCACTCGCAGCACCGCCACCCCGCGCCGCTCCTCGATCGATGGCGCGGCCACCGGGAACTCCTCGAGCCGCAGCGTCACCAGCCGGGTCTGGCCGGCCCGCAGCAGCTCCAGCTCCAGCTCGGTGCCCGGCTCGCCGGCCAGCATCTTCTGGAGCTGCCAAAGCGGCATGGCGCGGGTCGAGCGCTGGGCGATGCGGGCCAGGATGTCGCCGCGCCGGATCTGGAGCAGCGCCGCCGGGCTCTCCTCCTCGACCGCCACCACGAAGGCCACCCCGCGGTCCTTGGCCACCGTCAGGCCGCTGCGGCTGCCGCCCACCCGGCGCACCGTCTCGAAGGCCTCGACCTGGCCCGGCGGTACGAAGGTCGAGAGCGGATCGAGCGCGTCGGTGGTGCCGTCCAGGGCGCCGGCCAGCAGGGCGTCGATCGGCGCCTCCTCGACGTAGGCGCGGCGGACCAGCGACAGCACCTCGGTGAAGACCGAGAGCTGCTTGGTCAGCGAGTCCTCGAGGTCCGAGCGGTCGCCGACCGCGCTCGACAGGCTGCCGGTCGCCACCGGCAGCAGACAGACCACCGACACCAGGAAGAAGATGAAACGGCCGCGGGTCATCTCAGCGCAACCAATCGCGGGGGTCCACCGGCCGGTTTTCGACGCGGACCTCGAAGTAGAGCGTGCCGCCGCTGGCCCCCACCGGGTCGCCCAAAGATAGCACAGCGTCCTGCGCCACCTGGAGGCTGCGCAGGCCCGCATAGAGCGTGAACACCCGCCCTGGATGGAGCACCACGACGGTCAGCCCATAGCCCTCGAACGGCGCCGCGAACAAAACCCGCCCGGGGAAGATCGCGCGCACCGGCTCGCCGGCCGCGGTCGCCAGCTCGAGACCGTTGTGCGGCACCATGGTCCCGTAGCGCGGGTCCGCCCGCGGCCCGAAGCCCTTCGCCACCCGCCCCGGGGCCGGCCAGTCGAGCGCCCCCCGGAAGGTCTGGATCGGGGTCCCCCGCAGCGGCGCGGTGGAGCGGCCGTAGAGGAAGTCGATCAGGTTGGTGAGCTTGCGCTCCTTGTCGGCCAGCCGCGCGGTGCGCGACGCCAGCTCGCGCCGCTCGCTCTCCAGCCCGGCGAGCAGGCTGCGCTGGCGGCGCTGCAGGCGGCTCAGCTCCTCGAGGCGCTCGGCCTCCCGCCCCAGCCACGCGCCGACCTCCCGGCGCCGCTCCTCGACCTCCTCGCGCCGCACGCTCAGCCGCGCCCGGGTGTCGAGATAGGTCTCGAGCAGCCCGTGGTCCCGCCGCGCGAGATACCGGATCTGCCGGATGCCCGGCAGCAGGTGACGCTCCGCCCGGATCGATAGGATGAGCCTGAGGTACCCCTGCCGCCCCAGCCGATAGAGGTCGGTCAACCGCCGCCGCAGCTTGGTCCGCAGCTCGTCGAGCCGCGTAGCCAGGCTGGCGGTCTCCGCCTCCAGCACCGAAAGCTGTTCCTCCGCCAGCGCCCGCGCCGCCCGCGCCTCCTCCACCCGCTTCTCCTGCAGCTCCAGGGCGACCCGGGTCTCGGTCAGCTTCCCCCTCACACCCGCCGACTCCGACCGCACCCGCGCCAGCCGGCTCCTCAGCCCCAGGATCTCGTCCCTCAGCGCCTCCAGCTCCGCCTCCCGGTCGCTCGCCTGCCCCGAGACGGCGACCGGGACACCAAGGGCCACGAGAAAAACGAGGGACCAGGGTACGAAACGGAACGGCGGGTTTCGCATCAAGCCGTCGGCGGAAGGTTGGCGGCACGATGCTACCCCGGCGACTCCCGCACGGCTGGACACCGCGCCGCGCGACCGCTCGTGTGCCCCCGGGGGCGACTGGGGGGCGGGAGGCCGCCCCCAGGACGGGGGGTTCCCGGAGCGGAACGTGTTGGCCAGGGAGGGGGAGTGGAGCGCAGGGAAACCCCCGTCCCCCGGGCGGCCGTGGGCGGGGGCCCTGCGCTACGATCCTGCGGCTCATGACGAAGCATCTACAACCCCTGGTAGCGGCCACCGTCCTGGCCCTCGGCCTTGCCTGTGACGGCCCCCGGGGCCCCGAACTCCCGGCCGCCAACGAAGTCGTCGTAGCGATCGAGTCGGCGCCCATCAACCTCGACCCGCGGGTCGGCACCGACCAGGGCTCGAGCCGCGTCTTCGAGCTGATGGTCAACGGCCTGGTCACCAAGGACGAAAAAGGCAACCTCCTCCCCGACCTCGCCGAATCCTGGGAGATCGCCCCCGACAGCACCCTCTACCGCTTCCGCCTGCGCCGCGGCATCCGCTTCCACGACGGCCGCGAGCTGACCTCGCAAGACGTCGTCTGGACCTACGGCAGCATCCTCGACGGCACCGTCGCCACCCCCAAGCGCGGCGCCCTGCTCCAGCTTGCCGAGGTGCGGGCGGTCGACCCGTACACCGTCGAGTTCGCGCTGAACGAGCCGTTCGGGGCGCTGCTGGTGAACCTCACCAGCTACCTGGGGGTGGTGCCGGCCGGCGTCCTGCCCGAGGAGTTCAACCGGCAGCCGGTGGGGACCGGCCCCTTCCGGCTGGTCGAGCGGCGGCCCGAGCGGCTGGAGTTCGCGGCCTTCGAGGACTACTGGCAGGGGCGGCCCGGGCCCGACCGGCTGGTGCTGCGCGAGATCCCCGACGCCACCGTACGGGCGCTCGAGCTGCGCAAGGGCACCGTCCAGCTGGTGATCGGCGACCTGCAGCCCGACGTGGTGGCCCGCTTCCGCGAGGACCCGGCCTTCGAGGTGGTCGAGGATCCGGGCGCCAAGTACCAGTACCTGGGCGTCAACATGGAGGACCCGCTGCTCGGCGACCCGGCGGTGCGGCGGGCGATGGTCCTGGCCATCGACCGCCAGCGGCTGGTCGACACCCTGTGGCGCGGGCTGGGGGTGGTCACCGAGACCCTGATGCCCCCCGGCCACTGGGCCCGCAACGACGGGCTCGAGCCGGTGCCGTTCGACCCCGCGGCCGCCCGCCGGCTGCTCGACGAGGCGGGCTATCCCGACCCCGACGGCGACGGGCCGGAGCCGCGCTTCACCGTCACCTTCAAGACCTCGACCGACGAGACCTCGGTGCTCCAGGCGCAGATCCTGCAGTCGATGCTGGCCGCGGCGGGGATCGGGATCGACATCCGCTCCTACGAGTTCGCCACCTTCTACGACGACATCAAGCGCGGCAACTTCCAGTTGTTCAGCCTCACCCGCACCGGGATCCTCGACCCCGACATCTACCACCTTGTCCTGCACACCGACAGCATGCCGCCGGCCGGCGCCAACCGCGGCCGCTACAGCAACCCGGAGTTCGACCGGCTGATCGACGAGGGGGCGCGCCACGCCGACCCGGCGGTGCGGCGGCCGTTCTATCTCGAGGCGCAGGAGATCGTGGCCCGCGACCTGCCGTACATCAGCCTGTTCACCAAGGTGAACTTCGCGGTGATGCCGGCCGCCCTCGAGGGCTACCGCAACTACCCCAGCTCGGAGTTCTACAGCCTCAAGGACCTGCGCTGGCGGCGGGAGACAGGCACGAATCGGCCGGGCTGACGGTGCCAGACCGCAGCGACCGCCCGCCGATTCTCTGCCTGTCCCCCTAGAACGAGGCGATGGCCTCGTCCTCGTCTTCGTAGGCGTCGAAAACGGTGATGAGCTGGGTCATCTGCAGGATGTCGAGCACCTTGGGCGGCAGGCGGAGCAGCTTGAGCTTGCCGCCGCGGTTGGTGACGCTGGTGTACGAAGAGACCAGTTCGCCGAGCCCCGAGGAGTCCATGGTGGTCACCCCGCCCAGATCGACCACCAGCCTCTTGGAGCCCGCCCGCAGGGCCTCCTGGACGGCCTCGCGCAGCGCCACGTCGCCGACGCCGATGCTGATCTTGCCCTTGGGCTCCAGGATGGTCACTCCCTCGCGATGCCGCGCGTTGATCTTCATGCTTCCTCCTCCTGCCTCTGGCTGTTCGCTGCCGGGGCCCGGGAAACGCGCTTGCGCAGCGTCAGGACCGTCCCCCGCCCGGGGTCGAAACTATAGTCGATGGCGTCCATGTACCGTTTCATGAAGAAGATGCCGCGGCCGGCCGGCTTGAGCAGGTTCTCCGGCGAGCGCGGATCGGGCACCGCGTCGGGATCGAAGCCCCGGCCCTCGTCGCGCACCTGGATGACCACCTCGTCCCCCTCCAGGCCGAACTCGATCTCGACCCGCTTCTCGGGGTCGAGGGCGTTGCCGTGCTGGATGGCATTGGCGACCGCCTCGCGCACCGCCGAGCCGATCGACCGCGCGGTCTCCGCGTCGACGGCGAGCTGCTCGAGCGACGCCGCTACCGCGATCTGGACCAGCTCGACGTTCTCGAAACGGCTCCCGATCTCCAGGTGCACCCGCGGCTCGACGGCATTCATGGCGGTTTCGAGGGCGGCAGTCTAGCAGAGGCCCGTAGCGGCCCGCGGACCGCCCGGGCGCCGCTCAGCCGGCGAGCACGGCCACCGGCATCAGCCCGCCTTCGCCGTCGGCGGGCATCAGCTCGAGCGCCGCCGGGATCACCACCAGGAGCTGGACGGCGTCGAACAGGACGTGGGCGGCGATCGCGGGCCAGATGGTCTGCCGCCACCACACCAGCAGCGCGTACATCAGCGACAGCAGGGTGATCCCGACCAGCATCAGCGGCTGCTCGTAGCTGGCGTGGGCGAGGACGAAGAGCGCAGTCGAGAAGGCGATCCCGGTGCGCGGCTGGAGAAAGCCGCGGAAGAAGGTCTCCTCCACCACCCCGGCCGAGAGGCTCAGACCCAGCCGCAGGACGACCGGCAGCCCGGCGATCCAGGGAATCAGGGCCGGCGGGCTCTGCGGCACCAGCTTGTCGCCGCCGAGCTGCCACAGGATCAGCCCCAGCGTCAGCATCACCCCCAGCACCGTCAGCCAGGCGGCCATCCCCGCGGCCAGGCCCAGCCCCAGCTCGGCGCCCACCCGCGGCGCGGCGAAACCGAGCTGCGCCCACCAGCTCGCCGCCGGGCCACGCCGCGGCAGGCGGCCGAAGCCCAGGACGTACCAGCACGCCAGGAAGCCCACCAGGATCAGATGCAGCAGGAAGAGCTGCGGCACCGCCACCTGACTGAGGTCGGGCTCGGGCGTCGCGCCCCACATCGCCAGCGGGCTGAACACCCCGATCCACAGCACCACGGCCAGCAGCAGCAGCACCAGGGTGCGGAGCAGCGCCGGAACCAGATCCCCCTCGCGGCCGGGCACCGTGCGGAAGCCCGGTGGATCGAGCCCGCGCCGCCTCGACATCTGGTCGACGGCCAGCGCCGCCAGCGCCGCCAGCAGCGGCGGCACCAGCAGGCGCCAGGGGCTCAGCTCCACCATCGCGGCGGATTTTACTCCACGCGCGTGCTATCATTTTTCGCTTGACCGCCGCTCGCGCGACCTCGCGACCTCGACCGGCGAGCGCTCCCGGACAGAAGGAGGAATCCCTTGAGTCGGTTTCCTGGCGTTGATTTCGTGGATCTGGACTCGCTGCTCGACGACGAGGAGCGGCTGGCGCGCGACACCGTGCGGGCCTTCGTCGACCAGAAGGTCAAGCCGATCATCGAGGAGTGCCATCGCGAGGCGCGCTGCCCGCTCGAGCTGGTGCCCGAGCTGGCGGCGCTCAACCTGTTCGGCGCCAACTTCAGCGACTACGGACTGCCCGGGCTGGGAAGCGTCGCCTACGGCCTGATCATGCAGGAGCTGGAGCGCGGCGACTCGGGGCTCAGAAGCTTTGTCTCGGTGCAGAGCTCACTGGTGATGTACCCGATCCACGAGTTCGGCTCGCCCGAGCAGCGCGACCGCTGGATCCCGGCCCTGGCCTCGGGCGAGGCGATCGGCTGCTTCGGGCTCACTGAGCCCGACTTCGGCTCCAACCCGGGCGGCATGCGCACCACCGCGCGCCGCCAGGGCGACGGCTGGGTGCTCAACGGCGCCAAGCAGTGGATCACCAACGGCTCGATCGCCGACGTGGCGGTGGTGTGGGCGCAGACCGACGAGGGCATCCGCGGCTTCCTGGTCGAGAAGGGCACGCCGGGCTTCACCGCCAGCGACCAGCACGGCAAGTTCTCGCTGCGCGCCTCGATCACCTCGGAGCTGGGCCTGCTCGACTGCCGGGTGCCGGCCGACGCCTTGCTGCCCGGGACCGAGGGGCTCAAGAACGCCCTGATGTGTCTCAACCAGGCGCGCTACGGGATCGCCTGGGGGGCGCTCGGCGCCGCCATGGAGTGCTACCAGACGGCGCTCGACTACGCCTGCCAGCGGATCCAGTTCGGGGGCCGGCCGATCGCCTCGCACCAGCTGGTGCAGGAGAAACTGGTGTGGATGGTGACCGAGATCACCAAGGGGCAGCTGCTCGCCTACCGGCTGGGCCAGCTCAAGGACACCGGCCGCCTCAAGCACTACCAGGTGTCGATGGCCAAGCGCAACAACGTCTGGGTGGCCCGCGAGTGCGCGCGGCTGGCCCGCGAGATCCTCGGCGCCAACGGCATCGTCGACGACTACCCGGTGATCCGGCACATGCTCAACATCGAGTCGGTCTTCACCTACGAGGGCACCCACGACATCCACGGTCTGATCATCGGCGAGCGGATCACCGGCATCCCGGCCTTCAACCCGCCCGCTGAGGCCCCCGCGCCCCGGCCCCAGCCCGAGTCGCAGCCCCAGCCCCAGGCCCGGCCGGCGGTCGAGACCGCCTGATGAGCGTCGACATCGACCTCGAGCTGGGCTTCATCCGGGTCACCGAGAAGGCGGCGATCGCCGCCTCCCACACCATGGGCCTCGGCGACCGCACCGGCTCCGACCGGGTGGCGGTCGAGGCCATGCGCCGCGAGCTCGACGGGCTCGAGATGGCCGGACTCATCGTCATCGGCGAGGGCGAGCGCGACGAGGCGCCGATGCTGTGGGTGGGCGAGAAGGTGGGCGCGGCCGGCGACCGCGAGGCGGCGCTGGCCGTCGACATCGCGGTCGACCCGCTGGAGGGCACCAACCTGTGCGCCACCGGCGCCTCGGGAGCGATCGCCGTGCTGGCGGCGGCCGAGCGCGGCGGGCTGCTCCAGGCCCCCGACATCTACATGGACAAGATCGTGGTCGGTCCCACCGCCCGTGGCCGGGTCCACCTCGACGCCCCGGTCTCCGAGACCCTGCGGCGCATCGCCGACGCCTTCGACCGCGAGGTCCGGGATCTCACCGTCGTGGTGCTCAACCGCGACCGCCACGCCGAGCTGATCGCCGACATCCGCAAGGCCGGCGCCCGCATCCGGCTGATCGGCGACGGCGACCTGTCGGCGGGCATCGCCGCGGCGGTGCGGGGCACCGGCATCCACGCGGTGATGGGAATCGGCGGCGCGCCCGAAGGGGTGATCACCGCCGCCGCCATGCGCTGCCTGGGGGGCGAGATCCAGGCCCGGCTGACGCCGATCGGCGACAAGCAGGAGGCGCGCGCCGCCGAGCTGGGGCTCGAGGATCTCGACCGCGTCTACCAGACCGAGGACCTGGCCCCCGGCAAGCAGATCCTGTTCAGCGCCACCGGCGTCACCGACGGCCAGCTGCTGCGCGGCGTCCGCTTCTTCGGCGGCGGCTCGCGCACCTCGACCCTCTACATGTCGCTGCCCCGCAAGCTGATCCGCTTCGTCGACACCATCCAGCGCGAGGACGTCGGCGCCCCGGTGCGCTTCCAATAGGGGCCCGCTCCGGCCGCCGATGATCAAGCCCGATCGCTGGATCCGCGAGTGGGGCCGCTCGGGCGGCGTCGAGCCGTTCGCCGACGCACAGGTCAACGCCGCCAGCTACGACGTCACCGTCGGCAACCACTGGATCTGTCCGACTCGCGATCCGGAGGAGTTCGCGGCGCCGCGGATCAAGCTGTTCCCGGGCGAGGTGGTGCTGGCCTCGAGCCGCGAGTACGTGCGCATCCCGCGCGACGTGGCCTGCGACTTGAAGCTCAAGTCGACCCTCGGGCGGTTGTGGATCAACCACTCGCTGGCCGGCTGGTGCGACCCCGGCTTCGAGGGCAACATCACGCTGGAGCTGCAGAACCTGGGTCCCGAGCCGTTCGTCCTCGAGGCCGGCCGCCGCATCGCCCAGCTCATCTTCGTGGCCATGGAAGCGGAGCCCGAAGTGGCCTACGGCGAACCCGGCTCGTCGAGCCACTACCAGGGCCAGCGGGGCACCACCCGCGCCCGCAGCTAGCCCGGACCCGCGGCGGGCGGCGCTCGATGAGCATCAGCGGCAACTTGAAGACGATGGAGCTCGCCGAGCTCCTCCAGTGGCTCTCGCTGGGCCGCAAGACCGGCACCCTCTACATCGCCAACGGCGAGGTCGAGAAGCGGATCGTCTTCGAGCGCGGCACCATCATCTCCTCGGCGGCCAGCGACCCCAAGGAGTACCTCGGCCACTTCCTGGTCAGCCACGGCTTCATCGACGAGCTGATGCTGGCCAAGGCGATGGGGATGCAGGAGGTGAACCGGATGCTGCTGGGCAAGATCCTGGTCACCATCGGCGCCATCTCCGAGCCCGACCTGGACCAGATGCTCAGGCTCAAGGCCGAGGAGTCGATCTACGAGATCTTCACCTGGGAGGAGGGCCGCTTCAACTTCGTCGAGGACGAGCTGCCCGACTACGCCATGGTGCCGCAGGCCCTCGACGTCCAGCGCCTGATCCTCCAGGGCCACCAGCGGCTCGACGAGTGGCGCCGCATCCGCAAGTCGGTGCCGTCGATGGAGGCGGTGCCGGTGGCGGTCGGCGAGCTCGCAGCCCCCGAGGACGACCCCGGCGCCCAGCGCATCCTCGACCTGGTCAACGACGACCGGACCATCCACGAGATCGCCCTCCAGACCCACTCCGCCGAGTTCCACGTCTGCCGCGTGCTCTTCGACCAGCTCCAGCAGGGCCGGCTCAAGATCGTGCGCCCGCGGTACGTCGAGGCCGCCGGAAGCACACCTGCCGGCGGCGCCGCGACAGCCGGGGCACCCGCTGGCGCAGCGCCCGGCGCCCCGGGCACGGCCACCGGCGCTGCCGCCGCGGCCGGTAGCGAGGGCGTCGACGCCGGCGCGCTCCTGGCGACCGCCCAGCACTACCTCGACCAGCGCGACTTCAGCCGGGCGCTCCGCCACCTGACCGCCGCCCGCAGCCTCGAGCCGGACAACCGCAGGATCCAGGAGGCCGCCGAACAGGCCGCCGAGCGCATCGACGCCGAGATCTACAAGGACGGCCTCTCGCTCAGCGGCGTCCCCCGCCTCGCCACCCCCCTCGAAGAGCTCGACACCACCGCCATCTCCCCCCAGGCCGCCTTCATCCTCAGCCGCATCGACGGCACCTACGACGTCCGCACCCTCCTCAAGATCAGCCCCATCCCCCCCCTCCAGGCCCGCGTCGTCCTCTGGGAGCTCCTCCAGGCGGGGCACCTGGAGCTGGACTAGCGATCCGCCGGCCGGGACCCGCCCTACCAGGGGTGCGGCCGCGAGACGTGCGGATTGCCCGGAAGGGCGAAGCGCAGCGGCCAGCCGGCCGCTTCGCCGGCGTAGGCGACGCCGATGCGGGGGCCGCGCGCTGGGGGGGTGTCGGGACCGGGGCGGCCCCGGGTGATGCGGAGGGGGCCGCGGAAGAGGGGGGCGCGGTCGAGGGTGAGGTCGATGGCCAGGGCGTGGCAGAGCTTGCCGGGGCCGCCGGCGAGGTCGCCGGGGCGCGGCGGGCGGCGGAGGTTGCGGTGGCGGCGCATGTGGGTCTGGCCCTCGACCGGCTCGCCGGCGCGGATCAGGACGGCGCTGCCGTCGGTGGCGCGGCCGCTGACGGCGTTGAGGCAGTGGTGGAGGCCGTAGACCAGGTAGACGTAGGCGTAGCCGCCGGGCTGGAAGAGCGACTCGGTGCGGGGGGTGCGGCGGCCGTCCCAGGCGTGGCTGGCGCGGTCGGGGGCGCCCAGGTAGGCCTCGGTCTCGACGATCCTGAGGACCAGCCGGTGGCCGTCGAGCTGGCGCACCAGGTAGCGGCCCAGCAGCTCGCGGGCCACGGTCTCGGCCGGCCGCTGGTAGAACGAGCGCGGCAGCGGGCGGAAGGCGCTCACCGGGGCCATGATACGGCGGCCCAGCAGGCACAGCGGGCGGAGCGATCGGGCGTTGACGCCGGGCGGCCTGACGCGTGGGGGCGACTTTGCAGCGCATGGAGCCAGAGTCGCCAAAGGACAGCGACCCGGCGAGAGACCTGTGACCGGCCGGTTCCTGCCAGGTGGCAGGCGACTCGGCCGTCTGGGTCCACTAACATCCACCCATGTCCGAGATCGAGCTGCCCGCCCTGTTCGCTGCCCTCCCTGCGGAACTGGGGGCGCTCTACGACCCGGCGGTGCCGTGGGCGCTGCTGGGGGAGGCGCTGGACGAGCTGCTGGAGCGGCTGCCGTCGGAGCGGCTGGAGACCGGGCTGCCGCCAGGGGTGCACCTGGCCGGGGACCAGATCGTGATCGGAGCCGGGACCCGGGTCCATCCGGGGGCGGTGATCGAGGGGCCGATCCGGATCGGGCGCGACTGCCTGATCCGCACCGGTGCCTATCTGCGGGCTGGCAACTGGATCGGCGACGGCTGCGTGATCGGCGCCAACACCGAGATCAAGCGAGCGATCTTCCTGGACGGGGCGCGCGCCCCGCACCTCAACTACGTCGGCGACTCGATCCTGGGGGCCGGGGTGAACCTCGGCGCCGGCACCATCCTGTCCAACTTCCGGCACGACGGCGGGGAGGTCGAGATCCCGCAGGGCGGGGGGCGTTTGCGGACCGGCCGGCGCAAGCTGGGGGCGGTGCTGGGCGACGGAGTGATGACCGGCTGCAACTGCGTCCTCCACCCGGGGGTGGTGGTGGGGCGCGGGACCCAGCTCTACCCGGGGGTCCAGCTCCGCTCGGGGGTCTACCCGGCGGCCTCGATCGTCAAGCTCCGCCAGCAGCTCGAGATCGTCACCCGCCGGGGCTGAGGACGGGCCTCAGCCCGGCCGCCGCACCACCACCAGGGTGCGGTCGTCGTGCTGGGGGCGGCCGCCGGCGAAGGCTTCGAGGTCGGCGAAGATCGCCTCGACGATCCGCTCGGCGGCCTCCTCGCGGTGGCGGCGGACGGTGCGCAGCAGGCGGCGGCTGCCGTACTCGGTGGGCCGGCCGCGGGCGGTGGTGCCCGGGGTCTCGACGATACCGTCGGTGTAGAGCAGGATCAGCTCGCCGCGGCGCAGGTTGATGTAGCCGCGCTCGTAGGTCGCCTCGGCCAGCGGGCCGAGGACGGCGCCGCCCTCGCGCAGCGGCCGGGCGGAGCCGTCGCTCCGCAGGTGGTAGGGCGGCGGGTGGCCGGCGTTGACGTAGATGAACACGCCGTTGAGATCCAGCTCGCCGTAGAACATCGACACGAAGCGGCTGGTCAGCGTGCTCTCGTGGATGATGGCGTTGAGCCGCTCGACCGTGCGGACGATCTTGTAGTCGCGCGACAGCCCCATGCGGAGCCCGGTGTAGATGTCTCGCACCTGGAGGGCGGCCGGCAGGCCATGGCCCGAGACGTCGGCCACGGCCAGCCCCAGCACCTTGTCGGTGATCGGGATGTAGTCGAAGAAGTCGCCGCCGACGATGTCGAGCGACCGCGTGCGCCCGCAGATGTCGTAGCGGCCATGCTCGGGGTCGCGGCGCGGCAGGATCGAGGCCTGGATGCGGCGCGCCTCGCGCATGGCGCCGCGCAGCCGCTCTTCCCGCACCTTCTGGTTGATGCCGTGACGCAGGATGCCCAGCGAGAAGAGCACGTTGGAGCGCTCGATCCCGGGCTCGACGTCGAAGGCCAGGATGTAGTCGAATCCCTCGTCCCCGACCTCGATGGCGGCGAAGTCGCGCACCCCCAGCCGCCGCTCGATCGCCGGGTCGAGCCGCGGATCGTCGCGCTTCATGAACAGCGCCCCCTCGTCGAGCAGCTGCTCGACGGGCGGGTAGGAGACCGGCACGCGAAGCCCGATCAGCTCGCGCCGTGACTCGGGGAAGGTGGCTTCCAACAGGTAGAAGTCCCCGTCCCGCTCGTAGAGCCGGCCGCCGAAGATCCCCAGCTCCTTCCGGAAGCGCTGGGTCACCTCGTTCACCAGATGATGGATGGTCTCACCGATGTCGTCCAGCCCCTCGATGTCGCCGGCGAGCTGCTCCACCTTCTTCATCAGCTCGCCGTAATCGACGGCCGGCTGCTGCTGGTTGCTCATGTCGGCGGAACGCGGCGTGGCCGCCAGAGGAGGGAACGGTGCGGTGACCGTGGGCGGCTCGCCCCGAGTATCCCACGAGCCGGGCGCTACCCGTGGTCGATCAGGGTGCGGAGGATGCGGTCCTGGGCGCGCTGGGCGCGCCAGTTGGCGGTGGTGGAATTGCAGAGGATCGAGAAGGCGTAGATGCGGCCGGAGCGGGCCTTGGCGTAGCCGGACAGCGTCGAGACGCCGGCCAGCGAGCCGGTCTTGGCGAAGACGTTGCGGGCGTAGGGGGGGTCGGCCAGGCGGTCTTCCCACTTGAGGTCGCGCTCGCCGCTGTAGGGCAGGGTGAGCAGGTACTCCTGACCCCGCGGGTGGAAGAACATGTGCCGCAGCAGCGTCGTGAGCTGGCGCGGGGTGAGGCGGCTCGAGCGGCTCATCCCCGAGCCGTCGGCCAGCTCGTAGGAGCCCGGCGGGATGCCGATCCGCTCGAGGAAGCCGGCCACCACCTCGAGCCCGGCCTGCCAGCTCCCCTCGCCGCAGACCTCGGCGCCCATCGCCTTGAGCAGGCTCTCGGCGAAGAAGTTCTGGCTGCGCTTGTTGATGACCTCGGCCACCGACAGCAGGTCGCTGCGGTGGACGGCGAGCCGCTCCCAGGGGCCTGCAGGCAGGCCGGGGGTGGGCCGGGCGCGACCGCCGACCGTCACCCCCTCCTCGGCAAAGGCCTGGAGCAGCGCCGCCCCGAAGTACTCCACCGGGTCGGAGACCGCCACCCAGGTCTCGACCGGCGGCCCCCAGCGCAGCACCTTGCCGCGCACCTCGAGGGCGGCGCTGCCGTCGAGGCGCTCGACCGCCACCCAGTGCTGGCGCGCCGAGCCGGTGGTCTGGGCCCGGTTGCGGACGGTAAAGAGGGGCAGCTCGGGGACCAGCTCGACCCGCGCGGGCTCGCCCACGCTGCGGCCCGGCGAGACCCGCACCAGGACGCAGTTGTCGCTGAAGGAGAGGGCCTCGACCGGCGCCTCGTACCAGCGGCTGAGCTGGTCGCGCGGCCAGTCGGGGTGGACCTGCGGCGGCTCGAAGCGGCCGTGCACCAGGTAGACGTCGCCCGCCACCCGCTCGACGCCCCGCGCCTTGAGCTGGGCCGCCCACGAGCGGAAGACGGCCAGCGAGTCGCCCTCGTAGCGCCGTCCGGAGATCGCCGGGTCGCCGCCGCCCACCACCGCCATGTCGCCCGCGAGCACCCCGCCGCGGCGCGCGCCGCGGAGCAGCACCTCGGTCTCCAGGAAGTGACCCGGACCGAGGACGTCGAGGGCGGCGGCGGTGGTCGCCAGCTTGACGTTGGAGGCCGGGATGCGCAGCCGGTCGGGCTCGAAGGCATAGACCTCCTCGCCGGTGGCGACGTCGACCACGTGGACGCCCAGCGAGGTGGAGACCGCAAGCGCCGCCCGCACCGGCTCGGCCAGCGCCGAGGCGAGGCTGCCGGCAGCAGGGGCGACGGCGGCGAGCAGCAGGCCGGCGGCGGCCGCCAGGCCGAGTCCGCGAGCCCGCCGGGGCCGCGGTCTGGAGGCGCGCCTACCTGCCGCTGGATTCGAGGAAGCGGTAGAACTCCCCATCGGTGGAGAGGATCAGCCAGGTCTCCGGGTCCACGGTAGCGGCGAACGTCTCCATCGTCTTGAGGAACTCGTAGAAGCGCCGCGCCTCGGCCGACTGGTTGTAGGCGCGGGCGTAGATGTCGGCCGCCTCGGCGTCGGCGCGGCCGCGGATCTGTTCGGCCTCGCGGTAGGCCTCGGACTGGATCTGCTGCAGGTCGCGCTCCATGTTGCCGAGGATCTCGGCCCGCTGGCCCTGGCCCTGCGAGCGGAAGCGGTCGGAGATCCGCACCCGCTCGGAGATCATCCGGTTGTAGACGTCCATCAGCACCTGCTCGCCGTAGTTGATGCGCTTGAACTGGATGTCGAGGATCTCGATCCCCAGGTCGACCGAGGCGGTCAGGTTCTTGGCCGAGGCCAGGATCTCGCGGCGGATGTTCTCGCGCCCGGTGTCGATGGCGTCGAGCTGGCCCTCGTCCGGCTCGAAGGCGGCCTCGTCGGAGACCGGGGTGCGGTTGCTGGTGCGGATCACCTCCAGCAGCTCGTGCTTGGCGATGGCGCTGCGGGTGGCGCTGTTCAAGATGTCGTCGAGGCGCGACTGGGCGCCGCGCTCGCCGCCGGGGTTGCGCTGGTAGAACAGCAGCGGGTCGCTGATCCGCCAGCGGGCGTAGGCGTCGACCTGGATGAACACCTTGTCCTTGGTGGGCAGCTCGGCGACGTCCCCCGCCCACTCCAGGAACCGCTTGTCGAAGCGGTGCACCTTCTGGATCAGCGGCAGCTTGAACTTGAGACCCGGCGTGGTGATCGGCTCGCCGACCGGCTCGCCGAACTGGGTGATGATGGCCTGCTCCCACTCGCTGATCACGAACAGCGCCCCGGAGAGCACCATCAGCACCACCAGCGCCACCGCCGCGATCACCGCCCGGGTCATGGCTCCTCCGAGCGCGGGGCGACCGCGCCGCCCTCCAGGTTGAGCAGCGGCAGCACCCCGTCGAGGTCGCCGTCCAGCACCACCTTGCGCCCCGCCTTGGGCAGGATCTGGCTCATGGTCTCGAGATAGATCCGCTTGCGGGTCACCTCGGGGGCCTTGGTGTACTCGGCCAGCAGCGACTCGAAGCGCGCGGCGTCGCCCTGGGCACGGTTGACCCGGTTGAGCGCGTAGCCCTCGGCCTGCTGGATGGCCTGGAGGGCCTCGCCCCGGGCCCGCGGGATCACCTTGTTGTACTCCGACTGCGCCTCGTTGACCAGGCGCTCGCGCTCCTGCTCGGCCTGGTTTACCTGGTTGAAGGAGGGTTTGACCGGGTCGGGCGGATTGACGTCCTGGAGCACCACCTGCTCCACCCGCAGCCCGGTCTCGTACTGGTCGCAGAGCACCTGCAGATCCTGCTTGACCAGGTCTTCGATCTCCTGGCGGCCGACGGTCAGCACCTCGTTGACGGTGCGGTCGCCGACCACCGCCCGCATCACCGCCTCGGTGACGTCGCGGAAGGTGGACTCGACGTTGCGCACCCGGAAGAGGTACTTCTTGGAGTCGACGACGCGGTACTGGACCACCCACTCGACCACCACCGTGTTGAGGTCGCCGGTGAGCATCAGCGACTCGTTTTCGAAACCGCGGCGGCCCTTCTGGCTGCGCACCGCCACCCGCTCGGTGCGGAAGCCGAACTCCTGCTTGAGCTGCCGCTCGACCGGCACCTTGATTACGCTCTCGACGCCCAGCGGGATCTTGAAGTGGAGCCCGGGCTCGGTGGTCCGCACGTAGCGCCCGAAGCGCAGCACCACCGCCTCCTCCTCGGGGTCGACGGTGTAGACCCCCGAGGAGATCAGCACCAGCCCCACCACCACCAGCAGCGCCACCCGGATGCCTGCCAGCGGCAGCTGGGGAAGGCGGGGCGGGCGGGAGTAGTTGAGGAGCGTGCGGGGGCCGCGGTCAGCGGGCATCAGCAACTTGCAGGCTACCCCAGCGGTCCGGGGTTGGCAACCGCGTGGGAGCCGAGGCCGCCGCGCGAGTCCTTATACTGGCCGCCGTGCCTCCCCGCTTCGACCCCGAGCGCGGCGCGCTCGAGCTGTCGGTCGGCGACCTGCTGGACGCCACCCTGCTCCGCAGCCTGGGCTTCGCCAACCGCGGCGGCTACGAGCGCCTGTGGCTGGGGCAGGCGATCCACAGCCGCTACCAGGAGGACAGCCTGGCCGCCGACCCCGGCTACCAGCGCGAGGTGGCGGTCGCGGCGACCTTTCCGCATCGCGGCTGTGAGGTCACCGTCCACGGCCGGCTCGACGGCCTGCGCCGCGAGACCGACGGCGCGCTGGTGGTCGAGGAGATCAAGTCGGTGCGCCGCGGCGGGTCGCTGTCGCCGGCGGTCCGCCAGCTCTACCAGCGGCAGGCGGCGCTCTACGCCTGGCTGCTCAAGCAGCGCGGCGAGTCGGAGGTGCGGGCCGAGCTGGTCTTGATCGAGATCGGTAGCGAGGTGGTCGAGCGCGAGCCGGTCGAGCTCTCCTTCCCCGACCTCGAAAGCTCGGTCCGCCAGCGGCTCAACGCCCTGCTCAGGACCTTCGAGAGCGAGCAGGCGGCCGCCGCCGACCGGCGCGCCGCCGCCACCCGGCTCGACTTCCCCTATCCGTCGCTCCGCTCCGGCCAGGGCGAGATCGTCGAGGCGGTGACCGCCGCGCTGGACCGGGGCGAGCACCTGCTGATCGAGGCCCCCACCGGCATCGGCAAGACGGTGGCGGCGCTGCTGCCGGCGCTCCGCCACGCGCTCGAGAACGACCGCCGGATCTTCGTCCTGACCGCCAAGACCCTCCAGCAGGAGATGGCGACCACCGTCCTCGAGCTGCTCAACCCGGAGCGCGCCTTCCGCAGCCTCCAGCTCCGGGCCAAGGCCAAGATGTGCGCCAACGACCAGCTGCTCTGCCACGAGGAGTACTGCCGCTTCGCCAAGGAGTACTACTCCAAGCTCCACGGCTCGCGGCTGGTGCCGCGGCTGCTGGACGAGGCCGGCACCCTGCTCCCCGACCCGATCTTCGAGGCCGCCCGTCAGGTCGAGGTCTGCCCCTTCGAGGTCAGCCTGGAGCTCACCGGCAAGGCGCAGGTGGTGGTCTGCGACTACAACTACGCCTTCGACCCCTACGTGGCGCTCTCCGAGTTCGGGGCCGACAGCGACCTCGACTCGACCCTCCTGATCATCGACGAGATCCACAACCTGGTCGAGCGCGGGCGCGGCTACTACAGCCCGGCGCTGGCCGCCGCCCAGGCGCGGGCGGCCGGGGCGGCACTGGGCCGCGGCGGGGCCCCGATCCACGCCCGGATCGCCGCCATCTGCGAGTCGCTCGCCCGGCTGGTCGAGCGCACGGTCGACGAGCGTCTCGAGGAGGCCGGCCCCGGCGCCGAGGCCGCCGAGGCGCCGCTACCCGAGGACGAGCTGTGGGCGCTCCGGCCGGCCTTCGACGCGCTCTTCGTGGACTACCTCGAGTACCGGCGCGAGACCTCGAGCTTTCGCGCCGAAGACCCCTTCGTCGCCCTCTACTTCGACCTGCTGCGCTTCCTCAACGGCCTGCTGTGGTCGGAGGGCGAGGCCTTCAGCCGCTGCGTCGAGGCGGGCGCCGAGGGGCCGCGCCTCAGGGTGCTGTGCAAGGACCCCAGCGCCTTCCTGGGCCGGGTGCTCAACCGCACCCACGCCGCCATCGGGCTGTCGGCGACCCTCTCCCCCACCGACTTCTACCGCGACCTGCTGGGCTTCGACCCCGAGCGCTTCGCCACCCTGTCGCTCCCCAGCCCCTTCCCGGCCGCCAACCGCCGCATCGTGGTCGACCCCTCGGTCCCCACCCGCTGGCGCCAGCGCGAGGCCGCCTACCCGCTGGTCGCCGAGCGCCTGACCGCCTTCGCCGCCGAGGTCCCCGGCAACTGCCTGGTGCTCTTCCCCAGCTACCAGTTCCTCGACCGGGTGGCCCGCCGGCTGCGGGTCCCCGGCAAGCAGCTCATGGTGCAGAGCCGAGCCTCGAGCGACCGTGAGCGCGAGGCGATGCTCGACACCCTGCGCGGCTCGCTGCTGGGCAACGTGCTGCTGCTGGCCGTCGCCGGCGGCGTCTTCGCCGAGGGCGTCGACTACCCCGGCGAGATGCTCCGCGCCGTCGCCGTCGTCGGCCCCTGCCTGCCCGCCGTCAGCCTCGAGCGCGAGCTCCTCAAGCGCTACTACCAGGAGCGCTTCGAGCGCGGCTTCGAGTACGCCTTCGTGGTCCCGGGCATGACCCGTGTCGTCCAGGCCGCCGGCCGCCTCATCCGCTCTGACGGCGACACCGGCGTCATCGCCCTCCTCGGCGAGCGCTTCCTCACCCACCCCTACCGCCGCCACCTCCCCACCCACTGGCTCGACGGCGCCGACGTCGAAGCCCTGGCCGGCGACCCCGCCGCCGCCACCGCCCGCTTCTTCGCCGACCTCGGCGCCCGCACCACGACCTGACGGTCCGGTCCTCCAACCACCGCCGCGACCGCGTCCTACTACGGCGGACCTCGGTCTCTCACCCAACCGGCTCGCGACGGATTCGCCACAGGCCTCTGCCCCCCAGCTTCGCGCAGGCCACTCGGAGAGGGGCGGGAGGCCGCCGCCCGGGCCGGGGCGTTGGCAGCCGCGGAACGCGTTGGCCAGGGCGGGGGAGTGAAGCGGGGTCAACGCCCCGGCCCCAGAGGCGGCCGGGGGGGAGCCACCGCAGGGCAGAGCCCGGCCGGTTGCACGATGATCCGTCAGCCGTGGGTGGTGGGGGACTGCCGGTACCGGAACTTTCGCAGATGCTCCTCCACCAGCCGGTGCACCCCCACCCTCTGCAGCTCCGACGCCAGCACCAGGATCTGGTTGGGATTCAGCGGGTGCTCCTTGTAGATCACCCGCAGCACCTTCTTGAGCGCCGCGTCCAGCTCCGGATCGAACCCCGGCGCCGGCTCGGACTCAGGCTCGGGCTTCGGCGGCTTCATGCAT
Source organism: Thermoanaerobaculia bacterium (assembly GCA_041567315.1). Lineage (GTDB taxonomy): Bacteria > Acidobacteriota > Thermoanaerobaculia > Multivoradales > JAHEKO01. Next base: position 15,906 of record JBFGCA010000029.1, on the reverse strand, counting down.
CTGCTCGGGGTCGTAGTCGTAGAGGATCGACCGCACCGTGAGCTGCGGCGCCAGCTCGACCCCCTCCTCGTAACCCCACATGTCGATCGTCTCCCACGGGCAGTAGCGGGCGCAGAGCTGGCAACCGATGCAGCGCTCCAGATCGACCTCTACCAGCTTCATGAAGTCCGGATGCTCGGGCCCGGGGACGATCTCGATGCAGTCCACCGGACAGAACGCGATGCAGGCCTCGCAGCCGGTGCACCCGGTCTGGTCGATCACCGCCGTCTGCTTGGGCTCGCGCGGCCGCGGCGGCTTGTCGACCTCGATCCTCTTCCTGTAGGGAAACGCTTCTGCCATGTCGGCGCTCCTCGCGTCGGGCGTTGCCGGACTCTAGCAGACCGCGATCTCCTCTACTCGGCGGCGCGCAACCAACGGAGGTCTCTTCGCCGGCGCAGGAGCACCGGCCGGACCGCGGCGTTCCAGACGTAGATCGCCAGCTCCCCGAAGCGCCGATGGTCGCCGCTCCAGGCGGAGTAGCCGTGCCGCGCGAGCGACGCACTGCGGGCACAGACCCCCTCGGCAGCGGAGGCATGCCAGCGCACGGCCGCCGAGCGCGTGGCGGTTCGGTCAGCCCCCAGCGGATAGTCCGCGGCAAAGCCCGCTACGCTGACTCCTTCCTCGGTCACCAGGTCGACCACCTCGCCGTGCCATCCGATCTCGGCGATCTGGGGCCGCACTGCAGGCTGGAGATCCTCCAGTTCGATGCCTGCCGAGCGGAAGATGTGCATTGTCACCGCACGGGCGACCCCCACGCTGCAGCAGCAATAGAGAGCGGGGAAGGCCTGGGTGTTCCAACGGCGGTCGGCCACTTTCTGGCTGAACGAGGCATCGAGAGGGTCGCTCCAGCCAGCCCGAACAACTCGATGCACCGGCGCGTGATCGTGGCTGAACCTCTTTTCTCTCATGCCTGGTACAGGAGCGCCTCCTCGTAGCGCTCCACGACATCGGCGATGCGCCCGCGGAGGATCCACGCCAGGGCCGACTCGCCGTCGAACAGCTCGGCAGGGCGGCGGAGAGTCGTCGGCAGCCGCTGGGGGCGAAAGAGGTCCTGAAGCCGGCGGAGTCCAGACTCTGCAACGAGGATCTCGGAGCGGCGCTCCACCGGAATGGTGGTCAAGCCCCGCTCCCACCGGCGGATCGTCTCCCCCGAGACTCCGAACATGCGACCAAGATCGTCTTGGCTCAGCTCCAGGCGCGCCATCAGACTGCGAAGCCCGTTTCGGGCCTGGTCGGCCCCAATCTCGGAGGCGACGACCTGCTCGACGGCCTGGTGGAAAAGCAACAGCCACTCCGCGCGCTCGGAGGCATCGGCTGGGCCTCTGCCGGTCCCGCCTGGGCGCTCGGCCACCTCGCCTCGACTCGCCTCCAGCTCGCGTTGCAGGGCGGATGGAAAGGCCAGCATCTCTACCTTCGCCCCGCCCGCGCCGGGAAGTTCGGCCAGGCTTGTCGCGACCCAGGTCTCGAGCAGGGCGGCAACGGTGCGTGTGATCTCGCCGGCCCGGAACGTCAGTAGGGCGTCAAAGCTGGCATACAGCGCCTGGCTATCGATGACCCGCCCGATAGCGCTTTCCAGTTCGGCGTAGGCGGATAGCGCGTGGAAGCAGTCGCGAAAGAGGGCGGCCGACTGCCTGGCCGCTGGCAGGTTCGGCTGCTCCAGCCGCTCGGGCAGGTCTCTCGCGCTCTCGAGACATCTCCGAATCTCCTGCGAAACGAGGCGAAGAGGGGGGGCTTGGGCGGGTGGCATGGGTCGCTCCAATTGATGTGCCAAGAGTGTGGCACATCTGGAACCCAAACACAATGAGGCAGTTGCAGCCCGACCTCGGACTGGCTCCCAAGTGGTGGCGACCGAAATGCAGGGCCCAGGAGCCGCGACCCCGTGGCAAGATTCCGGGGTGATCGTCGAGCGGATCGGGGCCTACGTCGCGGACCCCGGCGCCGGGGCTTTCGAGGAGCTGGCGCTGGAGGCGTTCGCCTTCCAGTACGAGCGGATCGAGGCCTACCGGAGGCTGTGCCGGCGGCTGGGGGCGGTGCCGGGCGAGGTGGCCACCTGGCGCGAGGTGCCGGCGGTGCCGGCGCTGGCCTTCAAGTCGATGGAGCTGGCGGCGGCGGCGGCGATCGAGACCTTCCGCAGCTCGGGGACCACCGGCCGCTCGCCGAGCGTCCACCGGCATCCCTATCCCGAGCTCTATCGGCGGGTCATCGACGCCACCTTCCCGCCGGCGTGCCTGGGTTCGCTGCGGCGCCCACCCATGCTGTCGCTCATCCCCTCGCGCGAGCAGGCGCCCGACTCCAGCCTGTCGTTCATGGCCGACCACCTGCTCGCCACCCAAGGCGCCGAAGACAGCGCGGTCGCCATCGGCCCGCGGGGAGTCGACGCGCGGCGCGCCCGGGCCTTCCTGGCCGCCCGCCAGCGCGACCAACGCCCGACCGTGCTGCTGGCCACCAGCTTCGCGCTGGCCGATCTGCTCGACGCCCTCGAGCGGCTCGACCTGCGCTTCCGGCTGCCGTCGGGGAGCGTCGCCTTCGAGACCGGCGGCTACAAGGGCCGGCACCGCGAGCTGGGCCGCGCCGCGGTGCTCGAGCGGCTCCACGTCTTCCTCGACCTCCCCGCCGACCGGGTGGTCCGCGAGTATGGGATGACCGAGCTGACCAGCCACTTCTACACCCGGGCCCTGGAGGGCGGCGATCCGGGTTTGTTCGTGCCGCCGCCCTGGGTGCGAGTTCGGGTGCTCGACCCCGAGACCCTGGCCGAGGCGCCGCCGGGCAAGATGGGTCTGATCGCGGTCTTCGACCTGGCCAACGTCGGCTCCGCTCTCCACCTGCTGACCGAGGACCTGGGGATCGCCGAGGCCGACGGCTTCCGGCTCGCCGGCCGCGCCGCCGGCGCCGAGCTGCGCGGCTGCTCGCTCACCGTCGAGGAACTCCGAACGGCACCTTGAGCCGAGAGCCCACCGTGGAGGCCGTCCGGCGCCAGCCCACGGAGCGCCGGAACGGCTCCGCAGCCCCGCCCAAGTGCCGCCGCCAGCAAGTCGGCGCGTCTGAGGCCAGGGAAAGCGGTGAGAGCCAGGGGGTAAGCTCGCGGCGTGGTCCACGACGCCGCGCTGCCCCCCGGCCTCCGCCCTTCGGCGGTGGCCTCGGTGGAGGCACACGGCGTCTACTACACCGCGGCGCGCTGGACGCCCGACGACCTCGAGCGGCTGGGCGCCTACCTGGCCGCCCGCGGCGGGCCGGCGCTCAACGAGCTGCCGGGCGAGCGCCTGCTGGCCGCCTGGAGCGAGACGGTCGAGGCCTTCCGCGACCCGGCCTCCGCCGAGCGCCAGCCCCTCAACGACGTGCTGCCCAGGTTCTGCCGCCTCTCGCCCGACGGTCTCGAAGCGGGCCTCGAGGCGGTCCTCGGCGGCGTCGGGCCGGAGCCCGCGGCCGAGCTGTTCCGGCGCGCCGGCCCGGCCGCCCCCGCCAAGCCGGTGCTCGTCATCCTGGCCTCCAATCTGCCGGCCCTGGCCCTCCAGCCGCTGCTCCCGGCCCTGGCACTGCGCCGCCCGGTGGTGCTCAAGTCGCCCTCCTCCGAGCCGCTCTTCGCCCCCGCCTTCGTCGCCGCCCTGGGCCGGCGCGAGCCGGCCCTGCGCCACGCCGTGGCGGCGATCACCTGGCCCGGCGGCGATGTCCGTCTCGAGGCGCCGCTCCTCGCCGCCGCCGGCCGCATCCTGGCCTACGGCGAGCAACAGGCCCTCGACGACCTCGAGGCCCGAGCCCCCGGCAAGCTGGTCGGCTACGGTCCCAAGACCAGCCTCGCAGTGATCGCCGGCGACCCCGCGCCGGAGGTCGCCTTCGGTCTGGCCCGCGACGTCGCCCTTTTCGACCAGCGTGGGTGTCTCTCGGTCCAGGCCGTCTACACCGATGGCGACGCCCCCACCCTCGCCCGCGACCTCGCCGCCGCCCTCCAGGACCTCGCCGAGCGCTGGCCGCCCGGCCCGCTCGACCCCGCCGTGGCCGCCAGCCTCCAGCAGGTCCGCAGCGAGGCCCGCCTCCGCGGCCTCTTCCAACCCGACCTGCCCCTCGCCGCCGGCACCGTGATCGTCGACCGCGACCCGTCCTTCCGCCCCGGCCCCGGCGGCCGCCTCATCCACATCCACCCCCTGCCCCGCCTCGACGCCCTGCCCGAGCTGCTCGCCCCCTGGGCCGGCCAGCTCCAGGGCACCGCCCTCGCCGGCGACGCCGCCTGGACCCTACAGCCCGCCCTCGAGGCCCTCGGCGTCTCCCGCTTCGCCGCCCCCGGCGACCTCCAGAGCCCCGACGCCCTCTGGCACAACGGCGGCATCCCGCCCCTCGAAGCCCTCGGGGGGTGAGGGGAGCCTTCAAGCGATCACCTCCGGTCGCTTGGCGCGACGACTGCCACCGGCTCGCAGATCCAGGGCAATCGAACCAGAATCAGGTAGAGGAAGAACGAAAGAAACGCCCGGCTTCGAGTCACGCGCAAGCGTCGGTGTCCACCGCAGGGCGAGGCCCTCCGCCGACCATGCTTACCCTTCGCCCGCGGGCGGACACCGCCGCCCGGGTCGGGGCGTTGGCAGCCGCGGAACGTGTTGGCCAGGGCGGGGGAGTGAAGCGGGGTCACAACTGGACTTCTGCGCCCGTTGTCGACCTTTGGCGACCGTTGCCGCTCGTTGACGCTAACTGGTTGACAACACGAGACTTACGGCCTTAGCTTGGGTGCATGGATGGCGCCCGTCCCCGCTCGATTGCGATTCCGGGTGTTTGCTCATGGTTTGCTCGCCCGGTCCCGGAGGGGGCGCCGTGAGGCTCACCAAGCGGGCGATCGACAAGGCCCGGCACCACGGCCGGATCGGGACCGCCTGCTACCTGTGGGACGACGAGATCACCGGCCTGGGGGTCAGGATCTACCCCTCCGGCCGGAAGTCCTTCGTCCTCGCCTACCGGGCCAACGGCCGGCAGCGCTTCCACACCCTCGGGCGCTTCGGCCCGCTGACGCTCCACGAGGCGCGGACGGAGGCCCTCGAGAAGCTAGCCCAGATCCGGCGCGGGGCCGACCCGAGCGGCCAGCGGCTGGGTGAGTCCCAAGGGCCGACCGTGGCCGATCTCGCCGAGCGCTACCAGCGCGAGCACGCCGAGATCAAGAAGAAGGCCTCCAGCGCCAGGACGGATCGGCGCTACTGGGAGCAGCACGTCCTCCCCCGGCTCGGCCGGAGGAAGGTGACCGAGGTCACCCGCGCCGATGTCGCCGGCCTGCCCACCTTGCGGACGATCCGATAAGGCAGGCGACCGAGGAGGTGGGGGCGCGGATCGGGGCGGCGATGAACAGTTGGGATGCGGCCGACGCCGGTGCAATCTGCGGCTCGGCGGCCCGATAGCTCCTCCTTTCCAAGCAAGCCCCCCGTATACGGTGCCTGCTGAGCCGGGAGCGGTGCTTGTTCACCTCCCTCAACCCACCCTCTTGGGTGGTGTGCCTTGCGCCCTAAGAGGCGTAGTCTATTGAGTTGCCTCGATAAGGGCTAAACCGGCGAAAGCCGGTGCCGCAAAGCCACGGGTCCTCGCCTCCTTCCCGCAGCAACGGGCGCAAGAACCGGAAGGACCCCAAGACCGCCGGGCTGCCGAAGGGCGGCGAGGGATTCCTGTCCACAAGGGAGATCGTGAGGATGAGGACGGCTCTATCGGTGTCGTTGTTGTGCGCAGTTGTCGGGATACAGGCCCTGGCGCGGCCGGCCAGCGAGGCTTGGTTGCAGCCGCCGACTGCTGTTTCCAGAGATGCTCCTTTCGCCCCGTTGCCGGCGAGGTCGGCACCTCTCGCGGCCGACCTGCCATCGGCCATCCACGAACTGCAGTTCGTCGCGGAATGGGGGACTGGTGAGTACCGCGACGTTTTCGTGCAGGGGAGCTACGCGTACTGTGCTGCAGATCGGGCCGGGCTCGACGTCGTCGACATCACCGATCCAGCGGCGCCGACGCTCGTCGCCAACACGCCCACTGCCTACGACGCGGAGGGAGTCTTCGCCTCCGGCTCGTATGCGTTTGTGAGCGCCTACCGGCAGAACGTGGGCAGCGGTCTGCTGGTCTTCGACATTTCGAACCCATTAGCTCCATCGCAGATCGGCGTCCTGGATCCGCTCCCTGCAGGCGACTACGACGGAGCGGTCTTCGTCGCCGGGAGCCATGCCTATCTCGGTTACAGCGGCGGTGGCTTCGACATCGTGGACGTTTCGGACCCAGCCGCTCCATCCCGGCTCTCCGGCTTCCGAGGAGTCTCGGACGTTCGGGACATCTTCGTTCTGGGGAACTACGCCTACCTGGCCGCTTATGACAACGGCCTGTGGATCGTCGATGTCTCCGACCCCGGTGCACCGTCGCTCGAGGGGATCTTCACCACATCTGGGTGGCTCGAGAGTGTATGGGTCCAGGGCAGCTACGCGTACCTGGCGGCCTGGCACTATGGACTCTTGGTGGTCGACGTCGCGGACCCCTCGGCACCGACTCAGGAAGGGCGAGCCGACTGGGGTCCGAGCCTCGACGAGGTCTTCGTCTTCGGGTCCTACGCCTACGCCGGAGGCGGCGGGCTGCACATCATCGACGTGTCGACGCCCTCGGCGCCCAGCCTCGTGGGCAGCGAGACCGATCAAGTGGGCTACTTCCAGGGATCGATCGTGGACACGAAAGTGTACCTCGGAGATCGGCAATGGGCGACCTTCCAGGTGTTCGAGGTCTCGGATCCTGCCGCGCCTCTGAGGCTCGGTAGCCTGCAGTGCCCGGAGCGGGTCAGCGACGTCGCGGTGAGCGGTGACCATGCCTATCTCGGAACCGAGCACGGCCTCGCGGTGCTCGACATCTCGGATCGCTCGAGCCCCGGCCTGCTCGCCTTCTATCCCGGCGACGCGATTCGCTACCAGATCGGCAACGTTGTCGTGCGCGGAGACTACGCCTACCTGACGGTCTATTCCTCGCTCTACGAGTCCTGCGGTGTCATGTCGGTCCTCTGCCTCGAGATCGTGGACGTCTCGGATCCGTCCTCGCCGACGCAGGTCGGGGTCTACGAGCTCGACGACGGGGCACATGATCTGTATCTGCAGGGGGACTACGCCTACCTGGCACTAGACACCTACGGCTCACCGGTCAACGACGGCTTCCTGGTCATCGACATCTCCAACCCCGCCCTGCCATGGCTGGCCGGATCCTACGGCCCCGAGTGGGACGCGTGGTCGGTCGAGGTGCAGGGGGAGCACGCCTTCGTCGATCTCGAAGGGCTGCGAGTGCTCGACGTCGACCCGCCCTGGGACATCACCGAAGTGACCTTCGTCGGCGGCTACGGCAATCTCGCCGTCGAGGGCAGCTTTCTCTTCCGCTGCAAGTGGTGGCCGCAAGGCTCGGAGCAGTTCGAGGTCTTCGACATCTCGGACCCGACCAGCCCGAATCTGGAAGGCAGCCTGCCGTTCTGGTGCTGGAGGCCATCGGGAATGGCGGTCGATCGAGGCTACGCCTACGTCACCAGCAGGCATCTGGATTCCTACCACCATGCTCTGCAGATCCTGGACGTTTCCGATGCCTCAACGCCCGTTCCGGTCGGCACTTACCCCACCTTCGGCGAGGCATACGAGGTCCGCGTGGACGGTGACCATGTCTTTCTCGCCGATGGCTACACCGGCAAGCTCCTCATCTACCGCATCGTCTCGGCCGACCTGGCCGTGACGAAGACCGACTCGCAGGATCCGGTACCGCCCGGTGGCGACCTCTCCTACACCCTGACGGTCGGCAATGGCGGATGGACGAACGCCACTGGCGTGGTGCTGACGGACACCCTGCCCGCCGACGTGACGTTTGTCGCGTCGACCCCCGGCGAACCCGTCTGCACGGAGTCCGCCGGCTCCGTGACCTGCGGTCTCGGCGGGCTGGCCGTCGGAGGCGCGGCCCAGGTGACGATCGAGGTTGAGGTCAACACCGGGGCCAGCGGCACGCTGTCGAACTCTGCCACCGTGGTTGCCGACCAGATCGACTGGCTCCCCGCCGACAACTCGGCGGTCGAAGACACGATTATCGGACCGCCAGAATGCGATCTGGAGGTCACGAAGACGGACTCGCAGGACCCGGTACCGCCGGGAGAGAACTTCAGCTACACCGTCACGGTGGCGAATCTCGGGCCGTCGATCGCCAGCGGCGTCCAGATGATCGACACTCTGCCGCCGGAAGTCGCCTTTGTTGCGGTGACACCGGGGGCGCCGACGTGCACCGAGTCAGCGGGCGTTGTGACCTGTGACCTCGACAGCCTGGACCCCGCCGATACAACCGCGATCTCGATCGAAGTCGCCACCGAACCGGCATTCACGGGCTTCGTTACGAACAACGCCAGCGTGAGCGGCAACGAAACGGACCCAAACGGCGCCAACAACTCCGCCTTCGAGCAGACTCGCCTGGCCCCTCTGGAGGTTTTCGCCGACGGCTTCGAGTCCGGCGACACCTCCGCCTGGTCTGGTTCGGTGCCGTAGAGCTTTCTCTCCCCCTTTCGGCAGGCTGCTCGGCCACACGCAGATCGCTACGACGCAGCGCCATGCGCACCTGGCCGATAATCCAGTGCGGCGGGCAACAGAGATGGTGGGGGCGCGGATCGGGGCGGCGATGAATGAACCGGCGAAGCCCACGGCCGTCGCCCTCCACGACGCGGCGGCGAGCCTCTAGCCCGGCCTGCCCTTCACAGTTTCCAGCACCGTCGATCTCGCGCTCCTGACCAGCCCACGCGCGCTGGCGGGGCTGGGCAGGAATACCCCACCGCGCGTGATGTCCGTCTTGTGCGTGCGGGTGCTCTTGCGCGTCACTCGCAGAGTCGTCGGTGAAGAAAAGGCCGGTGTCGACATTCCAGCGCCGAGCCAATGGGCCATAGAGACAGCGTCCAGAGGCGCAGCGTTGCCGGCGCCCGCAGGAGGGGTGGAGTCGGGTGTGAAGCGCCCGTGGCCGTGGAAGGGAGCAGGCTGGGCGCAGCTCTGCTAGGATCTGCCACTCGGAACGAAAGGAGGGAGCGATGAGGTTCAAAGCAGCTTTGGTGAGCGTGGCCGTGCTCTGCGTGGCCGCCTGGGCAGTGGCCGACCTGACCCCCTGGAAGGACTACGAGGTCAGCGAGTCCGTCTGGCAGGTGACGACCGTCAAGGTGCACTCGAACATGGACGACGCCTACCTCGAGGGCATTCGAGGTACCTGGGCGGCGGCGATGGATGTCTCGAAGGAGCTCGGCCAGGTGGAGGACTACAAGATCCTGCGAAGCGATCTGCCGGACAGCGGCGACTTCAATCTGCTGCTCATGGTCAAGTACAAGAACACCGAGATGATGGGCCCGAGCCAAGAGCGCTACCAGGCCTTCGTCGACAAGTGGGGCCAGGCCAAGCTCGACGAGACCACCGAATTCGCGCAGAAGAACTACCCGGCGATGCGTGAGCTGACGGGACAGTACCTGCTGCGCGAGATCACGCTGAAGTAGTCGTCCAAGGCGTCGCTGAAGGCGACTAGATCGCGTGGGGCCCGTATCGCCAGGCGGGCCGCACAGCACGTGCGCGCTGGCCAGGGTGGCATGCGCACACAGGTCCACCTCGGTGGTGGGGGTGAACCAGCGGAGCCGGTATCCGCCCTCTTCCGGCCACAGGAAGGCGGTCTCCGACAAGTTCATCTCGCCGGCCACCGCCTGCATCCAGTCGAGACAGACGCCGCGAAAGGGGCCAGGAGTCCGGCGCGCCCGCTCCAGGCAGTGGCGCTCAAGCACGATGGACTGCGACGAGCGTAGCACGGGCGCGCGGGCCGCCGGGGGTGGTCGTGGCAGACCTCCCAGATCGACCTCGGAGTCGACTCCTCAGAGGGGGTGGAGACGGTGTCGGTATCGCCGATCTACGGGGGAGTGAGGCCAGCCACCCTTTGAGGTGGTTCCGAGAAGCCGGATTCGGCGTATCCTGTGAGATCGCCAGCGAGTCCGGCAGGAGCCGGGCGCAAGGGGGGCCACGGGTCGGTCTCATGTGCCGCCGGATCGTATGGGGCTGTGTCGGCCTCCTCTCGACCGCGTTCCCCGTCTCCGCGGTAGGCCCCATCCCGTTCGGCGGTCAGTTTCAGGTCAACAGCTACTCCCTCGGCAACCAGTACCGAACGGCGGTGGCCATGGACGCCCGCGGCCGCTTCGTGGTGACGTGGACGAGCCAGGGTTCGAGCGGGACGGACAGCTCCTACCACAGCATCCAGGGCCAGCGCTTGCGGGGTGGCGGGGATCGCGTCGGCGCCGAGTTCCAGGTCAACACCTTCACCACCGGCACCCAGTTGAACTCGGCGGCGGCGATGAGCGGCGGGGGTGACTTCGTGGTGGTGTGGGACAGCCTGGGCTCGAGTGGCTCGGACATCTCCCACCGCAGCATTCAAGGACAGCGCTACGACGGCGCGGGGAACCCGCTGGGCGGCCAGTTTCAGGTCAACAGCCTCACGACGCTCGATCAGCATTATCCGGCAGTGGCCATGGATGCCGACGGCGACTTCGTCGTGGTGTGGGACAGCGCCGTGTCAGGCGGCAGCGACACACAGCCCTGGAGCGTCCAGGGCCAGCGGTACGATGCGGCGGGAACGCCCGTCGGCGGCGAGTTCCAGGTCAACACCTACACCAGCGATGCCCAGACCTTCGCGGCCGTGGCGATGGATCCGAACGGCAACTTCGTCGTGGTCTGGTGGAGCTGGGGCTCGAGCGGCACGGACACGGATACGTGGAGCGTTCAGGGTCAGCGCTACGACGCCGCGGGGGATCCGGTCGGCGGCGAGTTCCAGGTCAACACCTACACCACCAGCTTCCAGCGCGGCGGAGCGGTCGCGCTCGACGCCGCCGGCAACTTCGTGGTCGTGTGGCAGAGCAGGGGCTCGAGCGGCTCGGACGTCTCGGGCTCGAGCATCCAGGGCCAGCGCTACGACGCTGCGGGGGATCCGGTGGGCGGCGAGTTCCAGGTCAACACCTATACCACCGGCTACCAGGTCTATCCGGCGGTGGCCATGGATACCGATGGCTCTTTCGTCGTGGTCTGGCAGAGCGAGGGCTCGGGCGGCTCGGATGGGTCGGAGAACAGCATCCAGGGCCAGCGCTACGATGCCGCGGGAGCTCCGGTGGGCAGCGAGTTCCAGGTCAACACCTACACCACCGCCGACCAGCGCTCTCCGGGGGTGGCGGCCATTGATGCCGAGGACGACATCGTGGTGGTGTGGGAGAGCGTCGGGTCGAGCGGCCCGGACACCTCCTTCGCCAGCATCCAGGGCCAGCGCTACAGGGACCCCGTGATCTTCCTCGACGGCTTCGAGTCCGGCGACACCTCGGCGTGGTCCGGCGCGGTGCCGTAGAGTTCGCCCGGCAAAGCTGCCCGGCCACAGGCAGACCGCCAACACACTGCGCTACGCCCATTTGGCCGACGACCCGGTGCGGCAGGCTACCGAGATGGTCGGGTCGCGGATCGGGGCGGCGATGAGCGGTCTCAAGAGGGTCCAAGTCGCAGAACTCCGCAGATAAGCGCAAGCCGCCGACAACCTCGGCGGGCCACGTTTGCCGGTTTTCTCGCCGAGGTCCACCCCGATGAGGGTCCTCGGCGGGATCGGCGCCCAATCTGGACCTGTCACCGAGTTTGCCGGGTCACCACCGCCTCAGATAGCACGGTCGGCACAGCGCCACCTCCTGGTCGGAGCGCCGAATGAAGGGCCAGACCTCGTAGTCGCCATGACAGGCGAACCAGCGGCGGCCAAGCCAGCCGACCAGTCCCATGGTGAGCAGGTTCGGGAAAAGGAGCAGAAGCGAGAGGTGGTGAGAGACCCTCGGCCACTCGTAGGGGAGGTTGCTCTTCAGGAAGAGGACCCAGCGAGCCACCTCGCGTCGTACTTGGCGATCGAGACGATCGCGACCGCTCAGCCGATGACACCTCGTGCCACCATAGAGACCCCACGCCCCGCCCCAGAACACCTGATCGACAGAGGGGTCCTGCCAACTCGAGGGCCAGGAATCCTCAAACTCGTCATTGGTCCTCTGACCTGCAGCGAAGTGGCGCAGCAGCTCCGCCGCCCGGTCTCTCGCTTGCCGATCGATCATGGTATTGGCCCCCTTCAGGCTACAACAGCGCTACTCCCACCTGGCTGGCGATCCGGTGCCGCGGGCGACCGAGATGGTGGGGGCGCGGATCGGGGCGGCGATGAGCGGACCGGCGAAGGGTCGTCGCCCTTGCCCGGCGCGCCAGCGAGCCACTAACACGGCCGGCCGGTCACAGCTGCGACGTCCCCTGATCTTGCGCTCCTGACCTCCCCACCCGGTGGCGCGGGCGAAAACCACCCCGTGGAGTGTCGTCGCGAGATCGCGGCCTCTGGTAGGGAGAGCTCCTTGCCACGACAAGGGCTCACCCGGCGAAAGCCGGGGCCGCAGAGCCACGGCTCCTCGCCTCTCCGCGACGGGCTCTCCTGCCACGGAGATCCGAAAACCGCCGGGCTGCCGACAGGCCGGCAGGAGGCCCAGTCACTATAGACCGATTCGAAGAACGAAAGGAGAGTGGACGTTGATGAAGAGGCTTCTAGTGGCAGCGGTTATCGCCCTGGCCGCTGGTGCGTCCCACGCACAGACGCGGTCGTGCGGCGATATAGGTCAGCCGACGTGCAAACCGGTCGACGCGGTGTACGAGGGGGAGGCAGGAGAGCTCATGTGCCGGGGGGTGCAGTCCTACTTTTCGACCGTAGGTGGCGGCTCTTGCTGGACCTGCCCAAGCGGCTACAGGCGGTATTCGCCCACCCGGCCGATGGACCATCCGCAGGCCTGCCGCACGCGTTGGGTGCCGTGGTGGGAGCGCGCTCCCACCAAACCGGCAACGTTCCAGAGGTACTCCACGGGTTGCGAGCCTGGTCAGTTCCATGTCGCCATGGACGGCCGCGCCGGCAGCAGCTGCTATGCGTGCCCACCGGGCTTTGATCGCACCCACGCCTTCGGCCTCGACACCAGGAAGTGCTGGCCCAAGGAGAGGTGCTTCAACGGCTCGCCGGCCAAGCAGCCGCCCTTGAAGTTCAGCGCCGGCCTGCCCGATCCCAATTGGAAAGACATCTTGGGCAACCTGCTCGGGAAGGAAGTGAGCGACTGGCTCGAACTGCGCCCGGGAGTCTGCGCGCCAGAATTCGATATCGGGGAGGCCGCAAAGCTCGATATCAAACAGTTCAACGTCATCATCCTGGCAATGAACAACCTCGGCGAGGAGCTGCTGGAGGACATACGCGAGGGCAAGCGCGGCAACCTGAAGCAGCTGTTGGAGACCAAACGCTGGTCCGAAGCCTGGGCAATACTTGAGGATACGCCCGCCTTCCGGGCCTTCGCCGAGACGGCCCGCGAGGCTGGCAACCGCTCGGTGTCGGTCGGCGTCGCTGGGGATTTCCAGGTCGGGGTCGGCCTCAATAGCGAGTTCGGTCTCGCGATCGACCTCGTCGACGAGAGGGTCAAGCCCTACGAGTCGGTCGGCCTCTCCAAGGGGGTCTCGCTCGGCGTCGATATAGTAATCAACGTCGGAGTCTGGCAAGGGGCGTTCGAGAGCAGTTGCGCCCAGGGTTTTACCGCCTCGGCAGGAGCCGTTGTGAGCTTGGGCGGCGGGGTCTGGTACAGCTACTACGACCTCGAAAAGCAGAAGCAGCCGCAGCTGCTCGGCGTCACGCGAGCTGCCGGCCTGGGCCTAGGCTGGGAAGGGGGCGAATACAACGAGGTCTGCACCTGGCGGCTCGACGAAGCGTTCGACGCCTTGGGTCCGGGCCGGGCGTGAGGGAGGGGCGCTGGGCGTTGCTGTCGGCGTCGAGCCTGGCCGACTAGCTGCGCCTGGCTTGACGGCAACCTAGCCCGCCGCGATTCGAGCCTCAGGATCTGCGCTGGCCTCCGCACGCCTCCCCGACGCTAGATCGTAAGCAGCCGAGGTCCGCGTACCGGCCGGAACTACGGCGCCGAGCCCGACCACGCTGACGTGTCGCCGGATTCGAAGCCGTCGGCGAAGATCAGGGTGGCGTCCGGGCAATCGACGACCGCCCGGATGGCGAAGTCGCCGCTGAGCCCCAGGGGACAGGCCGCGACCCACTGGTTCGGCGGAATAGCGAAGATGGAGTTCTTCCCCGCCATGCAGCCATCGACATCGGTCACCACACTCGGGCCGAGCGCCGGCGGGTTGGAGAGGAACTGGAACGCCACGACGACCGTCTCGCCGATGGCAACGGGAATCGGGGCCGGCAGGGTGAACTCGTTGAAGAACCCATCCTGCATGAGCGGGCCGTCAAGAACCACCAGCTGAGGGCCCGGCACCGGGAAGGCACCGGCCTCGAAGACGCTCACCGACTCCCCCAGGGTGTCGGGGGCGCCGCCCGTGAAGGACAGCCACAGGACTTGGACCTTGGTGAGGTCGCCGTCGCAGACCGAGGTCAGCCAGGCGGCGGCGCTCTCGCCGGCGACGAAGCCAACCTGGATCGCGACGCTGCCGAAGTCGGTGACCGAGTCGTTCTGGAGCACCACCTCGGCGGCGCCCACCGGGCGCGGCACCGCCAGGGCTAGCGCGACTAGAGTGGCGGCAAGCGAGCTGCGAGCGCGGCGACGCTCCCCGGTTTCGGGGTCCAGCTCGAGAACTGTTCCTGCCGTACTAGGCATGACGCGCGCACCGCCCCGGTCCCCGGGGCGCAACTCCGGCATTCTCCGCGCTGCTCACTCCTCGGACAGTGACCCCGGTCACACTCCGGGCGCCCGCGGGACTGTCTCGGCGACACGGACGCGAAACACCCGCAACGGCGCCTTCGCGATGGGGGCGCACGACGACCTGGTCACCGCCCTCGGTCTCGCGGTCCAGATCGACTACCGGCCGGCCGTGGTCCAGTTCGCCACCCTCCCGCGCCTCTAAAGGCCCTGTTCGGCCGGCCAACTGATGGGATGGACTCCTCCTGCGGCTGAACGGCATCATGGTGCCAAGCCGCATCGGTTTCGGTAGACCAACGGAAGGAGGAGTCCGTGTCGGAGAGTACGACAATCGCTGTCGACGTCGCAAAGAGCGTCTTCGAGATCGCCGTCTCGCACCAGGCCGGCAAGGTAGCCGAGCGTCGGCGCGTTGGGCGGGATCGGTTCCTGCGCTTCTTCGCCCAGCGGCCGCCGGCGACGATCCTGCTCGAGGCCTCGAGCTCGGCCCACCACTGGGCGAGGAAGCTCCGCGAGCACGATCACCACCCGATCCTGCTGCCGCCGAAGGACGTGCGCCCGTATCGGCGGGGCAACAAGACCGACCGGGCCGATGCCAAGGCCCTGCTCGAGGCCTTTCGCAACGACGAGCTGCGGCCGGTGCCGGTCAAGACGGTCCACCAGCAGGCGCTCACCAGCCTGCATCGGCTGCGCTCGGCATGGCTCGCCACCCGCGTCGCCCGCCTCAACACCCTGCGGAGCCTGCTGCGCGAGCTCGGTCACACGATCCCCCGCGGCGCCCGCCACGTCGTGCCTCGCGCGTTGGCCCTGATCGAGGATGCCGAGGCCGAGCTCTCAGAGGCTCTGCGCCTGGCCCTCGCCGAGGCCTGCCTCGAGATCCGGCAGCTCGAAGAGCGCCTCGCCACCGTCGAGCAGGACCTGCACCGGCTGGCCCGGCAGATCCCGGCCGCCGCCCACCTGCGGACGATCCCCGGCGTCGGCCTCATCACGTCGACGGCGCTGGTGGCCTTCGTCGGCGACATCCGGCGCTTTCCCACCGGGCGCCACTTCGCCGCCTACCTGGGCCTGACCCCGCGGGAGCACTCGAGCGGTCTGCGGCGGCGTCTCGGCCGGATCACCAAGCGGGGGGATGCCTACCTGCGGATGCTCCTGGTCCACGGGGCCCGCTCCGTGCTGTG
>JBFGCA010000028.1:0-44903 GCA_041567315.1 Thermoanaerobaculia bacterium | reverse complement strand
GGGCGCCGGCGGCACCCTGCCCCCCGGGGAGCGCGAGGAGGCGGTGGCGTTCCTGACCGATGGCGCGACCGAGCGGTTCCGGCTCGACGCCAGCGGTGGGCGTCGCCGGATCCGGGGACTTCAGCGGATCGTCGCCGACGAGCGCTGCGCGCCCTGTCACGCCTCAGGCGAGACGCTGGCCGTGGCTTCGATGACCCTCGACATGAGCGCCCAGATCGGCCGCGCCCGACAGCGCTCCCGCCTCTATCTGCTACTGCTCATTGCCGGCTGGGCGGGCCTCCTGGGACTCACCACCGCGCTGGTCAAGCGCTCGACGAAGCAGGCGACCCGGAGGTTCGAGGCCCGGCTGGCCGCGGCCGAAGCCGGCGAGGCGGCCGGCGACCCTGGGGAGCCCGCCCTGGTGCTCGATCCGGCCGCCGCCGAGCTCCAGGAGTCGCTCCATCGCTTCCTCCGCCGGCATCGCGAGCGGCAGGTGGAGGTGGCCTCGCGCCTGGCCCACACCGACCAGCTCGCCTCCCTCGGGCAGCTCGCCGCCGGACTCGCCCACGAGATCAAGAACCCGCTGGCCGGGATCCAGGGCGCGCTCGAGATCCTCCGCGAGGACGCCACCGACCCGCGGGCCCACGAGCTCCACGACGAGATGCTGGCCGAGCTGCGGCGGGTCAACGCGACGCTGCAGACCCTGCTGGCCTCGGCCCGGCCGTCGCCGCCGCGGCTGGCGGCGACCGACCTGCGCGGGCTGCTCGAGGACCTCGCCACCCTGCTGTCGCCGACCCTGCGGCGCCGCCAGATCTCGCTGGCGATCGAGGTGGCCCCGAGCCCGCTCCAGGCGCGGCTCGACCCGGCGAAGATCCGTCAGGTCCTGCTCAACCTGGTCAACAACGCCGCCGACGCCATCGACCAGGGAGGCTCGATCGTGCTCCGGGCCGGCGCCCTGCCGGGGGGCGAGGGCGTGTTCCTGGCGGTGCAGGACGACGGGCCGGGGATCTCGCCGGAAAACCAGCGCCGGATCTTCGACCCGTTCTTCACCACCAAGTTCTCGGGCACCGGACTGGGGCTGGCCATCGCCAAGAGCCTGGTGGAGCAGCACGGGGGCAGCCTCGAGGTGGACTCGGGAAACGGCGGCACCACCTTCTTCGTGCTGCTGCCGACGCCGGCGGCACTCGCCGGGGCAACCGCCGCCGAAGCGGCCGCCGACTCGGGACGCTGAGATGGCGCTGGTGCTGATCGTCGAAGACGAGAAACTGCTCCGCTGGGCGCTTGCCGAGCAGCTCAAGCGGGCCGACCACACCGTCCACCCGGTCGGCGACCTCGCCGCCGCCGCCGGGCACCTGGCTCAGCACCAGCCCGACGTGCTGCTGCTCGACCTGTCGCTGCCCGACGGGCACGGCCTCGACTTCTACCAGAGCCATCGCGAGCAGCTCGAGGACACCGTGGTCATCGTCATGACCGCGGTCGGCCAGGTCAACGACGCCGTGCGGGCGATGAAGCTTGGCGCTCTCGACTTCCTCACCAAGCCGGTCGATCAGGCCGAGCTGGTGGCCCACATCGAGCGCTCGTTGCGCGTGCGCAGCGAGCAGCGCGAGGTCCAGGCGGCTCGCCAGAGCCGCGAGCGCGACCTCAGCCGGGTGATCGTCGGCCAGTCGCCGGTCTTCCGGGAGACCCTGCGAATCGCCGAGGAGGTCGCCCGCTCGGAGGTCGGCAGCATCCTGCTGCTGGGCGAGAGCGGGTGTGGCAAGAACGTCCTGGCGCGGCACATCCACGCGCTGTCGGACCGCCGTCAGAAGCCGCTGCTCGAGGTGAGCTGCGCGGCGATCCCCGACCAGCTCCTGGAGAGCGAGCTGCTGGGGCACGAGAAGGGGGCCTTCACCGACGCCCGAGCGACCCGCCGGGGGGTCTTCGAGCTGGCGGCGGGCGGCACCGTCGTGCTCGACGAGATCGGGGAGCTCAAGCTCGAGCTGCAGGCCAAGCTGCTCCACGTGCTCGAGGAGCGGCGCCTGCGCCGGGTCGGCGGCACCCGCGAGATCCTGGTCGACGTTCGGGTGATCGCCCTCACCAACCGCGATCTGTCGGCGATGGTCCGCGACGGCCAGTTCCGGCGCGATCTGTTCTTCCGCCTCAACACCTTCCCGATCGAGGTGCCGCCGCTACGCGACCACCCGCAGGACATCCTGCCGCTGACCCACCACTTTCTGGTCACCCTCCAGCCCAAGGTCGGCCGGCGCTTCGCCGGCGTCACCCGCGAGGCCGAGAACCTGCTGCTCGGCTATCAGTGGCCGGGAAACATCCGCGAGCTTCGCAACGTCATCGAGCGGGCGATGGTGGTGGAGCGCGGCGATCGGATCACTCCCCAGTCGCTGCTGCTCGACAGCTCGGCCCACCTGGTGCCGGCGGCGGAGCCAGGCGCGGGGCCGGCCGGCGAGAGCGGCATCGTCCCCCTGGCCGAGCTGGAGCGCGGCATGGTCGAGCGCGCCATGCAGGCGACCGGCAGCAACCAGACCCGCGCGGCGGAGCTGCTCGGGATCACCCGCGATCAGCTGCGCTACCGGCTCAAGAAGTTCGACGAGGCGGCCGCGGCAGCGGCCAAGCCCGGCGAGTAGACGGCTGGGCGTTCCGTCGCCGGGGCGCCGGGAACGGGCCTTGCAGCCTCGCACCGAGGAAGGGGGCTACCCTTGCGACTGCTGGTTCTGGACGGGAGCCGGGTTCTGCGCTCCGTGGTCGGCCGTCTGGCCCCGCCGGGGGTCGAGCTCGAGGTGGCGGAGAGCCTGGAGGAGGCGATGAAGGTGCTGCGGCGCGACCCGCCGCACGCGGTCATCGCCAACCTGACCCCGGTCGGCCTGCCCTGGGAGGAGCTCAAGACCTTCTGCCAGCGTCAGTCGCCGCCGATCCCGGTGCTCTTCGAGTCCTGCGTCCACCAGAGCGCCGAGGAGGCGGGCCTGAGCCCCCTGAACCACAGCGCCTTCTTCCTGGCCAAGCCCTACGGCATCGAGGAGCTGCGTCGGCATCTCGCACTGTTGGTGACGGCCGCCGCCGACCGCCTCCGTCCGCGGTCGGCCAGTCCCCCCGCCGCGGCGAATCCGTATCGGCCATCCACCGGCGGTCCAGCCAGGCACCTCAAGCACCACTGAGCCATTCTGGGGAGGACCGTGGGTGGGGGATCCTCCGCGGCGATGTCCCCGAAGCTGGGGATTTTCCCCCACCCCATGCGCCGCTTTGCATACCCCGATCGCGCGGGCCGCAGCGAGACCCCAGCCCGGGGGTGCCGAGGAGCCCGCAATCGCCCGGGAGTCTGCCGAAAAGCGGCGGCCGGTAGGGGCTCGGTGTAGGCTCGTGGCATACGCCTTGCTCCTTGCGGGCGTTGGATCTCTTTGATTCGGAAAGGAGCTCGTTAAATGAACACGACACGAACGCTTCTGCTGGCCGCGGCGGCGTTGGTGGTCCTCTGGGGCGCCCCGGCGTTGGCTTTCCACGACGACGGCGTTGCCGACTGTCAGGGCTGCCACACGATGCACAACAGCCAGGACGGCGCGCTGGTCGACCCGGACAGCCCGGACGGCAACGACTTCCTGCTCGTCGACGCCTCGCCCAGCGACGTCTGCCTCGGCTGCCATGCCACCCGGCTCGGCGCCGTCTTCGCGGTCGACCCGCTGAACCCGGCGCCGCAGAGGGGCGGCGGCAACTTCATCTTCCTCACCGAGGACAACATCAACGACGCCCATGGCGGCGCGACGAACCCGGTGAGCGGTGACGCTGCCGGTCACAACCTCGACGCGCCCGGCTACGGCCTGTCGACCGACGCCACCCTGACCACCTCCCCCGGCGGCGCCTTCCCGGCCTCGCTGATGGGCTGCACGAGCTGCCACGATCCGCACGGCACCTCGGCCTTCCGGCTGCTCTACGGCGCCGGCCGCTCGGTCCAGGGCATCTTCAACTTCGTCAATGCCGCGCCGACGGCGGTCGGAATCAGCCTCTTCGGGGCCCCTGAAGGCCCGGCCAATCACACCGCCTACCAGAGCGGGATGAGCCTGTGGTGCGCCAACTGCCACGGCGACTTCCACAACACCAGCTACCCGACCGTGCTGAGGCACCCGTCGGGGGCCGCGATCGGCGCCACCATCGCCACCAGGTACGGTCTGTACAACGGCACCGCCCAGTACGGGACCGGCAACCCGGCGACCTCCTATCTGCCGCAGGTCCCCTATGAGGACCCGGCGATGACCACCAGCGGCACCGGCGCCCCCTCGGGCTCGAGCCGGGTGATGTGCACCACCTGCCACCGGGCGCACGGCAGCTCGGCCATGGACGCGGGGCGCTGGGACTTCAGCGTCACCTTCCTGTCCGAGGATGGCGACGAGTCAGGGTCCTACGAGATCCCGGATCCCTACAGCGATCCCGGCAACCAGCGGTCGCTGTGCAACAAGTGCCACGTCCAGGACGCCTTCGACCTGGGCTCGGCACCGTAACTCCGACGAGCACCTTTACCGGGTAGGCGACGCCCGAGGCCCCCGCGGGCCTCGGGCGGTCGTTTATCGGGCGGGGGGATAATGGGCTGCATGCTCGGTCCACATGGGTGGCGGTGAGGCGTGGTACCGGCACGACAGGCTGCCCACGGCGCGGCGCTCGTCGGCTGCTTGGCCTTCTTCCTGCTGCTGCTAGCGGGGCCGGTCGGCGCCATCCAGCTCAGCGGCAGCGCCCGCCTCTACGCCGGTCCGGTCGAGGTCGACGACCAGCGCGAGGACCAGCTGGACCAGAAGTACCGGGTGAGCCTCCAGCAGGCGCTGACCCCGCTGGTGCGGATGGCCTTCCACTTCCGTCTCAACGACTTCCAGAGCTCGCCCGAGGCGGGCGCCACCTTCCGCCGGCAGAGCCGTGAGCCCCAGCTCCAGCTGACCTACGACCGCCCCGTTTTCTCCGCCCGACTCCTGTTCCAGGACCGGGCGCTGCGTACCACCAACGAGGTCAACGACCTCGATCTCGAGACCTATCTGGGGCAGTTCGAGTGGCGCCCGCGCCGCGGTCCCCGGTTCTCGCTCCGCCTGCAGGAGGACACCAACGTCGCGGTCGAGGTCTTCGGGCGGCGGACCGACTCGCGGCTGGTCGAGCTGTCGGCGCTCTACGACCGCACCCGCTGGGGCGCCCGCTACTCCTTCCGGCGCTCGGAGATCGAGAGCCGGCTGACCTCGTTCCGGCTCGACGAGGATCGCCACGAGCTGCGGCTCGACTTCGCCGACCGCTTCTGGAGCGACCGCCTGTTCGTCTCTGCCAACCTCTGGCTGAGCGAGATCGAGCAGCTCGAGCGGGCGCCCGACGGCACCACCTTCGACCGGCCGCTGTCGCCGCGCCAGGGGCTCGCCGCGGTCGACACCTCCCCCGAGGTTGGAGAGCTCGAGCCGCAGCCGGCGCTGATCGACGGCGACCTCACCTCGCCGGTGCTGCCGCGGATCGAGATCGGGGCCGCCAACACGTTCCGCAACCTCGGTCTCGATCTGGGGCTGACGCGCCAGGTCAGCCAGCTCGAGATCACCGTCGACGCGCCCTCCGACCCGGGCCTGTTGTGGCGGGTCTACCAGAGCAGCGACAACCTCAGCTGGACCGCGGTGCCGGCCGCCAGCGCCGTCTTCGACGACGTCCTGCTGCGCTACGTGCTGCGCTTTCCGGAGACCACCGGCCGCTACTTCAAGGCGGTCAACGTCTCGGCCAACAGCTTCCCGGAGGTGGCGGTGACCGAGATCCGGGCGCTGGTCGAGGTCGACCGGCTGGGGCGCGAGGAGGGCGACGCCACCACCTACCAGGCGGGCCTCTTCGCCAGCTACGACCCCCATCGCCGGCTCGGCTTCACCCTGACCGCCAACGCCCGCAACACCGAGGACCTGGTGGGCGGCCGGCTCAGCCAGGAGCTGGACGAGTTCGACTACCGCGGCGAGGCGCGGGTCGGGCTGGCCGCGGCGCTCGATCTGCGGGTCAGCTACCGCTTCGCCGACCTCGAGGAAAGCCTGGACCCGACCTTGCAGCGCGAGGAGGAGGAGGTGTCGGGAAGCCTGGAGTGGACGCCGCTGCCGACCGTCGAGACCGTGCTCACCGCCACCCAGCGCGAGGAGCGCGAGGACGAGCTGCTGATCCGGGCGGTCGACACCGTGCGGCTGCGGGCCCTCACCGAGCTGCTCCCCGACCTGCGGCTCACCTCCGAGGTGTCCTGGAGCCGGGTCGACGATCCGTTCGCGGGCTTCGAGCAGACGAGCTGGCGCTGGCTCGAGACCGTGGAGGCCCGCCCCACCGAGAACTGGACCCTCGACGGCGTGGTCTCGTACACCTCGTTCGACTCGACCGGGACGGTGACCCTCAGCCGGCGGAGCAACCTGCAGCTCAGGACCTCCTGGCGGGTGACCCCGTTCCTGACCCTGAACGGCGACTGGGACCTGGCGGACGACGACCGCCAGGAGACCCTCACCCAGCGCTACGGCGTCTTCTGGGCCCCCGGGCCGCGGCTCAACGCAGCGCTCACCTGGGAGGACACCGAGACCGAGCAGCTCCGCCAGACCACCATCTCCACCCTCAGCCTCAACTACCGCCTCCAGCGATGGATTACGATGTGGGCGACGGTGACCCGCTCGACCTTCGAGCAGGCCGAGGCCGCCGACACCGAGACCAACACGCTGCGGGTGGGGCTCAATCTCTTCTTCTGAGAGGTAGACGCGATGCGCTCTCGTCCCCGACACTTTGCACTGCTCGCCGCGACCTGCCTGGGCTGGACCTGGCTGGGGTGCGCCAGCGGCCTGCGGCCCACCGAGTTCACCAACCCGCAGTTCGATTTTGGCTTCGTCGAGCGGTTGGCGGTGCTCCCGCTCGAGAACCTCGCCGCCGACCGGCAGGCCGGGGAGCGGGCCACCCGCCTGCTGATCACCGAGCTGCTGGCCTCGGGCGCCGTCGACGTCCTCGAGCCGGGCGAGGTCCAGGCCGCCCTCGACCGCCTGCCGGGCGGCCACCGCTCCTCGCCCAGCCGCGAGCAGACGATCGAGCTGGGTCGGACGCTGGGCGTCCAGGCCCTGATCCTGGGCAGCGTCACCCAGTCGGACTTCGTGCGGGCCGGCACCCTGCTGATCCCCGCCGTGACGCTCGACCTCCACATGGTCGAGACCGAGACCGGGGCGGCGGTGTGGGCGGCCACCCACAGCGAGAAGGGGGCGGGGCTCGGCGCCAGGGTGCTGGGGACCGGAGCCGAGCCGATCTCCGAGACCACCCGGCGCTGCGTCCGCGCCATCCTCGAAAGCCTGCTGGGCTGAGCCCAAGCCCGAGCCCGAGATGCGCCGGATCTGCTTAGCGGTCCTCACCCTGGCCCTCGCCGCGCCGGCGGCCCGGGCGGAGCTGCCGGCCGGCGCGGGGCTGCTGCTGCCGGTCCAGGACCGGGTGGGCGATCCCGAAACCGCCGCCCTGGTGGAGGCGGCGGTCCGGCAGGAGCTGTCCGCGCAGCGGCCGCTGCGAGAGGCCACCGGTCTGCGCGCGGTGCTCCGGCGGCTGCGGATCCGCGACGTGGCCGGCGCGCCGCCGCCGGCGCTGGAGCAGCTGGCCGGGGAATTCGACGCCGGCTGGTTCTGTTCGTTAACCCTGCATGAGGCGAGTGCGACACCGGTTCCGCGGGTCACCGTGTCGGCCCAGATCTACGCAGCTGGCGACGACCGGCTCCACTGGGCCGGTCTGGAGGCGGCGAGCGGGCTGGACGACAAGCGCTGGCTCGGGCTGGGCGGCGTCGCTGACCTCGCCGAGCTGGCGGAGGAGGTGTCGCGTCGGCTCGTGCAGCCGCTCACGGTGGCCGGCCGCTCGCCGGCGTACCCGCGGCTGGGTTCCTCGCGGACCGGTTTTCTGCTCCCCGGCTCGGCACTCAGGGGCGGCACCCGGGTGGCGGTCGTCCCTTTCGACAGCATCGCCGATTGGCGGCCGGCTGCCGCCGGGGACCTGCTGACCCAGGCGGCCCTCGCCGAGCTGCACGACCAGGGCATGGTCCTCGTCCTGCCGGCGCTCGTGAGCGAGGTCCAGCGTCGCCAGGGGCGGCTGTGGCGCGGTCAGGTGGACGCGGCGACCCGGTCCGACCTCCACGAGACCGCGGGGGCGGAGCGGATCCTGACCGGCACGGTGGAGATCTTCGACCCCGGTCTGGCGATCGAGCCGGAGCCGTGGATCTCGCTGTCGGCGCGCCTGCTCGACGGGCGCTCGGGCGGCATCGAGTGGAGCGACGGGCTGGAGCGCCGGGGGCGGGACAGCCAGTCGCTTTTCCGGCTGGGCCGCACCTACTCGGCCGGGGTGCTGGCGCGGGCGATGGTCCGCTCGCTTCTGGCCGGCGCCGTCGACAAGGGATGACTGGGGTGATGAGGAGTCGGGCCGCTTTCGCGCTGACGGTGCTGGTGCCCGCCTGGGCACTGGCGGCGCCCTCCGTCGCCGCCCCCGGGGCCGGGGCCGCCGTCGACCCGGCCGCCGAAGAGGCCGGGGTCGTCGCCCTGGTCAACGGCGAGGCCATCCGCGCCGAGGACCTGGAGCGGCAGCTCGCCGGCCTCCACGCCGGCGCCGCCGGCGGCGAGCGTGGCGCCTTCGATCTCGACCGGCTCCTCTTCCGGGTGGTCAACGACACCCTGATCGGCCAGGAGGCGCGCGCGCTCGGCATGGACGAAGAGCCGTCGGTGGCCGACCGCGTGACCAGGCGCCGGGAGGAGCTGGCCATCCGGCGGCTCGAGCGCGAGGAGATCGACCAGCACTCGGTGCCGGAGCCCGAGGAGGTCCGGCGGCTCTTCGAGGAGCAGTATCGCCGCGCCACCTTCCGGGTGGTGACCGCCTACGAGCGGGACGGCGCCGAGGAGCTGCGAGAGGCGCTCGATGCGGGGGCCGACATGGCGGCCCTGGCGGCCGAGCGCTCGGTCGATCCCTACCGGCTGCGCGGAGGCCTGGTCGAGGACCTGGCGCGCATCGACCTGCAGCGCGAGGTGGCCGAGACGGTGTTCGCGCTCGACCCCGGCGAGCTGGCGGGTCCGCTGGCCACCGATCTGGGCTGGTCGGTGTTCCGTGTCGAGTCGTTCGCGGCCGCCGATCCCGAGCGCTTCCCCAAGCTCGAGCGGACGGTGGCATCGCTGGTGCGGCAGCGCAAGGCGGCGGCCCGCCGCGAGGCGCTGGCGGCCGAGCTGCGGCAGCGCCATCCGGTGACGACCGACGAGGCCGTGGTCGCGGCGCTGGCACCGGAGCGGCTGCCCGACGGGCGCCTGGTCCCCCCCAGCCCGGAACCCAGCGCGGTGGTGGCCAGACTCGGCGAGAGCGCGGTGATCACCGCCGAGAGGTACGCCCAGGCGCTGCTGGCGAGGTGGAAGGGGGTGCGCAACGTCGAGGCCGCGCGGGCAGCGGCGCCGATCATCCTCGACCGGCTGATCGAGAGCGAGCTGCTGCGTCTCGAGGCGCTGGCGCGCGGCTACGGAGCGCTGCCCGAGGTGGAGCGCGCGCTCCACGCCTATGAGACCCAGCTACTGGTGCCCCGGTTCCTCGAGGAGGTGGTCGGCGCCGGCATCGAGATCAGCGAAGAGGAGAAGCGCGCGCACTACGAGACGCACCGCGAGAGCTTCCGCCGGCCGCCCAGGGTGCGGATCGGGCAGATCACGGTGGCCAGCCGCGAAGAAGCCGAGCGGCTCGCCGGGCTGCTGCGGGGCGGCACGGACTTCGCCTGGCTGGCTCGGCAGCAGTCGCTCGACGCCTACAAGGACCAGGGTGGGGACCGCGGCTGGATGGTGCCCCAGATGGGGGCGGACGACATCAATCGTGACCTGCTCGAGGCGGCGGTCGGGGAAGTTCTCGACCCCGTTGCCGCCGCCGGTGAGGGCTGGCTGGTCCTCCGGATCACCGACCGCCAGGAGCAGGGGATCTACTCCTACCAGGAGGTCTCGGGCAACGTCCGCGAGGCGGTCTTCGGCGGCAAGTTCGAGCGCCGGCTGGACGAGTTCATGACCAAGCTCCGCGAGCGCTCGGAGATCGAGATCCGGGAGGAGGCGCTGGCCGCCCTCGCGATCACCGGCCGCCGCGAAGAGGAGCCCCACGGCGAGGGAGGGGGCGCGCCGCACGATGGCTGAGCGCCGGTCCCGGATCACCGTGGTGCTCCCGGTGGGGGTGCTCCTGGCGGGGGCGCTCCTGCTGGCCTGGCTGGTGGCCGGCGCCGAGCCCGGCGCCGCGCAGCTCAAGAAGGGCTCGCGCTTCCAGCCCGGCGGCAAGTGCGTGGAGTGCCACCAGGAGGTGGGCCGGGACGTCGGCTTCCCCCACGCGCCGCTGGCCACCGGCGACTGCACCTCCTGCCACAAGCCACACGGCCTGGTCGGGGCGCTCAGGCTGCAGCAGGAGGAGCCCGAGCTCTGCCTCGAGTGCCACGCCGCCGAGCTCACCGCCCTGGAGGCCGAGCACACCCATCCCGAGGTGGCGAGCTGCTCGACCTGCCACGATCCGCACGGCTCCGACCACCCGGCGATCCTCGAGGCGCCGGCACGCCAGCTCTGTCTCGACTGTCACGGCGGCGCGGCGTTCGCGGGGAAGGTGCCCCACGCCCCGGTGGCGGAGGACTGCTCGACCTGCCATCTGCCCCACGGCTCGGCGCACCAGGCCCTGCTGCGGGAACCCCCGCTGGAGCTCTGCGCCTCCTGCCACGCGGGGATCGAAGACGGCTTCGCCGGCGCCCACGGCGGGCTGCCTGTGGCGGAGGGCGACTGTGCGAGCTGCCATCCGCCGCACTCGGGCGCCAGCCCTGGGCTGCTGCGCGCCTCGGTCCACCCCGTGCTCGAGTGCGCCTCCTGCCACGCCGCCGGCGGGGGGGCGCCGACCGAGGAGTCCTGCCTCGACTGCCACGACCCGCCCGCCGCGGGCGGGTCCGGCTCGGTCCATCCGCCGGCCGCCGAAGGCCAGTGCCTCGACTGCCACGACCCCCACACCTCGGACCACGTCCCGCTGCTGGCGGCGGCCGAGGCGGAGCTCTGCGGCGACTGCCACGACGACGTCGCCGCGGCCCTGACCGCCGCCCATCCGCACGCCGTGGCCGGCGAGTGCAGCTCCTGTCACGGCGGGCACGCCACCGCCCATCCCCAACTGCTGACCCAGGAGTCCCGCACCCTGTGCACCGACTGCCACGAAGATCCGGCGGACGCCGGCGAGGCGTTCGTCCATCCGCCGAGCCTCGACGACTGCGTTTCCTGCCACCAGCCTCACGGCAGCGGCCGGCCGGCGCTGCTGGTCGCCGGACAGGGCGAGCTGTGCGGCGAGTGCCACGCCGGGATCGGCGCCAGCTCGGGACTGCCGGTGCTCCACGCCCCGGTGGCCACGGCGCAGTGCAGCTCCTGCCACGCGCCGCACGCCGGCGGCGAGGGTCTGCTGCTGGCCGAGGGCGCGGCGCTCTGCCGCTCCTGCCACGAGCCCGCGGCCGGCGCCCCGGAGCCGGTCAGCAGCCACCCGCCCTTCGCCGACGGCGACTGCGAGCTCTGCCATCTGCCCCACGCCTCGGAGCAGCCGGCGCTGCTCGCCCAGCCCGCGCTCTCCCTGTGTGGCGAGTGCCACGATCTGACCCTCGAGCCGCCGCTCGGGGGATCGGGCCATCCGCCGGCGCGGGAGGGCGAGTGCGCCGCCTGCCACCAGCCGCACGAGGCGGCCGTCGAAGCGCTGCTCCGCGCCCCGGTCCGCCCGCTCTGCGCGAGCTGTCACCAGGCGGTCGAGCATCAGCTCGCCACCCAGTCCGCGCACCCGCCGGCCGAGGAGCAGGACGGCTGCCTGACCTGCCACGAGCCGCACGGCGCGCGGCATCCGCGGCTGCTCCTGGAACCGCTGGCGACCACCTGCGGCAACTGCCACGACACGGAGACGGCAGAGTTCGCGGCAGGCCACCTGGGGCTGCCGGCCAGCGCCATGGATTGCGGGGCCTGCCACGACCCCCACGCTTCGGCGATGGCCGGGCTGCTGCTGCCGGTGTCCCATCCGCCGTTCGCCGACGGCGACTGTGCTCTCTGTCACGGCGAGAGCGGAGGGGAGGCGCCATGAGGGACGCCGTTAGCCGGGGGCTCGCGGCCGGGGCGCTGGTTGCCGCCCTGGCCGCCACGGTGATCGCCACCGAGGCCGTCGCGGCCGTCGAGATCGACCAGCGCGAAGTCTGCCTCTCCTGCCACGACGATCTGTCCGCCTCGCTGCAGGCCGGCGTCGCCCATCCGCCGGCGCAGGAGGGGCAGTGCTCCGCCTGTCACAATCCGCACGTGGCGCGCCACCCGGGGCTGCTCCTCGACCGTCCGGCGGCGCTCTGCGCGAGCTGCCACGCCGAGATCACGGAGTCGCTGTCGCGCCCCAACCTCCACCCGCCGGTCGCCGAGGGCCGCTGCAGCGACTGCCACCAGCCCCACGGTGGCGACCACGACCATCTCTTGCTCGCCCCCGGGGCGGCGTTGTGCGAGGAGTGCCACGCCGAGGTCGCCGAATGGACCGCGCGAAAGGTGACCCATTCCCCGTTCGTGCGCGGCCGCTGCTCGCGGTGCCACGAGCCCCACGCCTCCGAGCACGCCGCCCTGGCGGTGGCCGCCGGCGGCGCCATCTGCTCCTCCTGCCATCCGTTCACCGATGCCTTCCGCCGCCACCACCAGAACTACCCGGTCGAGGGCGCCGACTGCCAGCAGTGCCACGACCCCCACGCCTCGGCGCGGGCCGGTCTGTTCCACGCCGAGCTGCACCCGCCTTTCGAAGACGGTGACTGCGGGCTCTGCCACGCGCCGGCCGGCTCCGCCGACCCGCTAAGCCTGGTGGCCGGCCAGGCGGCGCTCTGCGGCGAGTGCCACGAAGACCAGGTCACCGGGGCGCGGCGAGCGCCGTTTCCCCACGTTTCGGCCGGTGGCGGCGATTGCTCGGCCTGCCACAACCCCCACGGCGGGGCGGACAGCGCGCTGCTCAAAGGCGAGCAGCGGGACGTCTGCTTCTCGTGCCACGATCCCGGTGGCGCCGGCTCGGGGCAGGAGGGGCGGTATCCGAGCCACGGCGACGACATGGCCTGCGCCACCTGCCACGACCCGCACGGTGGCGAGCGGCCCCTGCTCCTGGTCGCCGACCCGCTGGAGCTCTGCGGCGGCTGCCATTCGCACCAGCACAGCGTCGCCCACCCGATGGGCGTGGAGTCGCGCGATCCCCGCAACGGCCAGCCGATGGACTGCCTCTCCTGTCACGGCGTCCACGACGCGCCGTACCGCAAGCTGATGCACCGCGCCGGAGAGCGCGAGCTGTGCGTGGGCTGCCACCAGCAGCCGGGGGAGAGGCTGTGAGGCGGGAGCTGGCGGCGATCGTCGTCGGCCTGCTGGCGGCCGCGGCACCGCCCGGGCCGGCGGCCGGTCAGGAAGCGCTCCAGCCGGTCCTGGCCTGGGACGCCACCCTCGCCGGCACCGGGGAGTTCGATCTGAGCTGGCCGCTGGCGGTGGCCGCCGGGCGCGCCGGCGAGATCGCCGTCGCCGACGCCGCCGGCTCGCGGCTGGTGGTCTTCCGCCTGGCGGTGGGCGCCGCGGGCTGGAAACCGGAGCGGGAGGTCGCCCTGCCGGGCTCGCCGCTCGGTCTGGCGCACGACGGGACTCGCTATCTGCTGTCGCTGCGCGAGGATGGGGGACTCTTGGCTGCCGAGGGCGAGGGGCTCGCCCTGCGCCCGCTGCCGCTGCCCGAAGGCGTCGTGCCGGGGGCCCTGGCCGCCGCCGACGGGGCCGTCTGGCTCCACGATCCGGCCGGGGGACGGATCCTGGCGCTCGATGGGCGGCTCGATCCGGTCGTCGAGATCCCGGTCGACGGCTACGTCACCGCCCTGGCCGCCGCGCCGGGGGGCGGCGTTCTCGCCACCCTCGCCGAGCCGCCCGAGGTGCGGCGCTACGGGCCGGACGGTCAGCTCCTGGCCGGCTGGCCGCTCCCCGGGCTGCCGCCGGTCCCCGCCTGGCCCGGAGGGGTCGTCGTCGAGCCTGGCGGTGACGTGGTGATCTCGGACCGCCACAACGGCCGTCTTCTGGTGCTCGACGGCGGCGGCCGGCCGATCGGCTTCGGCGCCCGCCGCGGCTGGGACCCGGGGCTGCTGCGCTGGCCGGCGGGTCTGGCCCGGCTGCCGGACGGTCGCCTCGCCGTCGCCGACCTGGGCAACGGCCGGGTCCAGCTCTACCGCCGTCTCGCCTCGGCCACGGCGCCATGAGCCCGGTCTGGCGGGGCGCCGCGCTGGTCCTGGCGGCTTCCCTGGCTCCGAGCCTGCCGGCGGCGGCCCAGGACGAGGCGGCGACTCCCTACCTGCGCCGCCTGGCGCTGCCGATCCGCGGCGAGGCGTTCCGCCAGCCGCGCGCCGTCCACGCCGATCTGCACACCGGCGAGGTCTTCGTCTGCGACACCTTCGGGCACCGGATCCTGATCTTCGACGGCGACGGGCTGTTCCGCTTCGAGCTGACCGGCGGCTCGGTCTTCAGCGCGCCCCGCGACGTGGCGGTCGACCCAGAGGGCTACCTCTTCGTCCTCGCCATCCACCGGGGCGCGAGCGGCATCGTCCAGCTCGACTTCGACGGCAAGCTCCTGGGTCCGGTGCCGCTGACGGGGCTCCCCGGAGGCCTGCCGGCGCCGGACCTGGCGTCGATCGCGTTGTCGCCGGCCGGCGACCGGCTGTACGCCCTCGACCGGGCCAACCAGCGGCTGTGGGTCCTTGGCCGCGGCGGCGAGGTCCTGGCCTCGGCCGACCTGGCGTCCGGGCTCGACCCCGAAGAGGCCGAGGAGCAGCTCCTGGGACACGTCGACGTCTACGGCGACACGGTGCTGGTGGCCGTGCCCACAGCCGGGCGGATCGAGCTGTTCGATCTCGCCGGTTTGCGGCGGGGGGGGATCGGCGTCAAGGGGACGGCGCCCTGCCAGACCGGCTTCCCGGTGGCCGCCGCCCTCGACGCCGAGGGCCACGTCCTGGTGCTGGACAAACAGCGGGCGCTGTTCATGCGCTGGCGGCCGCAGGACAACCGGTGCCTCCGCGAGTACTCCGGTTTCGGCAACGTACCCGGCGCCCTCTACCGCCCCGATGACCTGTCGCTCGACGCCCAGGCCAACCTCTACGTCAGCCAGGGCTTCGAGAGCCGGGTGCAGGTCTTCGGTCTGCGCTCGGCGGCCGCCGGCCTGGGCCAGCCCGCTGCGGAGGTCGCCGCGGTCGAGCCGGAGCGCGTCGCGCCGGAGAAGACCTCGGTCGCGGAGCGGGCTCCGCCGGCGGCACAGCCGCCCCGGGCTGTGCCGCCGGAAGCAGCGCGGACGGAAACCGGGCTGCCGGGACCGGAGTCACCAAGCCCCGCTCTGCTGTCCGAGGAACCGGCCGACAGCCTGCAGATGGCGGAGACGGCGGTCCGCAACTGGGCCGAGGCGTGGACCGAGCGGCGGGTCGAG
Source organism: Thermoanaerobaculia bacterium (assembly GCA_041567315.1). Classification (GTDB taxonomy): domain Bacteria; phylum Acidobacteriota; class Thermoanaerobaculia; order Multivoradales; family JAHEKO01. The sequence continues at coordinate 29,492 of JBFGCA010000028.1, read as the reverse complement.
GACTATCTGGCCGGCTACGCGCCCGCCTTCCACCCGCCGGGTGACATGGAGCGCTCGGCCTGGGAGGAGCTGCGGCGCAGCCGTCTGTCACGCCCGGAGTGGATCCGGGTAGAGCTCACCGAGCTCGAGATGGAGCTGCTCCAGCCGTCGCGGGTCAGGGCTACCTTCACCCAGAGCTACCATTCCGACGTCTTCCAGGACGTGGTGCGCAAGACCCTGACCCTGTCGCTAGAAGGGGACACCTGGAAGATCCTCGAGGAGCGAGTCCTGGCGACGCTCTCGCGTTGAAGCCGCCGGATTCCTCGGCGGCGGCGCGGCCTCCGGCTCGCCGCGGCCGGTCTCCCGACTATCGGCACCCGCGCCAGACGGTCCTCTGCCTGGAGTCGCTCAGCCCGGCGGCGGCTCGATCTTGGGGAGCCCGCCGGGCCCGGAGGGCGCCCCGCCCTCGTGGCACTTGCTGCACAGGGTGCCCTGGTTGGGGCTGCGGTAGGGGTCCGGGATCGGGTAGGACCCCGACGCCGCGCCGTCGTCCCGCAGCAGGGTCAGGTTGAAGTCCCAGCGGCCGGCGGCCGGGGCCGAGGTGGCGTGCGCCCGGTGGCAGGTCAGACACATCACCCGGCTGCCGCCCGCGGGCCCGCCCTGCGAGCCGGTAGTGGCGGCGGGGTCCTCGAAGGGGACCTCGGGCAGGTAGGCGAGCGCCGGCGAGCCCCCCGCCGGGTCGTCGTCGCCGTTGTAGGCGTTGTAACGGTCGCGCTCGTCGCCACCCAGCGACTCGTCGCCCGGATGCTCGAAGGCCGAGAGACCGCCCTCGTGGTAGCGGCCGTGGCAGTTGGCGCACCAGTCGCTCATCCCCTGGCGGTAGGCGGTGTGGTTGGCCGGCGACTCGGCCCCCGCGCCGAGCCCGATCCCCACGGCCTGTGGGGCCGGAAAGTTGAAGGTCGCCGTTCCGCCCTGCACCTGGCCGGTCCCGTGCAGAAAGCGGAAGCCTTTGTTGCCGTGGGGGTCGTGGCAGCTCGTGCAGCCCAGCTCGCCGGCCGGGAAGGTGCCGCCGGGGGCCAGCGAGTGGCGGCCGTCGGCGAACAGTCCGTGGCCGGGGGCGACGATGTTGTGCCCGGCGGCGTCCCCCGGGATGGGGTCCAGCGCGCCGCCGGGAGCGTCGTTGAGGTTGTCTTCGACCAGAAAGACGAAGTTGCCGCCGCCCTTCTCGGGGGGCGGGTTGAGCGGATCGGCGCCCAGCACCGCGCCCAGGCTGTCGGCGTGACAGGTCAGGCAGACGTCGCTCGGGCTCTCGCCCGTGAGCAGGACCTCCCCGCCCGCCGGATCGGTGGCGACCCGCAGACCGTCCTGGCTGTCGTGCATCACGTGACAGCCGTCGCAGGTCGAGACGCCCTGCTCGTGAAAGGCCGCGGCCGGCGCGGCGACGGCGAGGCCGAGCAGCGCCGTCCGGGCGGCCCGGAGCGCGCGGCGCAGAGTCACCGAGCGAACCTCGTGTGGGTGAGCCTCATCCGCGGAAACCTCGTCCTCGCAGCTTGATCTTCGCAGACCTCGTCCGAGCTCTCCCGCCGCGAAGCTCGTCTGCGCCGGCTTCATCCAGCCATCCAAGCAAGAAGCGCTCCAGCGCGGGTCCGGCGGGGCGGCAGGCGACGTTCGAGCTCACCGCTCGGTCTCCGGTGCCGGGTCCCCCGCGGCGGCCACCAGCCGCCGGAACCGCTCCAGCTCGGCTGCCGCCTCCGGAGCGCGCTCCAGGCGGCGGTAGGTCTCGTGCCTGTAGAGCGCCAGCCCGGCGAGGATCTCGGGGTGGCGCTGGGCCGCGATCCCCGCGAGGTAGGGATCCCGCGCCGGCGGGACCTCGCTCAGCAGCCGTTCGCTGAAAGCCGCCAGCGGCTGCCAGGCCAGGACCTCGAGAGTGCGGGACCCCTTGGAGTCGCGCTCGGTGATCGGCGCCAGATACTCCAGCGGGCGCCGGTCGTCGGTGCTCAGCGGGAACGGCTCGAACAGCCCGCTGGCCGCCGACAGGTTGCCGACGTAGGCCGCCAGCGGAATGCCCACGATCCAGACGTCGGCCGCGAGCGCGCCGCGGTCTGCCAATCGCCGCAGCCCCCGCGCCAGCCCCGCCGCGTCGAGGGGAGCGGGATCCACCTTGCCGACCAGCGCCAGGACCGGATAGCGCGGCGACGCGCTACGCCGCCAGGCGGTGACCTGGGGGAACACCTCGAGCATCGTGCGGGCGATGATCCCGAACTCGCGGTGCGACAGGTCGAAGAGCGGCAGCCACTGCACGAACAGCCCGCCCGGCTCCAGGCGCTCCCGGATCGTCCTGAAGTGCTCCAGCGTGTAGAGGCTGCCGACGCCCGCCTTGTAGGTGAGGAAGAGGTCGGCGATGACGAGGTCGTAGCGGCGCTCGGTGCCGGCCAGGAAGCTGCGGCCGTCCTCGGCCAGCAGCTCGACCCGCGGGTCCTCGAACAGCCCGTAGGTGTAGGGCCCGAAGTGGGTCCTCGCCGCCTCGACCACGTCGGCGTTGAGCTCGCAGACGGTGACCCACTCGACCGGGAAGGCCAGTGCCGCGCCGGCGGTGATGCCGGTCCCCATGCCGAGGAAGAAGACCGACCGCGGTCGCGGGTGGAGGGCCAGCGGCAGCCAGGCCTGGAGCCGCTCGTTGACCGCCGAGCCGCTGGTGCCCAGCAGATAGGAGTTGTTGACCTTGAGCCGCAGGTCGCCGTCGCGCTCGATCACCGCCACCGTGCCGTGGGCGCCCTCCCAGAGCCCGGCGACCCGCTCGCCCGAACCGGGCTCGAGGCGCACGTCGGCCAGGCCGGCCCAGCCCGGCACCAGGACCAGCGTCACGATGCCGGCCGCCGGCAGCGCCGCCAACAGCCGGCGCCGGCCGCCGCCGATGCCGAGCAGCGCCACCAGCGCCAGCGCCAGATACGCCAGCGCCACCGCGCGGATGCTGGTCCAGAGACCCAGGAGGTCGAGCATCACGAAGCCGGCCGCCAGCGAGCCGAGGATGGCGGCCAGGGTGTTGACGCCGGCGAGCTGGCCGATGGTCCGGCCGGCGCTCGACATCCGCGCCTCGGCGAGCTTCATCAGATAGGGGAAGACGCTGCCGATGACGATGCCGGGCAGCAGCAACACCAGCGCGGCGCGCCCGAAGGCCGCCGCCACGTAGCTCGCCCATCCGAGATCGGCCCCGAGGTACTGGAGCCCGCCGCTCAGCCGGTAGAAGGCCAGAGGCGTCAGCCCGACGAGCAGGCCCGAGGCGGTGAGCAGGGCGAAGACGGCCCTCCCCGGGGTCGCCCCCACCCGGCACAGCCAGTGCGCCACCACCGAGCCCAGGGCCAGGGCGACCAGGAAGATCGTGAGGATGATGGCGAAGGTGTAGACCGAGTTCTGGAGCACCTGGCTGAACATCCGCGTCCACAGCACCTCGAGCGCCAGGGTCAGGGCGCCCGAGGCGAAGGCCAGCAGCCAGAGCAGCCAGCCGGCGATCCGCCCGGCGGGCGCGGAGCCGGCCGCCTCGGCGGTCCGGGGCGCTGCCGGCGCCGGGGCCGCTGCCTCGACCCGGCTCCACCAGCCGGCGATCGCCGCCACCCCCAGATTGATGGCGATCGCCAGCAGGTAGGAGGCGCGAAACCCCAGCAGCCGCGGCAGGAAGAAGCCGGCGGCCAGCGCCCCGGCGGCGGCGCCGAAGGTGTTGACCGCGTAGAGCACGGTCGCCGTCCGGCCCAGCTCCTCCGCCCGGCGGATCAGGTACTGGCCCATCACCGGCAGCGTGCCCCCCATGAAGAAGGCGGGCGGAAACAGGACCCCCATCGCCAGCAGGAACTTGGCGCCGAGCAGCAGGGCCGGCCGGTCGCCGGCCGCCGCGAACAGGGCCGGATAGAGCCAGCGGTAGGCGTCCAGGAGCAGGAAGTAGAGCAGCGCGGCGAGCGCGATCCCCACCTCCAGCCAGGCGTAGGCGCGCAGCGGCCGCCGCAGCCGCTCGGCGCGCCGGCCCCAGGCCAGACTGCCGGCCGACAGGCCCAGGAAGAAGGCCGCCAGCGTGGTGGCGGCGGCGTAGGCGGTGACGCCGAACAGCAGCCCCAGCTCCTTGAGCCAGAGCACCTGGTAGATCAGCGCCGCGGCGCCCGAGGCAAAAAAGAGAGCGAGGAGCACGGGTCTCCTCGCCCTCCCGCCGTGCGCTGCCGTCTGCGCCGGCCGGACTAATCTCCCCCCAGCCAGGCCCGGGGCCAGTCGACCAGCGGCGGCGTCGTCTGGTGGCAGGCGTGGCATTTGGCCTTCTTGGCGTGCTCTTCGTGGACGTCGAAGGGGAAGGCGTCGTCGTAGCTCTCGCCCGAGCCGTGGCAGAGGAGGCAGGCGGCGGCCGGCTCGGTCACCGGCGGCTCGTCGCCCGCCGGGCGCCCGTCGGCCGGGTGATGGCAGTTGTAGCACCACTGCCACTGTTTGGCCACGTGCTCCTGGTGGATCTGCTCGCTGTCGCCCGACTCGCCGCCGCCGTGGCAGTGGCTGCACTCGTTGAAGCCGCTCCGGTCGAGCATCGCCCGCACCGGATCGTCGCGGTCGGGCATCGGCGCCCGGTCGTCCTGGAGATTGGCCGCCAGGTGGCAGGAGCCGCAGTCCAGCCGGTTGTCGGTGTGCTTCTTGTGGTCGCCGTCGTCGAAGTCGCCGGGGTCGCGGTTGCCGTGGCAGAGATCGCAGACGTTGTCCGCGCCGCCCACCGGCGGCCCGTCCGCCACGTCCACCGGCGGCCGGCCCCCGGCGTGGCACTCCAGACAGCTCAGCCCCTTCTCGGTGTGCTTCCTGTGGATCTTGTGGATCGAGGTGTTGCTGCGCGGCGAGCCGTGACAGAGGACGCAGAGTTGCCGGTCGCCGGAGCCGATCCGGGTGCCGGCGTCGGGGACGAAGCCGTGGCAGACGACGCAGTTGGCGGCCTCGGCGTGTTTCTCGTGGATGTCCTCCAGATCGCCGGTGCCGAGCTGCGAGCCGTGGCAGACCACGCAGCGGTGCCCCTTGGTGGGCACGTCCATGAAGCCGGTCTCCGCGACGAACGGGTTGTGGCAGTCCGAGCACTCGCCGTCCCAGGTGCCCAGCGGGCCGAGGAAGGTGGCGCCGAAGCCGGCCGGATGGCAGGAGACGCACTGGTTGCCGTGGATGCCGGGAAGGTCCGGCTCGCCGTCGGCCCCCAGGTGGCAGTTGCCACAGTCGGTGACGGCCTGCGGGTGGGGCCCGCCGAAGCCGCCGAAGCCCTCGGGGTGGAGGTGGCACTGCGTGCAGTCCTCGCCGTCGTAGTGCGACTGGCCGCCCGGCGCCGTGCCGTCGTTCTGGTGGTGGTTGGTCAGGGTGTGGCAGGCCACGCACACGTCGCGGCCGTAGTCGGCGTCGCCGTCGGCGAAGCTGCCGGGGCCCGTCGAGGCGACGAAGACGAGGTTCGTGTCGATCTGCTTGGTGACCGTCTGCGGCGGGTCGACGGTGTTGTCCACCACCGTGATCAGCTCGTCGACGTTGGCCCGCACGTACTTGACGTTGGTCGAGCCGTCGACGTTGCCGACCTCGGCCTGCCAGCCGTGCGGCGCGTGGCAGGCCGCGCACTCGACGTTGTAATCGAAGCGGGTGCTGCCGGTCACCGCGCTCGAGTGCACGTGCTCGGGCGTTGCCGCGACCAGGGTCCAGCTCTCCGAGTGGCAGGCCAGGCAGACCTCGGTCGAGTGGTCCTGCATCTCCTGGACGGTGGGGTAGAGCTGGTGACAGGCCAGGCAGTCACCGGGGGCGTAGCCCGGGATCGCGGCGTGGGGCCCCGCCACCGGCGGGCCGCTGAGGCCGCCGGGGGGCGCGAAGCCCGCCGGGTGCTCGTGGCAGGTCGCGCAGTCCTCGCCGTCGAAGTGCGACTGGCCGCCGGGGGCGTCGCCGTCGGCCTGATGGTGGTTGGTCAGGGTGTGGCAGACGACGCAGACGTCGCGGGCGTAGTCGGCGTCGCCGTCGGCGAAGCTCTCGGGACCGGTGCGGGCGGTGAACACCACGTCGCCGGCCACCGTCTTGGTCACCTCGACCGGCGGCACCTGGGTCTTGTCGAGGACGGTGATCACCTCGTCGATCGTCGCCCGGACGTAGCGGATGTTGTCGGTGCCCAGGACGTTGGTGATCTGCCAGCCGTGCTGGTCGTGGCAGGTCAGACACTCGAGCGTGTATTCGAACTTGTCGGTGCCGCTGGCCAGGTGCGAGTGGTTGCGGGCGACCGTGTCCGGGTCGTGGCAGGTGGCGCAGAAGACGCTGGCCAGCCCGGCCGGGTTGTCGGGCCCGCCGGGGAAGAAGCTCGAGTCGTGGCAGCTCCCGCAGTCGGGGTCGCCAAAGACCGCGTGCGGCCCGGTCAGCGGCTGGCCGCCGCTGGGCGCGAAGCCAGTGGCGTGGTCGTGGCAGGAGGTGCAGTCCTCGCCGTCGAAGTGCGACTGGCCGCCGGGGGCGGTGCCGTCGACCTGATGGTGGTTCGTCAGGGTGTGGCAGACCTCGCAGACGTCGGTCTCGGCCCCGGCGAGCCCGACGCCGTCGGCGAAGTCGCCGGGTCCCCGGTAGACGATGTCCTGGTCCACCGTCTTGACGAACTCGACCGGGGTCGCCCCGGTGCGGTCGATGACCCGGATCTGCTTGGAGGGGAACCAGACGATGCGGCCCCGGGTGGTGACCTGGTAGTCGTCGGTGTGGTCGCGGATGTACTTGACGTTGAGGGTCGAGGGGTCGGGGTCGGCGGGGTCGAACGTGCGATGGGGATCGTGGCAGGTGGTGCAGTGGATCTCCTGCTCGTTGATGGGGAAGGGCCAGAGAACCCCGAAGTCGCCGTAGGTGAAGCGGGTGGTGCCGGTCACCAGGCTGACGTGGTCGCCGACCGCGGTGGCCCTGGGCCGGTCCGGGATCAGCGGATCGCCGACGCCGTAGGGGTCGCCGTCGGTGTGGCACCCGAAGCAGGTCTCGTTGGGCCGCATCACGGAGTCGCGGCCGGTCGCCCCCGGCACGATGTCGTGGCAGACCCAGCAGCTGTTGACCGGGAACCCCGGGACGGCGCCGTGCGGGCCCTCGACTCCGCCGTCCGGAGGCACCGCCCCGGCGGGCGGGAACCCCCAGCCGAGACCGAGCGCGAGCAGGACGCCGGTCACCACCCAGAAGCTGCGACGTGCCATGGCCTGGACCCTCCTGTGCTGCAGGGACCCTGACGGGCCCTGCCGGCGACGCCTCGCGTCACTCACCAGCAGGGCGGGCACGGCGGCGCCCGATGAGCGAGCTCGACCCTTACGACTGCGCCCCTATCTTCCGAGCCCCGCCCGCCCGGTCAACACCCGCCCGGGCGGGACCGCCCACCTCTCCGGGTGGGCCGCGCCGCCCTCTCGACTCCGGGCTCGCGCTGGAATCGCCGACGAGTCGAAAGACCGGGCCGGCCAGCGGCTCGACGCCGATCAGGAGCAGGTTGGGGTCGCGTGAGGTCATCCGGACCGGGAACGGGCGGCACGTTTCGGAACCGTCCCCGGGTAAGCTACGCGCCGTCGCGATGCCTGCCCCGGCGCCCGAAGCGCTCGCCGTCGCCCTGGGAGCCCTCGTCCTGCTCGAGGGCGGGTATCTGTTGCTGCGGAAGCGGTTCCCGGGGTTCCGGCCGCGGTTGACGTACCACCTGTGGGCGCTGGCGCTGGCCACTGTCGCGGCCCTGATGACGGTGGGCTTCGAGCTCGGCCCGGGCGTGCGGCTGGTCCTGGCGGCGGCGGTGGTGCTCTCGGCGGTGGTCCTCTTCGCGCTCGTCGACGCCCTGGTGCTGCAGCGGCCGTGGAACGCCGAGCTGGGGCCGTCGCTGCCCAAGCTGGCTCGCGACGTCCTCGGGCTGGTGGTCATCGTGGCCGCCGCCCTGTGGGCCGCGGCGGCCATCCTCGGCCAGGCGCTGGGGCCGCTCCTGGTCTCCTCGACCGTGATCTCGGCGGTCATCGGTCTGGCGCTCCAGGACACCTTGAAGAACATCTTCTCGGGGATGGCGCTCGATCTCGAGAAGCCCTTCCAGCCCGGCGACTGGCTGCTGATCGACGGCCAGCTCCGCGCCCAGGTGGTCGAGATGTCGTGGCGCAGCACCCATCTGCGCACCCGCGAGGGTCTCGACGTCTACGAGCCCAACGCCAACCTCTCGGTCTCGCGGCTGGTCAACTACGGCTCGGGGGCGCGGGCGGTGGGGATCGAGCTGCGGATCGGGCTGCCCTACGGGGCGCCGCCGGCCGAGGTCAAGGAGGTGCTCCGGCAGGCGGCGCAGTCGGCGCCGGGGGTGGTCAGCCGGCCGCCCACCCGGGTCTTCGTCGAGAGCTTCGGCGACCACGCCATCACCTACTTCCTCAGGGTGTGGACCAAGCGGGTCGGCAACCTGGCGCGCTTCCGCGACGGGGTCAACTCGCGGATCTGGTACCAGCTCAAGCGCCAGGGGATCGAGATCCCATTCCCGATCCGCACCATCCACATGCACGAGGCGCCCGACATGGAGCGCCACCGCGGCGAGAAGGCGCTCGCCAAGGCGACCGAGCTGTTCAGCGCCGTCGACCTGTTCCGGGACCTCGATCCGCAGATCGTCCGCCGGCTGGCGGCGGCCTCCCAGCGGCGGCTGTTCGACGCCGGCGAGACCCTGGTCGAGGAGAACGCCGCCGGCCGCTCGCTCTTCGTCCTCGAGCGCGGCTCGGTCCGGGTGCTCAAGGCCGACCCCGCGCTGGGCGGCAAGCAGGTCGAGCTGGCGGTCCTCGGCGAGGGCGCCTTCTTCGGCGAGATGTCGCTGCTGACCGGCGAGCCGCGGAGCGCGACGGTGGTCGCCCGCGAGCACTGCGGCGTGCTCGAGCTGGGCAAGGACGCCATGGCCGCCACCCTCGAGGAGGACCCGCGGATCGCCGAGTTCCTGAGCCAGGCGCTGGCCCGCCGCCAGCAGGAGACCGCCGCCGCCCTCGAGGGCGAGCGCGGCCGCGCCGCCTCGGCCGCCGTCCCCGCCGACCCCAGGACCTTCCTGCGCCGGATCCGGACTTTTTTCTCGCTCGGGTAGGGCTTCTCGCTCGGGTAGGGGCAGCTCAGTCCGGGACCGGCACCCGGAAGATCCGCACCGGGGCGGTCTTGCCCTTGACGGTGACCTCGCCCAGCTCGACCAGGCCGTAGTCGCCCGCGAGCGCGGCGGCGGTGGCCTCGCTGACGAGGATCTCGGCCTCGTACTGTTTGGTCAGCGACTCGATCCGCGAGGCCAGGTTGACGTTGTCGCCGATCACCGTATAGCTCTGGATCTTCTCCGAGCCCAGGTTGCCGGCCAGCATCTCGCCGCTGTGGATGCCGATGCCGCTCTCCAGCTCGGGGCGGCCACGGCGCGCCCAGTCGGCGTTCAGCTCGCGCAGCCGGCGCTGCATGGCCAGCGCGCAGGTCACCGCGTCGTCGGCGTGGTCGGGGTCGTCGAGCGGGGCGCCGAAGAGCGCCATCACCAGGTCGCCGACGAACTTGTCGACCGTGCCGCGGTGGGCGAAGATCTCCTCGACCATCGCCGCGAAGTACTCGTTGAGCTGCTCGATCACCTCCTCGGGCGGCCGGCTCTCCGAAAAAGTCGTGAAGCCGCGGAGGTCGGAGAACAGGACCGTCATCTCGCGCCGGGTGCCGCCCAGCTCGGCGGCCGCCGGGTTGGCCAGCAGCTCGGCGTAGACGTCGGGCGAGGCGTAGCGCGAGAAGATCTGCTTGACCTTGCGCTTCTCGGCCGACTCGACGCCGTACTGGTAGACCAGCCCCAGCACCAGGGCGATCGCCCAGGACAGGAGCACCGGCACCACCGGCAGCTCGTAGCGCTTCCCGAAGTCCCACTGGACCAGCCACAGATAGAGCGCCGGGACCAGCACGAAGCCGGGGACCGCGAAGCGCAGCCGCGTCCCCAGGGCCAGGGCGAGGGTGGCGGCGGCGACGAGGAAGGCCAGCCCCACCGCCTGCCATCCCGGCGCCCGGGTGAGGAAGCGGCCGTGGAGCAGGGCGTCGAGCACGTGGGCGTGGATCTCGAAGCCCTGCATCGCCCCCAGCCCCGAGGCGCGGTCGCCGCGGCCGCCGCTGTAGGGGGTGGTGAAGAGGTCGTGGAGGCCGGCCGCCGCCAGCCCGACGAGGACGATCTTGTCGGCGAAGAGCGCCGGGTCGAGACCGGGCGCCTCGCCCTCGGCGATCTGCAGCTCCGAGAAGAACAGCTCGCCGTAGCTGGTCTTGCGGTAGGTCCCGGGACCGCCGTGGAACCAGATCGGCAGCCGCCAGTCGGCGTCGAGCGGCACCCGGGTGCCGCCGATCGACACCGCCCGCTCGTCGATCTCGACCGCCCCGAGGTCCAGACCGCGGGCCGCCAGTGCCGCCGCCAGCGCCAGCGACGGCACCAGCCGCTCGCCGTGCCCGGCCAGCAGCAGGTAGCGCCGCCAGGGCCCGTCGGCGTCGAGCGCCGTGGTCACGTGGCCGAGAGCGCGGGCGCCCTCCGCCAGCCCCGGGAGCGGGAGATCGGCCCCGGCGAAGAGGTCGAAGCCGCCGGCTCGCGGCAGCGAGAAGCGCTCCAGCAGCTCCGCCTCGGCCTCGCCGGTCGGCTGGCGGCCGAGATAGAGCGCGTGGACCACCCGCCCCGAGTCGGCGGTCGCCCGCGCCAGCTCGGCGTCCCCCTCCGGGTAGGAGGCGTCGCGCTCGGTGAAGAGCAGGTCGAAGACCACCAGTCGGGCGCCGGCGCGGCCCAGGTAGTCGAGCAGCACCGCGTGGACGTCGCGCGGCCACGGCCAGCGCCCGACGGCCGGCTCGAGGGTCTCGAGGCTGGCGTCGTCGATCGCCACCAGGACGACGTCGTCGCTGGCCACCCCCTGGTCGCCGAGCGCCCGGAACCGGTAGTCGACCGTCTTGCGCTCGAAGGTCTCGCGCTGGGCGCGCCGGCGCGCCCCGCGCGCGGCCACGGCGCCGACCACGGTCAGCAGCGCAACGGCGGCCGCGGCCGCGGGCCGCCGCACTAGCACCCCCCGCCGCGGCCGAAAATCCTGCCCCGCGGCCGGACGGGCGTCCGGACGTTTCCCACGGGCCGCTAGGCCGGCAGCCCGCCCTCGCGCTTGAAAGCGGCCAGCTCGGCCGAGGTGATCCGGACCTCGACCAGGGCCGGGTTCTTCGGGCCGCCCTTGCCGCCCGCCTCCTCCTCGCCGACCGCGCGGCCGGCGCCGGCGCCGGTGACCTCGGCCGACTCCTGCTCCTCGCCCTTGCCGAAGGGGTTGCCGAGCTTGGCGAGCTTGAAGCGGCGCTTCTTCTGGCCCTCGCCGGCCTCGGCCTCCTCGCCGTCGCCTTCCTCCGCCCCCTCGCCGTCGGACTCCGCCTGGCTCGCGGACGAGCCGGCGACCCCGCGTGCCCCCTCGACCGCCGGTCCGCCGGTCGAGACCGCCGCCACCTCGTAGGGGACGCTCGCCGCGAAGCGCTCCTCGACCCGGACGCCGCCCGCCAGGCCGTCGGCCGCCATCTGCCGCTCGGCGCGCGCGATCCGCTCTTCGGTCTCCGGGTGCGAGCGGAACAGCCCGCCGCCGCCGGTGCTGCCGCGGGCCGCCAGCGTCGACAGGAACTCCCCGAGGCCCGCCGGGTCGTAGCCCGCCCGCGCCGCCAATCTGAGACCCACCTCGTCGGCGTCCAGCTCCTCCTGGCGCCCGAAGCCGGCGAGGATCGCCTCGGTCGCCTTGTCGGCCAGCGCGTCGACCAGGAACCGGGTCCCGGCGGCCCCGCCCGGCGCCTGGCTGCGGGCCAGCTCCATGCCTTTGGACTTCTCGAGCGCCTTGAGCGTGTGCTTGCGGGTGACGTGCGCCGCCTCGTGCGCCAGCACCCCGGCCAGCTCGGCCTCGCTCCCCATTACCGCCAGCGCCCCGCGCGTGACGTGCACGAACCCCCCCGGCGCGGCGAAGGCGTTGACCGCGTCCGACTCCAGGATCACCCAGGTCCACGGCAGCCCGGGCCGGTCGCTCTCGCTGGCCACCGCCATCCCCACCAGCGACACGTACCGCGTCACTGCCTCGTCCTGGGCCACCCCGTACCGCGACCGGATCTCGAGGCTGATCGCCTCGCCGAGGGCGATCTCCTCCTCCTCGCTCAAGCTGAACCCGGCCACCTGCCGGGCGCCGCTCACCACCTTCTTGAGCTTGTCGAACTGGGCCTCCACCGGTGTCCGGGAGACCACCAGCACCGCCAGCCACAAGACCAGAGCACGGGTCGTTCTCATCCGAGTCGCCGCCATGGGCGAGTCCCTCCTCTGCCAAGACCATATCCCGGAAAAGGGGGGGACAGGTACAGAACGCCGCGATGCGGGCTGTGCGACACTCGGGCGCGGAGGTAGGGCGATGCAACGGCGCACGTTTCTCCAGTTGGCCGCCGCCTCGCTGGCCGCGCCGAAGCTCCTGGGCTGTGAGCCGGCGCCGGGAGGCCGGGCGGCGACGAGGAAGATCCTGGTCCTGGGGGGCACCAACTTCCTCGGCCCGGCGGTGGTCGAGCGGGCGGTCGAGCGCGGGCACGAGGTCACGCTCTTCAATCGCGGGCTGACCCGGCCGGAGCTCTTTCCCGAGCTCGAGAAGCTGCGGGGTGAGCGGAGCCGGGGCGGTGGCGACCTGGCGGCGCTGGGCGGCGGGCGCCGCTGGGACGCGGTGATCGACGTCTGGCCTGAGGAGTCGGAGCTGGTGGCGGAGACGGCGCGGCTGCTCGCCGGGCGGGCCGGCTTCTACTTCTTCGTGTCGAGCATCGCCGTCTACCGGGACTTCGGCAAGATCGGACTGACCGAGGAGGACGAAGTGCACCGGAACGACCCTGGCTGGTACGGAGGCGAGAAGGTACTGGCGGAGGAGTCCGCGCGGGACGCCTTCCCCGGGCGTGCCGGCGTTGCCCGCTGCCACGCCATCCTCGGTCCGCGGGACGACGGCTCGGCGTTCCACTACTGGCTGCGCCGGCTGGCCACCGAGGAGCGCGTGCTCGCCCCCGGGACGGGGGAAGACCCGGTGCAGCTCGTCGACGTCCGCGACGTCGCTGCCTGGATCGTCGACTGCGTGGAGCAGGAGCGCGCCGGAACCTACAACCTGGCCGGCCCGGCGAGCCCCCTGCCCTTCCGCTCCTTTCTCGAGGGCTGCCGCGACGCCATCGGCAGCCAGGCCGAGCTGGTCTGGGTCGACGCCGATTTCCTGCGCCACGAGCAGGGCGTGACCTCGTTCGATCAGATGCCCCTGTGGGCCCCGCTCGACGAGGACGCGGGCTTCCAGCAGATCAGCTCCGCCAGGGCGCTCGCCGAGGGCATGACCTTCCGTCCGCTGGCCGAGACCGCGCGCGCCGCCTGGCACTGGTACCGTGCCTACTTTTTTCGCGGCACCCGGTTCCCGACCGGCGGCATGGGACTGGCGCGGGAGAGAGAGCTCGAGGTGCTGGCCGCCTGGAGCGAGCGGGCCTGAGCGGTCGGAGCGCGCGGTGGACGACGGTGCGCTCCGAGCGCTGGTCGGCAGCCGCGCGGCTTGGAGTAGGCTGTGGCGCGCCGGGCGGCGGGTCGCTTGTCTCTTTCGGCGCCGAAGCCGGGCATCCACCTGACAACTCGACATTCGGGAGGCAATCTGATGGCAAAGAAGATCATCGCGGTAGTGGGCGCGACCGGCGCCCAGGGCGGCGGGCTGGCCCGCGCCATCCTGGCCGACCGTGAAGGCGGTTTCGCGCTGCGGGCGCTCACCCGCAATCCGGACTCGGAGCAGGCCAAGGCGCTGGCGGCGCGGGGTGCCGAGGTGGTGGCGGCCGACCTCGACGACGCGGCCAGCATGGAGCGGGCCTTCGCGGGCGCCTGGGGCGTCTACTGCGTGACCAGCTTCTGGGAGCACTTCTCGCCCGAGAAGGAGATCGCCCAGGCCAAGACCATGGCCGAGGCCGCCAAGGCGGGGGGAGTCCGGCACGCCATCTGGTCCACCTTCGAGGACACCCGCGACTACGTACCGCTCGACGACGACCGCATGCCGACCCTCCAGGGCAAGTACAAGGTGCCCCACTTCGACGGCAAGGCCGAGGCCAACCGGCACTTCGAGCAGTCGGGCGTCCCGACGACCTATCTGCTCACCTCGGGCTACTGGGAGAACTTCATCGGCTTCGGCTGGGGTCCCCAGAAGGGCGAGGACGGCAAGCTGGCGATCGTCTTCCCGATGGACGACGAGAAGCTGCCGCTGATCGCCGCCGAGGACATCGGCAAGTGCGCCTACGGCATCTTTCGCCGGAGCGACGAATACGCCGGCAAGGCCGTCGGCGTCGCCGGCGAGCACCTGACCGGCTCCGAGCTCGCCGCCGGCATGACCGAGGCGCTCGGCCAGCCCATCGCCTACAAGGCCGTGCCGCCCGACGTCTACCGCGGCTTCGGCTTCCCCGGCGCCGACGACGTCGGCAACATGTTCCAGTTCTGGCGCGACTTCCCCGAGGTCTACGGCGCCGCCCGCAGCGTCGAAGAGAGCCGCCGCCTCAACCCCGAGCTCCAGACCTACCGCCAGTGGCTGGCCCAGAACGCCCGGCGGATCCCGGTGCCCGAGTAGAGCCCCCGGCTTCCGGCCCACTGCAGCTCTGTAGCGTGCGTCACTGCGCGCTCGTTCCCGGCCGCCGATACTGGCCCGACGCGCGGCGGTCGGGCTCGCGTAGGGCATGCCTGGCCGTCTCGAGCGTCGGTCGCGGAACGTTCTGAAGGGAGGTCGGGCCATGAAGAAGATCCTGTTGATTGCCACGCTGGCGACGGTCGCCGGCGGCTTTCTCGTGTCGAGCGTGCAGGCGGAGGCGCCGCCGGGTCTGCGGCCGCTCGAGCCGGTGGTCTGCGGTGGGGACCAGGACCTGGTGATCCGCGGCCGCTACATCTCGGGGCCGGGCGACGGGGTCGTCGTCCAGGGCAACTGCGACGTGCGGATCGTCGACAGCCGGATCGAGGTCGGCGGCCGCGGCGTCTGGGTGACCGGCAACGGCGACGCCGAGGTGGTCCGCAGCTTCGTCTCCGGAGCCGGCGGCGGGCTCTTCGTCTCGGTCAACGGCGACGTCGAGTGCGAGGAGAGCGAGGTGCACGGCGGGGCGCGCGTCGCCGGCAACGGCGACATCGAGAAGGGGGACTGCCGCTTCGTCCCCGGCGCGGTCGCCTGGCAGGGGACCGGCGAGCGCGCCGCCGACGAAGAGGCCATGGCCGTCGAGATCGGCGAGCCGGGCGCCGGGTCCGGGGCCGTCACGGTCGATCTCGGCTACGAGACCGTGGTGGTCGACGGCGACTGGGTGGGGATCCGCACCGACGGGGTGACGGTCGAGGTGGACGGCGACTGGCGGGTGGTGGTCGACTCGCCGTACAGCGCCGCCGACACCGGCCGGCTGATCGTCGAGCTGGGCGGCGAAGACGCCGGCGAGGAGCTGCAGCTCCAGATGGCCGGCGACGTCCTCTTCGATTTCGACAGCACCGCCATCCGCCCCGACGCGGCGCGGCAGCTCGCCAAGGTGGCGCACGTCGTCCGCCAGCGGGCCGCGGGCCGCGTCGCGGTGGTCGGCCACACCGACTCGATCGGCGCCGCGGCCTACAACCAGCAGCTCTCCGAGCAGCGCGCGGTCGCCGTCATGGGTTGGCTGAGCCGCCACGAGGGCATCCCCGCCTCGATGATGGTGGGCCGGGGCAGCGGCGCCAAGCAGCCCATCGCCTACAACACCATGCCCGACGGCAGCGACAACCCCGAGGGGCGGGCGCGCAACCGGCGAGTCGAGATCCGCTTCGCCCGCGCCGAATCGCCGCTGGCGATCGCGGCGGCGGGAGCCGGCGTGACGGTCGGCCCGGCCGGCGTTCGGGTCGGCGGCGCCGAAGGTGGGGTGACGGTCGGAGCCGGCGGAGTTCGGGTCGGCGGTCCCGGTGGGGAGGTCACGGTCGGTGCCGGCGGGGTGCGCGTCGCCGGCGCGGCGGCCGAGCCGGAGAACGCCGACCGCGAGCCCTCCGGGCCGGCGCCTGAAGGCGACGTCTGCGAGCGGTTGTGCCGGGCCTGGCGGGGCATCAGCGAAGCGACCGCCCAGTGCGCCACCGTGGTGCTCGAGCTGCGCGGCCATCCGGTCGCCACCGAGATCCTGTGCGTGGGAGCGGAGACCCCGGACCACTGCCGGCTCTGTGCCGCCAAGCTGAACGTGACCGAGGCCGACTGCGCCGCGGTCCTCGACAGCTGCTTCTAGGGCGCGCGCGCTGTGCGCGATCCGCGCCTCTCCGTCCTGGAGGGGATGAAGGCCGCGTGTCTCGAGGGCCCCGACGGGCAGCAGTGGAAGGTCGACGTCGAGGAGAGTCCGCCCGCGTGGCTGACCAGGGGCCTGCCGGACGGTGCCCTCGTCTTCGCCGAGAACGGCTACGGGGACCACCTCTTCCTGAGACCGGGACGGGACGAGGTCTTCGTCTTCTGGCACGAGGGCGGCGAGATCGCCGAGTACAGCGCCACCGTCGGCGACCTGCGGCCCGATCTCCCGAGGCGGTCCTCGGACCATCCGCCGATCACCTATCGCGACACCGACGAGATCGTGCGGCTCGGGGACCGCGTTCAGATCCGCTACTGGCTGGTCCTGCGAGGCCGGGGCGAAGTGACCTACGTGCCGGGCGTCTCACCCCGCAAGCCCGGCATGGAGCGGGACGGCCTGGCCTGGGTCGGCGTCCGCCTGGACGACGGCGCCTGGGTCGCCACCATCGTCCTGCCGGACGGCTCGTTGAAGAAAAGCGTCCGCTTCCTGGGCAGGCGCGGCGCCGGCGAGCCATAGGTCGGAGGGCTCGACGGGAGACCGTTTCCGCTCGGTTCCTCAACCGCCCCCGCCGGGGTAGTACCGCAGCCCGTCTGCCCGGGGGTCGACCGGGCTCCCGGATGCCCTCCAGAATTGGGTGCGGTTTCGTACCAGGCGCTTCCATTCCGGCCGGACGCGAACGCACACGGGGTCGAGGCCGAGCAGCCCGCCTGCGGCGTGGCTCCGCCGGTTGCAGGGAGCCAGGCGCCCGTTGCCTGTCGGATCCCGGCCATGAATGAGTCCTCATCGAGCGCCACCTACTCGCTCGACAGATTTCGTCTTTCGGTGATGACCCGTTGTGGGGCGGCCCTGCGGGCGCTCGGCTCCGGCGCCCGGGCCATGGACGAGGTGGCCGAGGAGATCGTCCGCCATCTCTATGAGCGGCTGGTGGACGATCGGACCGGGGAACGGGCCACGGCACTGGTGCGGTTCTACAAGACCCACCCGTACGGCGCGCTCGACCAGGAGACGCGCCGGTTCGCGCGTGCCATCAGCGGTGGTTCGCCCCTGTCACCGAACGTCAAGTGCCTGACGCTGCTGGCCAGCGCCGGCGAGCGGCCGGAGTGGAACTCGCGGACGGCTTCGGTCGGTCACCGGGCCATCCCGCTGTCCAGCGACCACCTGGTCCGTGACTCGCCGATGATCGCCCATCTCATCCGGCAGTTCGGGATCGACGTCAGCTCGCTGGTCGAGCCCGGGCCGGACCTGATGATGGACGCCGAGCAGCACAACTACAACGTCTTCTACGTTCCGGAGGCGGCCGGCAGTCCCTTGATCCCCGCGCAGGACGATTTCGTGATCCCGTTCGGTATCCGCTCGGTGCTAGGCTTCGGTGGACTGCTCCCGACCGGCGAGCTCTTCGCCGTCATTCTCTTCTCCAAGGCGCACGTCTCGCGGGAGGCCGCGGTGCTGTTCCGCACGCTGTCGCTCAGCGTCAAGCTCGCAGTACTGCCGTTCAGCGCGCCCGAACGGACCTTCCGCGATGAGGCCGCTGGCCGGGGGCTGCCCGACGGCGACGTCCCCGACTCGCTGCGATCCCGGGTGGCGGGGCTCGAGCAGCTCCTCGACGTCCAGGAGCACCTGGTGATCGAGCAGTCCGCCCAGATCGAGCGCGCCAACGAAGAGCTGGCCCGTCTGGCCTCGACCGACGGGCTGACCGGTCTGCCCAATCAGCGGACCTTCCACGAGCGGCTCGACGCCGAGCACAAGCGCGCCGTCCGCAGCGGCACCCGGCTGGGTCTGCTGATGATCGACATCGATCACTTCAAGGCGTTCAACGACGTCCTCGGACACGTCGCGGGGGACGACTGTCTGGTGGCCGTCGCCGAGGCGCTGCGCCGCTGCCTGCATCGCGGCGCGGACCTCGCGGCCCGCTACGGCGGGGAGGAGTTCGCGGTGATCCTGCCCGACACCGACCTCGAAGGCGTGGCGCACCTCGCCGAGCAGATCCGGGCCGCCGTCGAAGCGCTCGGCTACGCCCATCCCGCCTCACCGGCGGGCGACGTGGTGACCGTCAGCGTCGGCGGTGCGGTCCGGCAGCCGGACCAGGACTCCACCGTCGAGACCCTCGTCCAGCAGGCCGACGTGCTCCTCTATCGGGCCAAGGCGGCGGGGCGCAACCGGGTGATCGTCGAGTAGCGCTCGGCCCTGCGGTCGCCGGATCTCCGCTCGGCCCCGGCGCAGGACGGGTCTCCTCGGCGTTGGCTGGCTGCGGCGAGGGCCGCGCCCCGTCAGCCGGCCTTCGCGATGGCGTCCTTGCGGACCAGGGCGTAGCCGACGAAGTTGAAGTTGTGCTGGGCGACGTCCTGGAAGATGGCCTGCGCCTTGTCGCTCTGCCCGGCGCCCTCGTAGGCCAGACCCAGGTGGTAGCGGGCATAGACGTCGTCGGGGTCGGCCTGCTCGTAGTGCTCCACGGCCTTCTGGTAGTCGCCCTTGAGCAGGTGGGCGAGACCCAACATCTCGTGCGCCGGCTCGTTCCTCTCCGGATCGGCGTTGGGCTCGACCACCGCCATGTACTCCTCGGCCTTGGTCATCGCCTGGTCGTAGTCGCCCTTGCGCGCGGCCAGCAAGCCCTCCTGGTAGACCAGCGCCGCCTCGGCGTCGCGCTGGTTGGACTCCCCGCCCAGCGCGGCGGCGCGCTCCATCCGCAGGGTGCGGTTGCGCTCGAGCGCCGACTCGGCCTGCTCGAACAAGCCGTGGTACCGGGCGATGGCCCCGATGTTGTCGAGGTAGTCGATCTTGGCGCTCAGGGGCGCGGCCAGACCCATCTCGTCGGCGCGCCCGATCAGCTCCTCGAACTCGGCGATGGCGGCCGCGGGGTCGCCCTGGTGCACCGACACCAGCGCCCGCCAGGTGCCGTAGCCGGCCGCGATCTGGGGATCGGAGAGCGCCGCCGCGGCGTCGTAGTCGGCGCGGGCCTGGTCCCAGTCGCCCAGGAAGGAGTTGACGTGCCCGCGCTGCTGGAGCGGTGAGCCGCTGTCGGGATCGAGCTCGGCGGCCCGGGTGTAGGCGTCGCGCGCCTCGGCGAGCCGGTTCTTGGCCCGGTGGGCGTCGCCCAGCAGATCGTAGGAGCCCTGCTCGCCGGGCGCCAGCTCGACCACCTTCTGCATGTACTGCTCCGCCTTGTCGAAGTCCCTGGGCTCGTTGAACAGGTACGAGTTGCCGAGGGCGGCGTAGGCGGGCACGAAGCCAGGGAAGGTCTCGGCCACCGTCGCGTAGGTGGCGCGCGCTGCCTCTTGATCGCCCATCTGGGACTGGGCGAAGGCGAGCTGCAGCCAGGCGCGCGGGCTGTCGGGCTCGAGCTCGACGAGCTGCTGACTGAGCTCGAGCATGCCCTGGAGGTCGTTGGCGTCGCCCCGCTGGACGCTCTCGATGAACAGCCGCTCGGACTCCGACGCCCCGGCCGCCGTCTCGCCGGCGGCCTTGAGGTGGTGCTTGAAGTCCTCCGGGGAGGAGGCGTTGAAGGCCCGCACCAGGTGGGCCATGGCGAACCCCGGATCCGCCGCGAGGGCGGCGTCGAGGGCCGCCTGCGCGTCCTCGAAGCGGCCCATGTCCGAGGCCTGGAGGCCCTCCATGTACCTGGCCCTGGCCTCCTCGGAAGCGGTGGTCAGCGGCATGTTGACGATCGGCTCGGCAACGGCCGCCTGCGGCGCGGTCGTCTCGCCGCCCGGCGGCCCGGGGCAGGCAACGAGCGCCGCCAGCAGGGCCGGCGCGGCCAACATAAGCGTGAAATTGCGCATCGGAGACTCCTTTCAGGGTCTTGTGGCACCCCGGCCATCGCCGCCCCGTTGATGGGGCGCCAAGCTACTCGTTCCCCGGAGGCCTGACGGCCTCGCCGGTGGCGGTCGACAGCCGAGACCGAAGATTCCGTGGCCAGGATGCTACGAGCCGAGGCGCCCGGCGTCAACTCCGGCAGCGGACCGTGCCGGACGCCGGGTCGAGGACCGTATGCGTCGCCGGGGCCGCGGGAGCGGACATCGCTCCGCGGACAACGCCGGGCGGTATTCTCGGGACAAGGAGGGAATCTGCCATGAAGCCGACCATCACCCGTCGCGCACTAGCCCTGACCGGGTCCGTTCTGGCCCTGGTCCTGCCCACGTCCGCCGCTGCCCTTCCGCCGCCGCCGCCGGGGACCGTCGAGACCCTCATCCTCTTCGACCAGGCCGCGGGCGAGACCCCGGAGAGCATCGTCTTCGACCGCTTCGACAACGCCTACGTCTCGCTCGCCTTCCGCGGCGAGATCCGCAAGGTGCGGCCCGACTACACGGTGGCGGAGCCGCTGGCCTTCCTGCCGATCGGGGTCTGCGATCCGTCGATCCCGGCGGTGGTGCTGGGGCTGACCATCGACCGGCAGGACCGGCTCTACGTCGCGGTCTCCGCCTGCGATCCGGCCAACCAGGGCATCTGGACCGTCGACAAGGACAGCGGCGCGGCCCAGCTCATCGCCCAGGCGCCGCCCACCACCGTGCTCAACGGCCTCGACGTCGACCCCCGCTTCCTCTACGCCGCCGACACCTTTGCCGGGCTCGTCTGGCGGGTGCCCAAGGCGGGCGGCGCGCTCGAGATCTGGGCCGACGACCCGCTGCTCGAGATCCCGCCGGGATCGCCCTTTCCCGGCCCCAACGGCCTGAAGGTCTTCCGCCGGGAGGTCCTCGTCGCCAACTCCTCGACCGGCATCATCGTCGCCATTCCCATCCAGCCCAACGGCACGGCGGGGCCGGCGCGGGTGTGGGGCACCCTGCCCTTCCCCCAGGGCTGCGACGAGTTCGCGATCGACGTCCACGGCTCGATCTACTGCACGACCGACCCGTTCAACACCCTGGTCCGCCTGGACCCCGACGGCACCACCGAGATCCTGCTGACCGCCGCCGACCTCCTCGACGGCCCGACCTCCGCCGCCTTCGGCCGCCGCGGCACCAACCGCAAGAACCTCTACGTCACCAACGGTGCCTTCCCGATCTTCGGCGGCGTGCGCCCCAGCCTGATGCGGCTGCGGCTCGACGTCCCCGGGGCGCCGTAGGCGCCGGCGCGGGAACGTTCATCTCCTCGAGCCCGGCCTGGGGTCGAGGCTCCGGGGCCGAGGGACGCCGTCAGTCGCTCATGCGATAGGCGCCGCGGAGCGAGTAGACGTGCTGCTCCCAGACCCGCTCGGAGCGGGCGGCGTCGACCACCGGCTTGCGGATCATCCGGCGGCAGAACTGCCTCTGCAGCGCGGTGCTCGAGGTCTTCGAGTAGAGCTGTAGCGCGAACTTGGAGAAGTCGCGCACCAGGACGTCGAAGATCTGGTCGAGCAGGTCCTCCTCCACCGCGTGGGCGGGGGCGCCCTCGAGGATGAGCTGCCCATAGACCACCAGGGTGAAGAGCTCCCCGAGGATGAGCAGGAAGTCGATGTCCTTGACCTGCTCGCGGCTGGGGCGCGCCGCCATCAGCATCTGGCGGAAGGTGCGAATCTGCTTGCTGAAGACGCGGACGTTGGGCAGGTCGACGCGGCCGTAGATCGGCCGGTAGTCGTGGAAGCGGATCTTGCCCAGCCCCTTGGTCGGTCCCTGGGCGAAGAGGAACGCGTCGTGGCGCGGCTCGCGGGACTCCGGGATCTCGGGGAACTCGCCCGGCTCGAAGAAGTAGCTCTTCATGAACTTGACGACCAGCGCCATGTTGACGTGGACCGTGCCCTCGAGCTTGGGCAGGGCCCGGATGTCGCGCGCCGCCATCTCGAAGTACATGTCCTTCTCGAAACCCTTGGCCGCGATGATGTTCCACAGCAGGTCGATCACCTCTTCGCCCTGGCTGGTCACCTTCATCTTGACCAGCGGGTCGTAGAGCAGATAGCGGCGGTCGTCCGCCGAGGCCGTCCGCAGGTAGTCGGACCCCCTGAGCGCGAACAGCTTCATGGCCACCAGCCGGCAGTAGGCGTCGGTGAAGAACTGCCGGATGTGGGGGAAATCGGTGACGTAGTGGTCGAACAGCCGCCGCGACGAGGCGTGATCGATGGCCTCGTAGAAGGCGTGCGTGCAGATGCCGATCGACGCCCATCCCAGGTTGAACTTGCCCACGTTGACCGTGTTGAGCGAGGTGTCCCACGCCTCGCTTCCGCGCGACAGGATCTCCGCCCCGGTGATCGGATAGTCGCGCAGGGCCAGGTGGGCGACGTAGTTCTGCGAGTTGCAGACGTTGGCGATGCACTCGTAGCTCGGGTGGCGGGGATCGACGACGAAGAAGACGTAGTCGTCCGGGTCCGAACCGGCCACCTTGCCGAAGACCGACACCAGCGCCGCCTCGTTGCCGTTGCCGATGTAGTACTTCTCGCCCCGCGCCAGGAAGGTCCCGTCCGCCTGGGGGACGAGCGCCATCTCGCTCGAGTAGAGGTCGGCGCCGTGCTCCCGCTCCGAGAGCCCGAAGGCGAAGATGCCGCCCTCGGCGAGCAGCCGCGCCGCCCGCCGCTTGACCTCCTCGTTGGCGCTCATCCAGATGGGGCCGAGCCCCAGGATCGTGACCTGCCAGGTGTACCAGTAGGCGAGGCCGTAGAAGCCGAGAATCTCGTTGAGCTCGCAGTTGCGCCAGGTGTCCCAGCGGCAGCCCTCGCCGCCGTACTCCGGAGGCGTGAGCAGGGTGGAGAAGAGCCGCTTCTCCCTCGCGAAGTCCAGGAAGTCCCGGTACCAGACCCGCTCGTGGTCGTCGTGCTTGATGCGGGCCAGGCCCTTGCTCTCGAAGAACTCGATCACCGCCAGCATCAGCTCGCGGCTGGCTTCGTCCGGGTACTGGCGGACGCCTCGCTGCGGATTCAGGAGCATGGTGGTTCTCCTCCCGTCGACGAACGCGGGCTCGAAGACGATCCCGGAGGCGCGGTCCGGCCCTCCGGATCGAACGATCGGAGCCGCACGGCCCGACAGCTAGCGGATGTAGTAGCCGGAGACCCGCCAGGCGCCGTCGGCCTCGAGCATCGGCGTGACCGTCTCGACCGCGTTCTGCTTCTTGGCGAAGGAGGTCTCGAACTGGATGACGACGTACTCGCCGTCGGGCGCCCCCGGCAGCTCGGTGGCGTACTGCGTCGAGTTGACCTTTCTCGACTGCACCTCGCCGAGCGGCCCCCGGGCCGCGCCCAGCGACTGCCCGAACTGCTCCTTGGTCACCGCGTTGCGGAGCAGCTCCGCGGCCTCCTCCCAGCTCTTCTCGTAGTCGCCCTGGTCGACGATCGCCAGCCAGGCCTCCGCAGCCTCGACCGCCCTCGCCTCGGCCTCTTCGCTCGCACTCGATGGCCCGGCCATGAGCCCGAGGGCCAGCACGACCACCACGCCCGACAACAGCAGTTTCCCAGTCACCGTGTCCACCTCCCGCTCTAGAAGCTCCCCGGTCCTCCGGTGCCGACTATCCTACAACCGGGCGCTAAGATCCCCGGCCATGCGTGCTTCGATTGCAGCCCTTCTCCTTGCCACTGCGGCCCTCGCTCCGGCCGTCGCCGAGAGCGTCGATCTCGTAGCTCTCGAGGCTTCCCTGGAAGCCGCCGAGCGGGCCTTCGCCCAGACCGCCGCGAACCGCGATCGCCAGGCATTCGAGTCCTTCCTCACCGCCGAGACCGTCTTCTCGACCCCGCACGGCAACCTCCGCGGCCCCGAGGCGATCCTCGAACAGTGGGCCGGCTTCTCCGCGCCGGACGGCCCCGTGATCACCTGGGAGCCCGAGCGGGTGGCGGCCCTCGAAGACGGCAGCCTCGGTCTCTCCACCGGGCTCTTCCGGATCGAGACCCGCGACCGCGACGGCCAACCGCTGAGACTGACCGGAACCTTCTTCTCCGTCTGGCGGCGCACCGCGAGCGGCGAGTGGAAGATCCTGCTCGACACCGGCACCCAGGCGAGACCCGCCGACAGCGCTGCCGAGCCGGGTGCCGACTGACGGGGGCGGATCCTCCTGCCGCGGGGCCGATTGCTATAGAGTCCGCCGCCCACGGCGAGGGAGGAGGACCATGTCTCGACCCTGTCTGCTCCCGTTCTCGTCGATCGTAGGGCTCGCCACGCTGCTAGGGGCCCTCATCGGCAGTGGCCCCCCGGGGCCGGAGGCTCGCCCTCGTGCGCCCGTGCTCGAGGGTGGTCCGGTCGGCGTCGCCGGGGACGCGGCGGGGACCCGCGCTCGGTCAGGCGCGCCGCCGCTGGTCATCGCCGGCGGCACCCTCGTCGACGTGTCGCAGTTCGGCGCGTCGAGCGCCGACGTCCCCGACTCGATCGTGGTCGTGCAGGACGGAGCGATCGTGGCGGCCGGGCCGCGGGGGAGCCTGGAGGTCCCGGCGGGCGCCAGGGTCCTCGACGCAAGCGGCACCTATGTGGTGCCTGGACTTCACGATCTTTTCGCCACCGTCAACAACCAGGCCCAGGCCAACGCTTACCTGGTGATGGGCGTCACCTCGATCGTCGGAATCGACGGGAATCGCCGCCGCGGCGCGCTGTATCTCGACGCCGACCCCGGCCCGCGCATCGCCCGGCTGACCACCCTCAGCGGCTACGACGAGAGCAGCGTGCCGCCCGAGCGGCTCACCTTCGAGACCCTGCTGGCGGAGGGACGGCGGCTGAGCGATGAAGAGCTCGTCGCCGAGGTCGAGCGACTGGCCCGGGACGGCGTCCGGGTCCTCCTCCTGCACTACACCCTGTCGCCGCCCCAGGTGCGGACCGTGGCGCGCCGAGCCCGGGAGCTGGGCCTGGCGACCATCGGCGAGCTGGGGGCCACGACCTATCGCCAGGCGATCGAGGCCGGGGTCATGGCCTTCGTCCACACCAGCCGCTACTCGCTGGACCTGGTGCCGGAGCCGCTGCGGAGCGAGATCGCCCGCTCGCCGTTCGGCCCCCCGCGCCTCGCGTTCTATGAGCACCTCATCGGGCTGGACCTCGAGGCGCCCGCGGTCCTGGCCCACGCCGGCATGCTGGCCGAGACCGGAGTCGGCTTGATCCCGACGCTGGCGATCCTCTACCTCGAGCTCCCCGGTCACGCCAATCCCTGGGACGAGCCGGCAGCGGTGCTGCTCGATCCGGCGGACATCCACCTGCCGGCCGACCGCGTCACCGGGGAGCCGCAGCGGCCCGCGGACGGCACCCGCGACCGGTTCCCGGCGGGCACCGCCGAGCGCATGATCGCGCTGGAGGCGGTCTACTGCCGGGCGGGCGCCAGATACCTCGCGGGCAGCGGCACCACCGCCTTCGGCACCCTGCCCGGCATCGCGCTCCACATCGAGCTGAAGATGCTGGTCGATGCCTGCCTCACGCCGCGACAGGCCCTGGCGGCCGCCACCGGCAACGTCGGCGAGCTCTTCCCGTGGCGCAAGGTCGGCCAGCTCAAGCCCGGCTACGACGCCGACCTGTTGATCCTCGAGGCCGACCCGACCGTCGACGTCGCCAACCTCAAGAAGATCCGCCACGTCATCCTGGCCGGCGAATTGATCGATCCGCAGGCGCTGCTGCGAGGCGAGTGAAGCGGCCCAAGTCTTGCGTCCAGAGGGTCGGCAGGAACCCGTCGAGAACCTCGGGGACAGCCGGCGCTATTCGGGCTCGCGCTCGGGGCGTCCGGGCGGGTTTTTCGTTACCCTGCGCCTGAGTGTCATGCGAGTAAGCTCGGTCAGCCATGGTCTGCGTCCGCCTCAGTCCGGAGGTCGCGAAGCGTCTCGAGCGATTGGCGCGCCGTACTGGCCGCAGCAAGTCCTACTGCGTCCGGGAGGCGATCCTCGAGCACCTCGACGAGATGGAGGACCGCTATGTCGCGATCGAGCGGCTCGAGAAGCCCGCTCGCCGCTGGACCCTGGATGAGCTAGAGCGCGACCTTGGCCTGGACGGTTGAGGTCGACGACCGGGCCGCGAGGTCTACCGCTAGCGGCTTCTGAAGGCCGATGACCGGCACCTGCATCCCGGTCCGGTGGCGGGCTGCTAGGGACCGCCTTCGAGGCGCTCGCACAACAGGGGATGGGCAAACTCGGCCGCCTTGAGGGTCGCCACGCCGTCGGCTCGATCGATCGCGATGGCGATGTCGGCCCTGGAGGACGGCGAATCCCGAGAGGTCGAAAACTCCAGGTCCTGGCCCGCCAGCACCAGGAACTCGCCGCTTTCGAAGACCTCCCCGGTGCCCTCCCAGCAGCCCGAGTAGGCGCAGACGCTGATCGCACCCGAGTCGTCCACGGTAACGCTCATCGGCGTGAAGGCGTCCGCGGTCTCGACCTCGCACGTCCCTCCGCCGCAGCGCACCTCCAGGTCGTTCGTGCACTGCCAGCTCGCGGTCCCGTGCCCCGCCGAGGCGGCAACGATCTTCCCGGTCTGCGGATCGATCCGGAGCCCGTGGGGACCGATCTGCTCGAACGTGCCCTCGTTCTCGACCCAGAATCGGGGCGGGCCGTAGGTGCGCATTACCCGTTCCACCTCGGCCGCCGGCATCTCTTCGAGCAGGCTCTCGTAGGTGGCCGGGTCGTTCTCCACGATCAGGCGGCTGTCGGGCCGGAAGGCCACGCCGTAGCTCGCCGTGAAGAGGCTATGGACGCTACCGTCGATGAGATCCACCGCCCACACGGCCTTGCACGACGTGCCACAGCCGATCACCACGATTCGATAATGCCCGGCGAATCGCGCCTGCTCCGCACCCGCCTCGGCGTCCCGTGTCAGCGCTGTTCGAAAGGTCTTTGCATCCGGGTGGCTCTCGAGGTCTACCGGGGCGGGCTCCCCGGTGAAGGCGTCGGTGGCGGGATAGTCCTCGAACCCGGGCAGAGCCGGCGCGGAGGGCGACGATCGCTCGGAGTCTGCGGGGACCGGCTCGCCACCGGCGTCCAGGACCCGGCCGTCGACCGCGATGGGCCCGTCGCAGCCGGCGAGGAGCGGCAGAACCGCCCATATGGGCAATCTCACCCAGCTCCTAGCGCGCATCGCACCCCTCCTGGAACGGCTGGATGTCGATCGTCTGCGTCATCATCGAACCTCAGCGGTGCGATGCTAGCAGGCGGCCTGCCACGCGGGCCCCTGCCGCTTGAGCAGTAAGCGGGTCCGAGTCTTGCGCTCGAGACCCCGCCGCGGACTTGCCGCCTGAGGGCGACATCGTCGGTCCCGGCCGGCCCGCTATGACAGCAGCTCCTCCCGAACCTGGCCCGCCAGCCGCGCCGCCTCCCGGCTGCCGCGGCCGGCCGTCTCCTTGAGCCACGTCCAGATCGCCCTGATCCCGCGGAGCAGGGGCAGGTCGTCGACGCCGGCGAGGAGGAGGACCGAGACCAGCCGCTCCTCGTGGCCGCGGTAGCGCGGCGGCAGCCGGAGGACCGCGACCGGTTCCTGGCCTTCCGGGGTCAGCCGGAGGATCGGGCAGAGGATCGCCCTTCCGACGCGGTAGGAGCCCGGCGGGAGCTCCACCCGCCGCCGCGGCAGCACCAGCCAGGGGCGGTAGGTGAAGCTGACGCCCGACTCGCCGGCCGAGACCACGCCGTAGGTCCGCGCCCGGGCGCTCCCGAGCTGACCGACCGTGAACGCCCGCACGCTTGCCGTGGCCGCCTCGTGGCGGTGCCGCCGGGTGACCAGGTCCGCCGCCAGCACGCCCCCGAAGACCATCAGCCGGAACGACCACCCGGCCAGCGGAATCGCCGCCGCCAAAATCACCAGCGCCACGAGCAGGCCGAGATATGGGTGGAGGAACGTGCCGCCGACGAGCACGACGAGCACCAGCAGCTTGATCGCGCGCAGCAAGGTGTCGAGCACCCCGAACGGGCTCAGCAGGATCAGCACGTTGATCGCGTGGAAGGCGAGCCAGACGCAGAAGAACGCCGCCAGGAAGCCCAGCCCGCCGAGCGCCAGCCCGATCGCCGACGGGAGATCCTCCAGGAAGCCCGGCAGCGGCGCCAGCCCCGCCTGGCTCACGCCGAGGCCGCCGGCATCCGCGGCCCGACCCGTCGCTCGGGTCACCGCAAAGGCACTCAGGAACATCGGCACGACCGCAGGCGCCGCGACGATGGCGCTGGCCTTGTTCTCCAGCACGTCCAGCGCGTCGAGCGGCTTCTTGGCGCCGGGGATCACCCCCAGGATCGGATCCTTGAGCGCCAGGAGCAGCCCCACGATCAACGCCGGAACCCAGAACCACCGCGCCGTGTACCAGGGCAGCGTCGGCCGCACGCTCTCGTCCGCGTGGTAGTACTGCCAGGCGCCGACGACGCTCACCCCGAGCAGCGGCGTGATGGCGATCCCGGTGACGGTTGCCAGCGTCTCGGCGAGCCGGATGCCCGGCAGGGGTCCGGTCCCTTCTGCAGGAGCGGCGGGTGCCGACTCCTTGCTGAAACCACGGGCGGCAGGCGCAAGCAGGATGCACGCGGACAAAGAGATCGCTACCCAGATTCTCGATCGCATGCTCTCACTCCCGGGCCGTTCAGACTGCGGGCACTGACTCGAAGCCCGTCGAGCCTACCAACGCCGGATCGGGACGCGTCGCGGCTGGCGACCTAGCCGTGGGCTCGAGCCCCTCCGGCTCCTGGTCACCGATTCCGAGCTCGCAACCCGCCGAAGAGCTCCTCGGCGGCGTCCATGAGGTTGCGGCCTTTGGCGAGGACAGTCTTCGCCTCCTCGACGAACCGCGAGTCCACCAGACCGGCATTCAGGGCGCGGTCGAACATCGACTCGTGAAGGTGCGGCGCAGGCAGCGGCGGATGGCTCAGGTGCCGCTGGAGGTCGATGCGCCCGCGCTCCAGATCGCCGGCAGCCGCCCGGGCCAGCGCCGCCAGCCAGAAGTTCTGCTCCCGCTCGAACCAGCCGGCGAGGCCGGCCACGTCGCCGTGTTCCTCGAACCACGGCAGCCCGTACCGCGCCAGCGTCTCGGCGACCTCCGCGGCGAGCTTCGGCAGCCGAGTCCGCCGGCCGACCTGCCACCAGACGTCGCGGCCTCCGTCGATCATCGGCAGCCGCGCGCTGGCCACCCAGGGATGCACCCCGCCCCGGTCGAGCGGGGGGAGGCCGAAGCGCACGAGCTCCTCGAGGCCCGGAATCGAGACCATCAGATTGACGGTGAACCGGCCCCCGCTCTTCTGCCAGTACTTGTCCCGCTGGAAGTTGACGTACCAGCCCCGATCCGGAAACTGCCGTGAGTATTCGAGCATCGTAAAGACCGGGCTCTGCCGATGAGGCAGTCGTTCCCAAGGGTCCGTCAGCGGTCCCTCCTCGACCGCCGCGGCCAGCTCGGCCTTGAGCTGGTCGTGGAGCGTCGGGGGCTTG
>JBFGCA010000027.1:0-45632 GCA_041567315.1 Thermoanaerobaculia bacterium | reverse complement strand
TGCGCAGCATCTGGTTGGGGCCGAAGTTGGTGACGTAGAGGTCGACCCAGCCGTCGTTGTCGACGTCGCCGGCGGCGACCCCCATGCCGTAGCCCGGGGCCTCGATTCCCGCCGCCGCGGTCACGTCGGCGAGGCGGAACGGCGCCACCGCGCCCTCCGCATCGTCCGCCCCGGCCGGTGCCGCGTCGTTGCGGTACAGCCGGTCGGTCAGCGGCAGCGGATGGCGCGGCTGGAAGACGGCGTCGGCGAGCGTCTTGCCCGGCCCCATCATGTGGCCCTGGACCAGATAGAGATCGAGGTCGCCGTCGCCGTCGTAGTCCACCAGCGCCGCACCGGCGCCGGTCATCTCCGGAAAGTAGTACTCGCCGGACATGCCGTTGAAGTGCACGAAGTCGAGCCCGACTTCGGCGCTGCGGTCGGCGAAGACGGGGTCCCCGGAGGTCTCATCGGCGGCGGCCGCCGGCCAGCCCGGCAGCCCCAGCGTGGCCGCGGCGAGGCACCACGGCAGGCGGCGAAGAGCGCGGGCGAAACGGTGGGCGGGGCGGCGTCTCGGGACGCTGTCGGCGGTTGCGGAACCGTCCATCAACCCTCCATCAGCCTCCCCGGGGCGAGCCAGCGTAGCACGTGCCATGCCAGGCCCCGCACGCCGCTTGGGCGGGGTTAGACTGCCGAGGGCATGAGTCGTCGGTGGGGGCTTCCGTGGACGAAGATGCGGCTGGGGCCGGCGCTCGGGGCGATGGCGCTGGCTCTCGTTGGCTGTGAGCGCGCGACCCCGGCAGGAGCCGGCGAGACGGCGTCGCCGTCGCCGGGATCGTCACCCGCCAGCGCCGGAGCCTCGGGGGCGGCGCCGCCGGTGGTCGAGAGCGTGCTGCTGATCACCGTCGATACCCTGCGGGCCGACGCGCTGGGGTTCGCCGGCAACCAGCGGGCGGCGACGCCGGCGCTCGACCGGCTGGCGGCGGGCGGGCTGGTGTTCGCCCGCGCCCACGCCCACAACGTCGTCACCCTGCCGTCGCACGCCAACATCCTCACCGGGCTGCACCCCTACGAGCACGGCATCCGGGACAACAGCGGCTTCGTGCTGCCGGCGGAGATCCCCACCGCCGCCACCCTGCTGTCGGCGGCCGGGTTCTCGACCGCCGCCTTCGTCGGCGCCTTTCCGCTCGACGCCCGCTTCGGGCTGGCGCGCGGCTTCGAGGTCTACGACGACCGCTACCCGGAGGGCTCGCACCAGCAGGACGCCGACTACGCCGAGCGCCGCGGCGACCAGGTGGTGGGTCCGGCGCTCGAATGGTGGCGGGCGCAGAGCGGCCGCCGCCGGTTCCTGTGGGTCCATCTCTTCGACCCCCACGCCCCCTACGCGCCGCCCGAGCCGTGGGCCTCGCGCTTCGCCGCCGACCCCTATCTGGGCGAGGTGGCGGCGGTCGACGCCTTCCTGGCGCCGCTGCTCGACGAGGCGACCGGCGGCGATGCTTCGGCGCTGGTGATCTTCACCGCCGACCACGGCGAGGCCCTCGGCGAGCACGGCGAGCTCACCCACGGGCTGTTCGCCTACGAGCCGACGCTGCGGGTGCCGCTGGTGCTGTGGGCGCCGGGGCTGGCGGCGGGACGCAGCGACCGGCCGGCGAGCCACGTCGACCTGCTGCCGACGTTGCTGGCGGCCACCGGGGTGACGGCGCCGCCCGGGCTGCCGGGCCGGCCGCTGGTTGGCGGCGACCGGGAGGAGGCCCCGGCCACCTACTTCGAGGCGCTGTCGGCCAACCTGGACCGCGGCTGGGCGCCGCTGCGCGGGGCCATCCGCGACGGCCGCAAGTTCATCGCCCTGCCCGAGCCCGAGCTCTACGACCTCGAGCAGGACCCCGGCGAGCGGCGCAACCTGGCGGCCGAGGAGCGCGCCGCGGTGCGCGAGCTGGCCGCGCTGCTGCCCGCCGAGTCGGCCTGGCCGCCGGCCCGCGGACCGGTGGCCGCAGAGGAGCGCGCCGCGCTGCGCAGCCTGGGCTACCTGGGCGGCGCCGCGGCCGCCAAGCAGTCCTACGGCGTCGAGGACGACCCCAAGCGGCTGGTCGAGCTGGACCGCAAGCTCCACCAGGCGCTCCACCTCTACCGGACGGGCGAGCTGGCGGAGGCCGCGTCGATGGTCCGCGAGGTGATGGAGCGCCGCCCCGACATGGGTGTGGCCTACTACCAGCTCGCCCAGATCCAGCTCGAGGCCGGCCGGCGGGACGAGGCGCTGGCGACGATGGAGGAGGCGCGGCGGCGGGGCGTGGCCTCCGACGAGCTGCTCCGCCAGCTGGGGCTGACCCTGGCCGAGGCTGGGCGGGCCGGAGAGGGGGTGGCGCTGCTCCGGCCGCTGGCCGCCGGCGGCGACCCGGACGCCCTCAACGCCCTCGGCCTGGTGCTCACCGAGGGCGGGCGGCAGGAGGAGGCCGCGGCCGTCCTGCAGCGGGTCTTCGACCGCGATTCCCGCAACCCGCAGGCCCATCAGAACCTGGCCCTGGTGGCGCTGCGCCGCCAGCGCTGGGCCGAGGCGCGCGATCAGGCCGAGCGGGCGCTGGCGCTCAACCGCGACCTGGCCCTGGCCTGGAACTACCTGGGGGCGGCCCGCTACAACCTGGGCCAGCCGGCTTCGGCGCTCGACGCCTGGGAGCGCGCCGTCGCCCTCGAAAGCGACTTCCACGACGTGCTCTACAACATCGCGGTGGTGGCGATGGAGGTGGGCGAGCGCGACCGCGCGCGCTCGGCTCTCGAGCGCTTCGTGGCCTCGGCGCCCCCGGAGCGCTACGGGCCCGACCTCGAGAAGGCGCGCCGGATGCTGCGGCAGATCGCCGGATGAGCGGCCGGGCGGCGGCGCTCCTGCCGCTGGTGGCGGTCTCCTGGGCCTGCGGCGGGAGCTCGGATTCGCCGCTCGCCGTTTCGCGCCCGCCTCTGGTCCTGGTCTCGATCGACACCCTGCGGGCCGACCGCCTGCCGGCCTACGGCTACGCCGGGGTCGAGACCCCGGCCATCGACCGGCTGGCGGCCGACGGCGAGGTCTTCGAGAGCGCCTGGACCCACATGCCGCTCACCCTTCCCGCCCACGCCTCGATGCTCACCGGTCTGCTGCCGCCGGCGCACGGGGTGCGCGACAACATGGGCTACCGCCTCGACGGCGCAGGCCTGCCCTGGCTGCCGCGACTGCTGGCCGGCGCCGGCTACGCCACCGGCGCCGCGGTGTCGGCCTTCGTGCTGCGCGGCGAGACCGGGATGGCGGAGGGCTTCGACCTCTACGAGGACCGCATCGACTACCGCGCCGGGCTCGGCCCCGAGGGGCTCCAGCGCGCGGGCCCGGCGACCCTCACGGCGGTGCTGCCCTGGCTCGAGTCGGTGGCCGGGCGGCCCTTCTTCCTCTTTCTCCACCTCTACGAGCCGCACGCGCCCTACCGGCCGCCCGAGCCCTGGGCCTCGCGCTACGCCTCGCCCTACGACGGCGAGATCGCCGCCGCCGATCGGGTGGTCGGCGACCTGCTGGCGGCGCTCGACCGGCTGGGGCTCTACGAGCAGGCGGCGATTGTCGTCACCTCGGACCACGGCGAAGGCCTCGGCGACCACGGCGAGGAGGAGCACGGCATCTTCCTCTACCGCGAGAGCCTGCAGGTGCCGCTGGTGGTCAAGTGGCCGGGCAACCGCGGGGCGGGGTGGCGGACGCCGGCGGTGGCGGGGCTGATCGACCTGGTGCCGACCTTGGCCGCCCTGGCCGGCGCGGAGCTGCCCGCCGGGCTGCCCGGGCGGCCGCTGTTCGACCTGCCGGCCGCCGGCGGCGCCGAGCGCCGGCTCTACGCCGAGTCCTACTACCCGCGCCTCTATTTCGGATGGAGCGAGCTCGTCTCGATGGTCGACGGCCGCTTCCAGTACATCGAGAGCCCTGAGCCCGAGCTCTACGACCTCGAACGGGATCCCGGCCAGCGTCGCAACCTGCTGCCCGCGGAGACCGGCGCCGCGGCCCCCTTGAGGCGCGAGCTGGCAGCGGTCGAGCGGTGCTTCAGCCCCCCCGCCGCGGTCGACGCCGAGACCCGCCGGCGGCTCGAGGCCCTGGGCTACCTGGGCGGCGCCCGCAGCGCCGCCGCCGGACCGGCGCCCGCCCCCGCCAGCCAGATCCACCTGCTCGGCCGGCTGCAGGAGGCGGTTCGCGCCGCCGAGGCGGGCCGCCACCGCGAGGCGGCCGCGGCGCTCCAGGAGATCCTCGCCGCCAATCCCGGGATGGTGATCGCCTGGGAGCAGGCGGCGCGCTCGCTCCGCCAGAGCGGGCAGCTCCGCGAGGCGCTGGCCGCCTACCGGAAGGCGATCGAGCTGTCGGCCGGCACTCCGCACCTGTCGCTCGAAGCGGCGCGGGTGGCGGCGCTGCTCGGCGACTATCCGGAGGCCGCCGAGCTGGCCCGCGCCGCCCTCGACTGGGACCCGTTGGCGCCCCGCCTGCTGCTCGCCCAGCTGGCCCTCGCCGCCCGCGACCTCGAGGAGGCCGAGCGTCAGGCGCAGGCGGCGCTCGCGGCCGGTGGCGAGGAGCCGGAGGCGCTGGTCCTGCTGGCCCAGGTCGACCTCGCCCGCGGCCGGCCGGCGGCCGGGCTGGAGCGGATCGAGCGCGCCGAGGCCGCGGATGGGGAAGGGGGAGGCGAAGCTAGCGGCCCGCCGCGCGACCTCTACCTGGTCAAGGGCAACCTGCTGGCCCAGCTCGAGCGGCTCCCCGAGGCCGAGCGGGCGCTCCGCCGGCAGGTGGAGCTGTTCCCGGCCGACGCCCGGGCCTACGGCCGGCTGGCGCTGCTCTACGCCTACACCGGCGAGACCGCGGCCGCCGTCGAGGTGCTGCGCTCGCTGGTCGAGCGCAACCCGGCCCCGGCCGCCTACGCGCTGGTCATCGACACGCTGCGTCGGCTCGGCCAGCCGCAGGCGGCCTCCGAGCTGCTGGCCGAGGCGCGCGAGCGGCTCACCGACCCCGGGCAGCTCGAGCGGCTGCTCCGCCGCTGAAGGCTCCGCTCCGCCGCCTGACGGAGTGGCGGACCTTCGACTCGGGCGGCCGGGCGCCGGTGGCCTTCGCTGCGCCCGGGTCGCGACGGGTGACGCGACGCGCGATCGGGTCGGCCGGCCTGCTCCGTGAATCGGCAGGACCCGGCGCCGGAAAGAGCGGCCGCAGCACCTCCGGCACCATGTGACGCGGGTCGTCGGGCCGCTCGGGGGTGGCGTACATCGGGTGCCCCCAACCCAGCACCAGCACCGCCGGCAGCCGCCAGAACAGGAACACGACGAGGGCCGCCCGCAGCCAGGGCCGCCCGCGCGGCCAGACCCCGGCGATCCAGCCGGCGACCGGCAGACAGGCGGCCGGGAGCGCCAGCAGCAGCTGCCAGCCCTGGACCTGCACCGGGCTGGCCGGGGCGCAGATCAGCACCGCGGCCAGCAGGGCCAGAGCATAGGCGCGGTACCAGCCCCAGCAAGCGCCCGGCGGCTCCGGCCAGCCGATCGCGCCGCTCGACCGAGCGCCGGAGTGCCGCCACAGCCACCAGCCGGCGACCAGCGCCGCGGCCACCGAGGCCAGCGCCACCACCTGGGTGGCGTCGGCCAGCAGACAGCCCGCGGGCGACTCGCCGCCGGCTACCCCCGTCCCCCCGGGCCTGCCGCAGAGCACCGTCTCGCGGTAGCGCCGGCCGACGTCGAGCGAGCCGAAGCGGAACCAGTAGACGAGCGCCTTCTGGGCCGAGTTGAGCCGCTCGAGCCACCCCGCCGCCGC
This sequence comes from Thermoanaerobaculia bacterium, assembly GCA_041567315.1. GTDB lineage: Bacteria > Acidobacteriota > Thermoanaerobaculia > Multivoradales > JAHEKO01. The sequence goes on along the minus strand of JBFGCA010000027.1, from coordinate 39,877 downwards.
CTCGGGTCGCGGCGGCGACTCGCCCGCCAGCAGGGCGGCCGCCGTGGGCAGCAGGCCGAGCGCGGCGGTCGCCATCCCGGCGAGCGCCGGCCACGGCCGCGGCCGCAGGCGCCCGCGCCACCAGAGTAGGAGCGTGGCGACCCACAGGATGGGGAAGCTGGCGTGGAGCTGCGGGGTGAGCACGAGCAGCAGCCCGAGGACCCAGGACGGGCCCCGCCGGGGCTGCTCGGCCAGCGCCCGGCAGGCCGCCAGGTGGGCCGCCGCCGGCAGCAGCAGGTAGTTGGCCTCCCACAGGAACCCCGAGTGGTAGAGCCGCCACGGCGACAGCCACAGGACCGCCAGGTAGAGCGCCGCGAAGGGCGCACCGAAGTCGCGGCCCAGCATCCGCGCCAGCACCAGCCCGGCCGCCAGGTGCACCCCGACCAGCAGCAGGCCCGGCGCCCGGTAGTCGGGCCAGACCTCCAGCGGCAGGCCGATCAGCAGCTGGAGCAGCACCCCTGGGACCGGGTAGCCACCGGTCATCAGCTTGCCGAACGGAGCCAGGCCGCCGCCCTCGGCGAGCTGCCAGCCCAGCGTCAGCAGCTCGACCTGATCGCGGTAAAGCCACACCGCCCGTTGCCAGAGCGCCAGCTGGATGCCGCTCCCGGCGGCCAGCAGCGCCGCCACGGCCCACCAGCCGCGGCGGGTGGCGTGGGGCGCTTCGTGATCGGCGGGATCCATTTGCCGGTGAGTATCCATCGGTGGGCGTCGTGCGGGGTAGCTGGATTGCCGCTGGAGTCGGTTATCCGGCTGGCGGCGGAGCGTTGGGCGCGCGGATCGTCGTGGCGTGGGTCAGTCTGGACGAGGAGTGGCGAGGGGCCGGCCGGGGCGGGGCCCGCCTGGGACCGGAGCCGGCCCTGGAGAACTTCACGGGGGAGGGCCGGCTCCTCCTGTCCGCCTTCGCGCTGGACGGGGTCTGACCTTCGAGGCTCCGCGCAGCGCGCTTGGCTCCAGGTCCCTGTCGCACCCCGCCCCGGCCGGCTTCACGGCCGTGGAGACTGACCCACTTCATGTGTACCCTCAGCCGTCGCCGGGTAGTGGCTCAGGTTCAAGACGGCCACAGCCGGGCCTTCACGGGCGCCGGGGCTCGGCTTCTTGCTTCACTCGCGACCCTGGAGGTGTGGAGCCCTGCCTGGATCTCGGTCGGTAGTCGGAATCCAGCTCCCGACTGCCGGAGACGGGCGTGCCTGAGGTCGGTCGCCGGAGGTCAGGCCCTACCTGGATCTGTTCGTCGACCGACCAGCTATAGCCCGACGGTGCTGGCTCGCGAAATGGGGTTCACTAGGATTGCAGCGTGCGGGTCGCGGCATGGGCACTGGCGATCGCCGGAGCGGCGCTGGCGGCGGGCTGGGGCGTGGGGACGGCGCGGCGGGCGGAGGAGGGCGGCACGGCGCCTTCGGGGACGGTGCTGCTCGACGGATCGCTCGAGCCGCTGCGACAGGCCTTCGGGCGACAGGCGGGGGAGCGGCGGCTGCTGGCGGTGCTGTCGCCGGCCTGCCCGGTCTGTCTGGCCGGGGCGGAGGCGATCGGACAGGCGCTGGCGGCGGACCCGGGTCTCCACGCGCTGGTGGTGTGGATGGAGACCCTGCCCTGGGACCGGGCGGTCAAGGCCGAGCGGCGGGTCGAGCTGTTCGCCGGCGAGCCGCGGGTGGCGCAGTTCTACGATCCCGGCCAGCTCACCGGGGAGGCGGTAGCCCGAGCGGTGGGCTGGCGCGGGGGTCCGGCGTGGGACGTCTACCTGATCTACGCGGCAGGGGCCGTCTGGGAGGGGCGGTTGCCGGCGCCCGGGTCGTGGTTCCACCAGCAGCCGGCGGCCGATGCCGCCCGCTTCCGCACCGGAGAGGCACTCGTCGAAGCCCTTGCCGTGCGTCCCGGCGCGAGTTGACACTCTCGCGGCCGGCTTGTTAGCGTGAACGGTTCCCGAGCGGCGTTCGTCGGAGCGCCGCGGCTGTTTGACAAAGGCCCGTAGCTCAGTTGGTTAGAGCGCTACGTTGACATCGTAGAGGTCAGCGGTTCAAGTCCGCTCGGGCCTACCAGGAGTCCCCGCCAATGCCGGACCAGAAGGACCTCCGGTCCGGGTCCGGCGCGGAGGCAACAGGCGCTTAGCTCAGCTGGTTAGAGCGCTACCTTCACACGGTAGAGGTCAGCGGTTCGAGTCCGCTAGCGCCTACCACCTTCCCACGATCCCCGGGGCCGCGCCCGCCGGCCCCCGTTCGAGCCCCTTCAGAAGCGACGGCTGGCGATGTCCGAAACGACGATCACCCTGCGGCTCCCCGACGGCAGCGAGCGCCGGGCGCCGGCCGGCTCGACGCCGCTCGAGGTGGCGGCGGAGATCGGTCCGCGTCTGGCCCGCGACGCGGTCGGCGCCGAGCTCGACGGCCGCCTGGTCGACCTGCGCCAGCCGCTCCTCGGCGGCGGCGAGTTCCGGCTGATCACCGCCGGCACGCCGGCGGCCGGTCCCTTCATCCGCCACAGCGCCGAGCACGTGATGGCCGACGCCGTCAAGCGGCTGTGGCCGGAGGCCGAGATCGACGTCGGGCGCAAGGACCACTCGGAGAAGTTCCAGTACGACTTCCGGTTCCCCCGCGCCTTCACCCCCGAGGACCTCGAGCGGATCGAGGCCAAGATGGCCGATATCCTGGCCGAGGACAGCCGCTTCGAGCGTCTCGAGGTGTCGCGCGAGGAGGCCGAGCGGCTGTTCCGCGAGGCCGGCGAGACCCTCAAGGTGGAGCGTCTCAAGGACATCCCCGAGGGCGAGACCATCACCCTCTTCCGCGACGGCGGGTTCGTCGATCTGTGCCGCGGCCCCCACGTCCAGCGGCTGTCGCAGATCGGCGCCGTCAAGCTGCTCGAGGCCTCCGGGGTCTATTGGCGGGGCGTCGAGACCAACGAGATGCTGCAACGCATCTACGGCACCGCCTTCGGTTCGCGGCGCGAGCTGGACGACTACCTCGAGCGGCTGGAGCGGGCGCGGGCCCTCGACCACCGGCGGCTGGGGCCGGAGCTCGATCTGTTCAGCTTCAACGAGCACGCCCCGGCCAGCCCGTTCTTCCATCCCCGCGGGGCGGTGGTCTACAACGCGCTGGTCGAGTTCATCCGCGAGCGGCAGGGGCGGGGCGGCTTCGAAGAGGTGATCACGCCGCAGATCCTCGACGTCGACCTGTGGCACACCTCGGGGCACTACGACAACTACCGGGAGGCGATGTTCTTCTCGGAGCTCGACGAGCGGCAGTTCGCGGTCAAGCCGATGAACTGCCCGACCCACTGCCTGATCTACGGCACCCGGCTGCGCTCCTACCGCGATCTGCCGATCCGCTACAGCGACTTCGGGCGGCTCCACCGCTACGAGCGCAGCGGCGTCACCTCGGGTCTCACCCGGGTGCGCAGCTTCGCCCAGGACGACGCCCACGTCTTCTGCACCGAGGCTCAGATCGAGCAGGAGGTGGTCTCGATGGTCGAGATGATCCTCGACATCTACCGCACCTTCGCCTTCGAGGACCTGCTGATCGAGCTCTCCACCCGCCCCGCCAAGTCGCTGGGCACCGCCGAGCTGTGGGAGCGCGCCGAGCGGGCGCTGGCCACCGCCCTCGACAACCGGGGCATCGCCTACCAGGTCAACCCCGGCGAGGGCGCCTTCTACGGCCCCAAGGTGGATTTCCAGGTCAGCGACGCCCTGGGCCGCCAGTGGCAGCTGGGGACCGTGCAGCTCGACTACCAGCTCCCGGAGCGCTTCGACCTCACCTACGTGGGCGAGGACGGCGCCGAGCACCGCCCGGTGATGATCCACCGTGCCATGCTGGGCTCGCTGGAGCGCTTCATCGGCATCCTGATCGAGCACACCGGCGGCGCCTTCCCGCTGTGGCTGGCGCCGGTCCAGGCGGTGGTGCTGCCGGTGTCCGAGAAGTTCCGCGACTACGGCGAGCGTGCCCGGCGCGAGCTGGCGGCGGCGGGCCTCAGGGTCGAGCTCGACGACCGCAACCAGAAGCTGGGGTACCGGATCCGCGAGGCCCAGCTCCGCAAGGTGCCCTGCATGCTGGTGGCGGGGGCGCGCGAGGAAGAGGCCGGCCAGCTGGCGGTCCGGCTGCGCAGCGGTGAGGACCTGGGTCCGCGGCCGCTCGACCAGGTGGCGGCGGTGCTCAGCGGGCTGGCGGCGGAGCGCAGCGGTGCGCTCTGGCCCGCGGCCGCCGAGGTGGTAAACTGATATTTTGATCCGGCGTTGCCGCCGCGCGCGCCGCGAGGAGACACCGACGTGCCCAAGCTCAAGACCCATCGCGGGGCCGCCAAGCGCTTCCGGGTGACCGGGGGTGGCCGGGTGGCGCGCCGCCGTTCCGGACACAGCCACATCCTGACCAAGAAGACCATGAAGCGAAAGCGCCGGCTGCGCCGCTCCACCCTGGTGGTGGGGGCCTTCGCCGGCAAGATCAAGCGGCTCATCCAGGGCTAGCGGCCCGGGCCGCGCAACCCGCCACGGCGCGGAGCGAACCTGTCGCGCCTGGCCCCGCCGGCCGCGGCCGGCGGCCGACCGCCCCGAGGGGGCGTGGAGAACGAGGTTCCAGAATGTCCAGAGTCAAGCGTGGAGCGAGAAGGACCCGCAAGCGCCGCAAGGTGCTGAAGCAGGCCAAGGGCTACTACGGCGCCAAGTCGCGCTCGTACCGCATCGCCAAGCAGGCGGTAGACCGGTCGCTTGCCTTCGCCTACCGTGATCGCCGGCAGCGCAAGCGCACCTTCCGCAGCCTGTGGATCGTCCGCATCAACGCCGCGGCCCGCGCCCACGGGCTCTCCTACAGCCGTCTGATGGACGGGCTGCACAAGGCCGGGAGCGAGATCGACCGCAAGATGCTGGCCGACCTGGCGGTGCGTGACGCCGAGGCCTTCGCCCGGGTGGTCGAGACCGCCCGCGAGGCGCTCGGTGAGCCGGCGCCGGCGGTCGCCGCACCGGCCCCCGAGCCCGCCCCGGCCGGCTAGCCGCTGCCGTCCGGGCTGACTGATGGCGGTTCCCTGGCTCCAGGACCTGGAGCGCCGGGTCGCCGCGGCGGCCCGCGAGCTCGAGTCGCTGCGGGCCGAGAACCGTCGCCTGACGACGCGGCTCAAACGCGCCGAGCGGCGGCTGGCCGCCACCCCCGAGGCCGAGGCCTGGTCCCGCCAGCGGGAGCGGTTGCGGCAGCAGGTGGCGAAGCTCGTCGAGCGGCTCGAGGAGCTGCTCTGAACGCCACCTCCGGGCGGCGGCGGCCCACACCCCTGTGCTATAGTTCCGACCAGGCCTAAGCCCCTGCGGAGGCGGCACTTGTCTGCGCGGGGCGGCGGCGGGAACGGGACGATGGCCGCCAAGACCACTACCGCAACCGAGGTGGAGATCTTCGGCGCCATCTACCACGTTCGCGGAGAGAAAGATCCCGAGTACCTCCAGAGTCTGGCCAGCGTCCTGGACGGCAAGATGCGGGAGATCTCGCGTCAGGTTTCGACGGTGGACACGGCCAAGATCGCGATTCTGGCGGCGCTCAACCTGACGGATGAACTGTTCCAATGCCGGAAGAGGCAGGAAGGGGAACGGGCCGAGATCCAGGAGAGGGTGACGGTTCTGGCCGGGCAGCTTGAAGAGGCGCTAGGGGACTGACGACCGCCGGCCGCGCCACCCGTTGCAGTCGATGAATTGGTATCCCCTGTGTGGTTTGTGATGGGTCACTCAGTTGTAGAACCAACAGCGTTGTCGAGGGAGTCCTTCTTCGGCGCGGCCTGTGCCAGCCCCGGTCTCACGGGGACGCTAACGGCTCGCCGAGCGGACACCCACCTGGTGAGGACCAGGTTCTAAACCTCGAGACCCACACGGCTTCGCGGGGGATGCTGCTTTCCTCCCCGTTCGCGGGGTAGGGCCTGCCGATCCTCCCGCCCCCACCTGACCTTCCGCGAGGGGGGTCCGACGGTGGACAAGCTGACTCTGCTGGCGGCGATCGAGGGGATCGCAGTCGTCGGGCTGATCGTCTGGTGGTGGCAGATCCGCCGTGCCGCGCGGCGGGTCACCGCCCAGGCCCGCCGGCAGGCTGCCCGGGCGCTCGAGGAGGCGGAGCGAGAGCGGGCGACCAAGCTGCGCGAGGCCGAGCTGGCGGCCAAGGAGAAGCTGCTCCAGGCGCGCAGCGAGTTCGAGAAGGTTTCGCGCCAGCACCGGGCCGAGCTCGAGGGCCTCGAGCGCCGGCTGTCGCAAAAAGAGGACAACCTGGAGAAGCGCCTCGACCAGATCGGCGAGCGCGAAAAGGAGCTCGGCGGCCGCGAGCGGGCGCTCTCGGGCCGCGAGAAGCAGCTCGAGACCAAGCAGCAGGAGCTCGACGCCCTGGTCGAGTCGGAGCGCGCCAAGCTCGAGCAGATCGCCGGTCTGACCGCCCAGCAGGCCGTCGAAGAGCTCAAGCAGTCGCTGGTCGACGAGGCGCGGATGGATGCGGCCCACGCCGTCAAGCGGCTCGAGGACGAGGCTCGCGAGAAGGCCGGCCGCGAGGCCCAGCGGATCATCGGCGCCGCCGTCCAGCGCTCGGCCTCCGACTACGTGGCCGAGGCCACGGTGTCGGTGGTGATGCTGCCCGGCGACGAGATGAAGGGGCGCATCATCGGCCGCGAGGGGCGCAACATCCGCGCCTTCGAGATGGCGACCGGCATCGACCTGATCGTCGACGACACCCCCGAGGCGGTCATCCTGTCGGGCTTCGACCCCTATCGCCGCGAGATCGCCCGGGTGGCGCTCGAGCGGCTGGTGGCCGACGGCCGCATCCACCCGGCGCGGATCGAGGAGGTGGTGGAGAAGGTCAAGGCGGACTTCGACCAGCGTATCCAGCAGGAGGGCGAGGCGGCGCTGCTCGAGCTCAACATCCCCAACGTCCACCCCGAGCTGGTCAAGCTGGTCGGGCGGCTGCGCTACCGAACCTCCTACGGCCAGAACGTGCTTCAGCACTCCAAGGAGGTGGCCTTCCTGGCCTCGACCATGGCCGCCGAGCTCAAGGCCAACGTGGCGGTGGCGCGCCGCGGCGGGCTGCTCCACGACGTCGGCAAGGCGGTGGACCGCGAGATGGACGGCTCGCACATCGAGATCGGCATCGACCTGCTCCGCAAGTACGGCGAGAGCGAGGCGGTGATCCACGCCATGGCCTGCCACCACGGCGACTACGATCCGCAGACCGTCGAGGCGGTGCTGGTCACCGCCTCCGACGCCCTGTCGGCGGCGCGCCCCGGAGCCCGCCGCGAGGTGCTGGAGACCTACGTCAAGCGTCTCGAGAAGCTGGAGGAGATCGCCGGCAGCTTCAAGGGGGTGCAGAAGACCTTCGCCATCCAGGCCGGCCGCGAGATCCGCGTCATCGTCGACTGCAAGAAGCTCTCGGACGAGCGGGCGCTGTGGCTGTCCAAGGACATCGCCCGCAAGGTGGAGAACGAGCTGACCTACCCGGGCCAGATCAAGGTCACCGTCATCCGCGAGACGCGGGCGGTCGAGTACGCCCGCTGAGGCGCCCCGGAAAGGTCCAATGAAGCTGTTGTTCATCGGCGACGTGGTCGGCAAGCCGGGCCGCGCCGTGCTGGCCGGCGAGCTGCCCGAGCTGGTGGACCGCCACCAGGCCGACTACGTGGTGGTCAACGTCGAGAACGTCGCCGGCGGCTTCGGGGTCACCCCGCAGGTGATGGCCGAGCTCGACGAGCTGCCGGTAGACTGTTTCACCAGCGGCAACCACATCTGGGACAAGAAGGAGGGACTGCCGCTGATCGAGCGCCACCCCCGGCTGCTGCGGCCCGCCAACTACCCGGACGGCAACCCCGGGCGCGGACTCCACCTCGGCGAGACCGCGGCGGGGGTGCCGGTGGCGACCCTCAACCTCGAGGGCCAGGTGTTCATGAAACCGCTGGAGTCGCCGTTCCGCACCGCCGACCGGCTGCTCGCCGACCTCGGCGAGGAGGTCAAGGTGATCCTGGTCGACTTCCACGCCGAGGCCACCAGCGAGAAGCAGGCGCTGGGCCGCTACCTGGACGGCCGGGTGAGCGCCGTGCTCGGCACCCACACCCACGTCCCCACCGCCGACGAGCGGGTGCTGCCCGGCGGCACCGCCTATCTGACCGACGTCGGCATGACCGGCCCCTACGCGTCGATCATCGGCATGCGGAGCGACAAGGTCCTGCAACGCTTCCTGCTGCAGTCGCGCGGCAGCTTCGAGGTCGCCAAGCGCGACGTGCGACTGGCCGCGGTGGTGCTCGACGTCGACGAGGCGACCGGCAAGGCGCGGGGGATCGAGCGCCTGCTGCTGGCCGGCGGGCGCTAGCCACCCGATAGAGATGGCGCAGAGGCCCACCATCGACGAGCTCAAGGCGGTCCCCGGCCGCCGGCCGGTGTCGGTGATCATCACCACCTACAACGAGGAGGTGAACATCGTCGACTGCCTGCGCTCGGTGCTGTGGGCCGACGAGATCCTGCTGGTCGACTCCCACTCGACCGACCGCACCCTGGAGCTGGCCCGCGAGCTCCCGATCCGCATCCTGGAGCGCGAGTACTACGGCTCGGCGGCGCAGAAGAACTGGTCGCTCGACCGGGTGACGCACGACTGGGTGCTGATCCTCGACGCCGACGAACGGGTCCCCGAGCCGCTGGCCCGCGAGATCCTGGCGCTGCTGGCCCGGCCGCCGCAGCACCGCGGCTACTACCTGCGCCGCCAGAACGTGATGCTGGGGCGGGTGATCCGCCACTCGGGCTGGTCGACCGACAAGGTGATCCGGCTCTTCGATCGCCACCACGGCCGCTACCCCGACCGCCGGGTGCACGCCGACCTCCAGATCGAGCCGCCGGTGCCGGTGCTCGAGAACCCCCTGGTGCACTACACCTTCCGCTCGCTCCAGCAGTACTTCGAGAAGCTCCTCAACTACGCCGAGTGGGGCGCCGCCCAGGGCTTCCGCGAGGGCCGCCGGGCCGGTGTCCTGGAGATCGCCGGCCGCCCGCTGTGGCGCTTCTTCCGCACCTACCTCCTGCAGCTCGGCATCCTCGACGGCGTGCGCGGGCTGATCGTCTGCTCGCTGCAGGACTTCGGCTCGTTCCTCAAGTACGCCCGGCTCTGGGAGTACCGGTACCGCCAGTCCGCCGGCGAGACCATCACCCTGCCGGCCTTCGACGAGGAGCGCTCGACCTGGGAGCTGCCGGCCGATTCGCCGGCCTCGGAAGGCGTCGCGCCCGGCGCCCGCAGCAGCGGCAGCTCCGCAACCGGCACCGCCGGGAGCGGCACGGTCGAGACCACCGCCGGCAAGGCCGGCGCCTCTGACGGCGCCGCCGTGCGGGCCGGCGGCGTCGAGAGCGGCGGCGTCGAGGGCGGCGTCCAGAAGGAGGTCAGCGAAGCGGGCGCTGCCCAGATCGGCGAGCGAAGCAGTCAGTCGTAGAGGGGCGTGGCGGCGCGCAGCGCCTCGGCAGGGCCGGATAGGAAAGTCGCCGCGAACAGGCGTACCCGGGGCTGATCGGGCAGGCCGATGGTGCGGCACCCGGCCGGCACCGCCAGCGAGTAGCGGAACAGGTAGCAGAAGACGTACGGCTCGTCGCCGCCCTCGCGGTCGTGGCGGTGGGTCGCGTACCAGGCCACCGGCTGCCGCTTGATCCAGCCGGTCTGCCGCCGGCCCCAGCGGCGGCGCTCGCGGCGCCCCACCGGCTCGGTCCAGTCGTGGATCTTCAGCTCCCTCGGTTGGTCGCCGAGGTCGAAGGAGGCGCGGACGTCGCCGCCCACCGTTGCCGCCAGCAGCAGCAACCGGCCCGGCCCCGCGGCCGGCAGCTCGAGCGTCTGCCCCCGGCAGGCCAGCCCCCGCGGCCGCTCGCCGGCCGGCGCCAGCTCGAAGACCACGCCGCCGGACTCCACCCGCGCAGGTATCAGCTCGGCCGGGAAACTTCGACCCCGTCCGTCGAAATCCACCGGCCGCCCCTGAGAGCTCGCCACCTCCAGGTCGCGGTCGAAGGCCACCTTGTGGGCGGTCAGGGGCTCGAGGGCAACGCCCGGCAAGGCCAGCCGCAGCCGTACCGTGCGCGGCGCGAAACCCCCGAGACCGAGCTCGAGTCTGCCGTCTCGCACGGCGGCCTGGGCACGTCTGGGGTCGGCGCCTCGGCCGTCGGCGGAGGCAGGGACTGTCTCCCCCATGGCCTCCGCAGCGGCGGTCACCCTGACGGTGCCCGCCGCTTCGGCTGCCCCATCCTCAGCTTCGCTACTCGTAGCTTCACTCGATGGAGCTCCGCTGGCGTCCGGCCCCTCGCTGGACCGCCTCCCTCCGCGCTGCGACGCCCTGTTACCCAGCTCTCCGGCTAGAGGCCGCTCGCAGCCGTCGCAGTCGACAGCTCCTGCGATGGCGGCCGCGGTCTGGATCCTCACCGGTCCGGTGCGGCGTCCGGTCAGCTCCTGGAGCCGGAGCACCCAGCCGTCGCCGTCCTCGGCCTGCTTGAAAGCGCGCGCCGCCACCGCCGGGTCGTCGATCGACAGCAGCGAGAAGGTGCGGCCGAGCGGCCCAGGCGACGGCGGACACTCGAAGGCCATCAGCGGCTGGTTGAGCCGCGCCGCCTGCCAGGCGACGCCGCCGTCCTGCCAGCTTCCGGCGTGGCCGGCGAGCGCCCAGATCATCCGGTGGCGCCCGTGGTCCTGGGTGGCCTGGTGCCGGAACTTGCGGAAGGTGCGCGGTGCGCGCAGCAGGCTGAGCCGCAGGGTGCCGTGGTCGGGCTTGTCCCAGCCGTACTTGCAGTCGTCGAGCACCGACGCGCCCCACTCGCCCGAGCGGTCGGTGAGGTCGGCCCACTGCTGGGCCGGCACCTCGTACCTTTCGGGCCGGCGGTTGCCGCGCCGGATGGCGCCGAGGCCGAGGTCGAAGGTGGCCTCGGGGTGGCGGGCGGTGAGCGGGAAGACCGCCTTGAGCAGCCGGCCGCGGGTGCCCCAGTCGATCTCGGTCAGCCACTCGACCCGCTCGCCGGCGCCGCCGGCGGCCAGCCGCACCCGCTGCACGAAGCGCGAGCCCCGCGCCCGCCGGCGGACCTCGAGCGCCACCCGCGCCGGGCCCCGCTCGGCGACCCGCACCTCGGCCGGGCCGCCCACGAACTCCCGGGCGGGCGCGGCCACGGTCCTGTACTGCACCTCCCAGGCCGGCCAGCGGGTCGAGCGGTCGGCGAGAAGCTGGAGGCGGACCGGGGCGGCCAGCAGCTCGCGGTCCAGCCGCTTGTCGTGGATCGAGACCACGTCGCCGCCGGCGTCGAGGGTCACCCGGTAGCGGTGGTTCTCGAGACCGGCGGCGTCGACCCGGAGGCCGGCGTCCGCCCGGTGGCCGGTGCGTCCTCTCGCGATCGCCCCCGTGCCGTCGCTCGCCTGCTCGTCGGCCGCCAGCACCCGGTAGACCGCGAACCCGACCGCCGGCACCCGGGCCAGGAAGACCAGGCGGTGCCGGCCTCCGGCCGCCGGTGCCGACTGGCAGGGCACCGCCGTCCCCACCGGATCGAGCACCCGGACCCCGCTGACGCCGGCCGGTAGCCGCACCACGGCTTCGACCAAGTCCTCGCGGTCGATCGATAGCGGGTTGTAGACCACCAGCGGCAGCCCCTCGCCCGCGGTGTCGAGCCCCCGGGCGACGGCGGCGACCGCCTCGGTCAGCACCCCGGCGAAGCGGTTGAGGGCCAGCACCTGGTCGTTGTCGGTGAACCGGTAGGCGGCGGGGATCGAGGTGCCGGTCAGGTCGTCGTGCATCTGGTGCCACAGGAAGCGCAGCCAGGCGTCGTTCAGGGCCTCCTGCGGGTAGGGGGCGGCCCCCAGGAGGGCCGCTGCCGCGGCGGCACGCTCGGCGGCGTCGGCCAGCTGCTCGCAGCGCCGGTTGCGTCGCTTGAGCGTCGCCTGCGAGGTCAGACAGCCGGTGCCGTGGGTGGGCAGCAGCAGCTCGCCGCGGTGGCGGGGTAGGCGCTTCCGGGCCGCTTCGTCCGCGGCCGAGAGGTCGCGGAACAGCCGGTCCGAGCCGTCGAGCACCACCCGCACCGGGCCGCCGTCGCGCAGGCTGGCCTCCAGCCAGCCCAGCGACTCCTCGTCGAGGGCGCCGCCGCGGTCGCCGATCCCGACGTACTTGAGACCCACCCCCAGCCCCGACTCGTCCGCCAGCCGATCGAGACGCTCGGCCCACCCGGTCGAGCGCCCGAGGTCCTCGCCCAACCCCTCGCCGTACCCCCCCGGCCGCAGCGCCGCCAGGACCGCGGCGCCGTCCGGGCCCTCCCACCACCCGACCTCGAAGGGCAGCTTCTCGGGGTCCGACCAGTTGCCGAACTTCTGCGACGAGAAGCCGAGCAGCCCGCAGTGGGCGGCCACCGAGGGCACGGCCCTTCCGAACCCGAAACAGTCGGGCAGGAACAGGTCACGGCTCCGCCGCCCCAGCTCGCGCTCGAAGAAGCGATCGGCGTAGAGCACGTGGCGGATCAGCGACTCGGGCGAGACGACGTTCACGTCGGGCGCGTCGAGCATGGTGCCCGCCGGCCGCCACCGCCCCGCGGCCACCCACTCCTTCAGCCGCTCCCACTCGGCCGGGTAGTACTCGCGCACCAGCATGTAGCGGAAGGCGCCCTCGAACGACAGCACGAACCACGGCAGCCGCTCGAAGAGCGCGAAGTTGCGGTGCAGGGTGTCGGGCAGGAACCGGCGGATGGTGTCCTGGATCGTCCACCGCCACTGGGTGTCGAGGTGGACCGTGGCGACCACGTAGAGCCGGCGCTCGCCGCTCGCTGCCAGAGCGCTCTCCCGGGGCGCCGGACCGGTCTCCCCGTCGTGCCCACTCGCGGGATGTTCCCCGGCGGGCCTGGCCGCTGCGGGCCGTTCGTCGACGGGTCGTTCCGATCCCGGCCCTGCATTCCCTTCCACGAAGGTCGAGGATAGCCCACGCTTGGTTTCCGACCGGCGACGTCTGCAAGCGCGGCCTGTACAATCGCGCGATCTTCGAGGGAGGCGAAATGCACTGGCCGACCAGAACGGGGTGCTTGGGAACTCTGCCGGCGAAGGCATTGCCGGCAATGCTGCTGTCGTTGCCGCTGCTGCTGATGTCGGTGGCATCGCCCGCTGCGGGCCAGGGCTTCGAGCTGGCGGCCCACGCCGGGGTCTTCAACGTCGCCCGCTCGAGCGCCTCGGCCGAGGCCGGGCTCGAGGTCCGCTTCCCGGCCGGGCGCTGGGGCCTGGTGCCGGTGGTGGGCGCCGCCGGCACCGACCGCAGCGCCTACTACCTCACCGCCGGCCTGCGCCGCGACCTGCCGCTGGCCCCGCGCTGGCGTCTCGCCCCCGGCCTCGGCGTCGCCCTCTACGAGAAGGGCGACGACAAGGACCTGGGCGGCTCTTTCCAGTTCCGCTCGATGCTCGAGCTGTCCTACGCCGTCAGCCGCCGCTCACGCCTCGGCGTCGTCTTCTACCACCTCTCCAACGCCGGCCTCGACGACCTCAACCCCGGCAGCAACTCCCTCGTCCTCAACTGGGCGGTCGAGCTCACCGGCCCGGCGCCGTAGCGCCGCCGGCCCCCCCCTCAGTCCTCCCACACCTTCCACGGCGGGTTGCCGGCCTTCCAGAGGCGGTTGAGGTGGAGGTAGTCGCGGTAGGTGTCCATGGGGTCCCAGTGGCCCTCGTGGAGGTAGACCGAGAGCTGGCCGTCGCGGGCCAGGTTGCGGAGCGGCTCGTACTCGAGGAAGAGCTGGGGGTCGTCGTCGAGGTAGTCGAAGACCTGGCGCTGGAAGACGAAGAAGCCGCCGCTGACCACGCCCTCGGCAACCGTCGGCTTCTCGTTGAACTCGACGGCGCGGCCGTTCTCGACCTGCATCTCGCCGTAGCGCGAGGTGGGGTGGACGCCGGTGACGGTGGCGATGCGGCCCTGGGCGTGGTGGAACTCGAGCAGTTTGTCGACGTCGACGTTGCCCACCGCGTCGCCGTAGGTGAAGCAGAAGGTGTCGGTGTCGACGTAGTCGCGCACCCGCCACAGCCGGGCGCCGGTGGCGGTCTCCTCACCGGTCTCGGCGCAGGTCACCCGCCAGCGCTCTTCGCCGATGCGGTTGTGGAACTCGGTCTGGGTGACGCCATCCATGGAGACGGTGAAGTCGCGCATCATCTCCTGGTAGCGCAGGAAGTACTGCTTGATGACCCAGCCCTTGTAGCCCAGGCAGAGGATGAAGCGCTCGACGCCGTGGTGGCCGTAGAGCTTCATGATGTGCCAGAGGATGGGCTGGCGGCCGATCTCGACCATTGGCTTGGGGCGGTATTCGGTCTCTTCGCGCAGCCGGGTGCCCTGGCCGCCGCAGAGGATGACGACCGGGATCCGGTCCCGGGGAACTGGGGGGGTCGGCATGGCGGAGTGTAGTGTCCTGGATTGGAGACCCGGCGGAGGCCGGACTCGAAAAACCCTAGCACAGGGGTTGGTGGCCGGTGGCCGGGGCGGATGGCAGTGGTCGATGGGGGAGCGGGTCGGTTTGGAGGGCCGTGGCGAGGGGCCGGCCGGGGCGGGGCCCGCCTGGGACCGGAGCCGGCCCTGAAGAGCTTCACGGGCCGTCCAATCGGGAGATGAACCTCGTGCCGCAAGAGACTGTCGACACGCAATTCCCGGCCAACAGGGTAGGTCGCTGATAGCGTCTGCGGGCGGCTGGGGGGTCTGGCGAAGTTCTTGCTGGTAGGGGTTTGCTCGATCGGCGGCCCAGGGTCAATGGCGAGGGCTGCGCGAGCGGGGAACGGGGTCGCGGTTCAAGCGCGGCCCTCTAGGCGATGAAGAGGATGCCAATTTCGGCGGCGGGTGGCGCTCGGGTGGCGCGGCGGCGAGGACGTCGTCGCGCGGTGGGGCCGTGGGCGGCGCTGTGGCTGGCGGCGGTGGTGGTGGCGTGCGGGGCGGCGGATTCGCGGACCGGGGAGCGGGGCGGGGGGGCGGCGGGCGACGCGACCGGGGCGCGGGAAGCGGCGGCCGAAGGTGCCGGTGGTCAAGACGGTGCCGGGGTTCGGAACCGAGACGCCGCCGGTCAGCGGGGCGCCGGACGGGACGCGGCGAGCGGGACCGTGGGCGAGGGGTTCCTGGTCTGGGAGTCGAACCGCTCCGGGGCGTGGCGGATATGGACGCGACGGCTGGACGGCGGCGAGCCGCGGCAGCTGTCGCCGGAGGAGCGGGGGCGGGATCACTGCTGCCCGCACATCTCGCCGGACGGCACGCGGGTGGCCTACCTGAGCCTGCCGGCGCCGTTCCGGGAGTACCCGCCCGGGGGGCTGCTGGGGGTGCTGCGGCTGATGGGGGCGGACGGGAGCGGCGACCGGGTGCTGGTGCCGGAGGCGCGGACCCATCACGAGAACCGGGCCGTCGTCTGGCGGGAGCCCGACGAGCTGATCTACCTCTCGGCGGCGCGGGTGCCGGTGCTCCTGGAGCTCTCCGGCGGCGGACCGGGGCGGCCGCTCCTGGGCGGGCCGTCGGGGGAGTGGTCGTGGCTGATCGACCCGACGCTCTCCTGGGCGACGACGGGGCGGCCCAACTTCTCGCCCTACGACGCCGGGCGGCGGCGGGTGGCCGAGCGCCAGCTGCTGGGCGGCTGCCAGCCCTACTTCACGCACGACGGCCGCTGGGGGCTGTGGTCGGCGGGGGCGGGGGGGCCGCTCTACCGCATGGACCTGGCGAGCCGCGAGGTGGGGACGGTGCTGGGCAAGAACGACCCGCGGGCGCTCGACGGCTACGGCTACGCCTACTTCCCGATGGCCTCGGTGGACGGACGGCTCTTCGCCTGGGCCGCCTCCCGGAACCAGCACGACCACTTCCGCGCCGACTACGAGGTGTTCGTGGCCGAGAGCGATCCGCGGACCCTCGAGCTCGTCGGTCCGGTGGTGCGTTACACCCGCCATCCCGGGACCGACCGCTTCCCGGACGTCTTCCTGGAGCCGCTGGAGCTGGGCCGCCACGCCGGCGAGGCGCCGCTCACCGTCCGGCTCGAGGCCGACGGCGGCGAATGGCAGTGGGAGCTGGGCGACGGCCAGAGCGCCCGGGGCGCCGCCGTCGAGCACACCTGGGGCCGGCCGGGACGCTACGCGGTGCGGGCCCGCCAGGGCGGGCGCACGCTCCGCGGCGAGGTCACGGTGGCCGCGGCGGCGCCGCCGCGGGCGGTCGAGGCGGCGCTGCGCCGCAACGGCCAGGAGGTGGTGGTGCGCTTCGACGAGGAGATCGCCGCCGCCGAGCCCGAGCTGAGCTTCGCCTCCGGCCGGCAGGTCCAGAGCTGGCGCCTCGGCGAGGACGGCCGCAGCCTGGTCCTCGAGCTGGCGGAGCCGCTGCGGCGGCCCGAGCGGCTGACGGTGGGCGGGGTGAGCGACCGCGCGCAGCGTCCCAACCGGCTGGCGGCGGCGACCCTCGAGATCGAGCCGCCGCTGTGGCCCAGCCGGCGTCAGGGGCTGGTCTTCCTGTGGGAGACCGGCGGGGCGCCCAACCTGGTGGCCGACCCCGAGACCGGGACCGAGCGCGCCTACAGCCTCGAGGCCGCCGGCCGGGCCCGGCTCGATCGGAACCGGGCCATGGTCTTGGACGGCGGCGCCTTCCTGCTCGGCGCCGAGGAGGCGGCGCCGATCTTCCGGGCGCTCCAGGCCACCAACCTGCTATCGGTGGAGGCGACGGTGACGCCGGCGGCGGCGAGGGCCGCGGGCGGTCCCCTGGGCGCCGCCCGGATCGTCGCCTTCTCCAACCGCTCGCGCGGCCAGAACTTCCGCCTGCTGCAGCGCGGCCCGCGGCTCGCCTTCGGCCTGCGGACCGGCAGCCGCGGCCCCGAGGCCAACCCCGAGGTGCCGCTCTTCGAGCTGCCGGCCGGCCGGGCGACCCACGTGGTGGTGACCTACTCGCCGGGGCGGCTGGTGGCCTATCTGGACGGCGAGCCGGAGTTCGAGACCAGCGACGTGCTCGGCGACTTCTTCCACTGGCGCGCCCACCCGCTGGTCTTCGGCGACGAGTGGGGCGGCGGCGGCGGCTGGGCGGGGACGCTCGAGGGGGTCGCGATCTACGACCGGGTGCTCGACCCCGCCGAGGTGCGCGAGAACTTCCTGCGCAACCGGACGCGGCTCGAGCGGCGCCCGGCGGTCGAGCGGCTGGTGGTCGAGGCGCGGCTGCGCGACCTCTCGCGGCCGCCCACCCTGGAGGAGATCTCCCCCTACCGCGAGGGCCTGGTGCTGGCCGAGTACGAGGTGGCGCGGGTGATCGAGGGCAGCTATTCCGGCGAACGGCTGCGGGTCGTCCGCTGGGCGATCCTCGGCGGCAAGCCGCTGCCGCGGCCGGCGGCGGGGCAGGGGACCGAGCGCCTGGCGCTGGAGCCGTTCGCCGCCAACCGTCAGCTCGAGAGCCTCTACCTGGCGGATACGCTGGAGCCGGCGCCCGGTCTCGAGCTGTACTACGCCCCGGACCCCGGCGTGAAGTAACCGGCGGCGGCCCCGCGCATGGTCTTCAGCTCGCATCTCTTCGTCTACTACTTCCTGCCCCTCGTCCTCGTCGTCTACTACCTGCTGCCGCGCCGCGGCCGGCATCTGGGGTTGACGCTGCTCAGCTACCTCTTCTACGGCTGGGCCAACCCCTCCTTCATGGTGCTGATGCTGGCCTCGACGGTGGTGGACTATTTCTGTGGCCTGTCGCTGGCCGGCCGGCTGAGCCCTGGCTCGCTGCTGGCCGGCCGGGGCCGGCCCGTCGAGCCGCTGCCGCGCGGCGGCCCCCGCACCCGCGCTCAGAAGCTGGCGGTGGCGGTCTCGGTGACGGCCAACCTGTCGCTGCTGGGCTTCTTCAAGTACTTCAATTTCGCGGTCGACAGCTTCAACGGCCTGGTCGCCGCTTTGGGGCTCGAGGGGCTGGGCTTCGACACCGTGCTGCGGGTGGCGCTGCCGCTGGGGATCAGCTTCTACACCTTCCAGTCGATGAGCTACACCATCGACGTCTATCGCGGCGACGCCCGGGCGCTGGCCAACTTCATCGACTTCGCCTGCTACGTGTCGATGTTCCCGCAGCTGGTGGCGGGGCCCATCATCCGCTTCTCGGAGATCGCCGACCAGCTGCAGCGGCGCACCCACACGGTCGAGAAGTTCGCCCGCGGCGCCGCCTTCCTGAGCCTCGGGCTGGCCAAGAAGATCCTGCTCGCCAACCCCTGCGGCAAGATCGCCGACACCGTCTTCGACGCCGGCTCGGCGCTGCCGCTCGACGCCTGGTACGGGGTCACCGCCTACGCCTTCCAGATCTACTTCGACTTCAGCGGCTACTCGGACATGGCCATCGGCCTGGGGCTGATGCTGGGCTTCGTCTTCGCCAAGAACTTCGACTCGCCCTACAAGGCCGACTCGATCACCGACTTCTGGCGGCGCTGGCACGTCTCGCTGTCGACCTGGCTGCGCGACTACCTGTACGTGCCGCTGGGCGGCAACCGCCGCGGGACGCGGCGCACCTACGTCAACCTGGCCCTGGTCATGCTGCTCGGCGGGCTGTGGCACGGCGCGGCCTGGAACTTCGTGCTGTGGGGCGCCTGGCACGGGGTGCTGCTGGCGGCCGAGCGCGGCCGCGGCAAGCGCAGCCTGCTGGCCGGTCTGCCGCGGCCGGTGCGGGTGGGAGGGACCTTCGTCCTGGTGCTGCTCTCCTGGGTGCTGTTCCGGGCCGCCGACCTGGGCCGGGCGGCGGGCTACTTCGCCGACCTGTTCGGCCTTCGCGAGGCGCAGCCCGGGGCGGCGCTGCTGGCCGGGCTGCTCTACCAGCCCTACTACCTGCTGACCTTCGCGATCGCCGGGGCGGTCGCCTGGGCGGCGCCCCAGACCTGGGACTGGACGCGGCGGCTGCCGTGGTGGAAGGCGCCGGTGATCCTCGGGCTGCTGTGGCTCTCGCTCCTGGCGCTGGTGACCCAGGAGTTCAACCCGTTCATCTACTTCATCTTCTAGGACTGCGACTCCTCCGATGACCGAGATCCCCATCCCCGACCGCGAGGCGCGGGCGCTGCGCGAGGTGGGCCGGACCGCGGTGTCGGCGACCGTCGCCCGGCTGCTCGCCGGGGCGCTGCTGCTGACCGTGGCCGCGGTGCCGCTCATCCAGGGCATCGCCGACTGGCGGCAGCCGGAAGAACGCGTGCTGCCCAGGCTCCGCCAGCTGCTCGGTGCCGTGCCCGAGGCCTGGACCGTGGCCCGCGCCGAGGGTCCGCTGGCCGCCAACCGGGGGCTGCTGGCGGCGATCGCCGCCTTCGAGGACCGCCTGGATGAGGAGTCGCTGCTCCGCGAGCGGCTGCTGCCGCCCACCCAGGAGCTGCTGGCGGCCTCGCTCGGGCTGGGCAACGAGAAGGCCTGGCCCGGCCGCGAGGGCTGGCTCTTCTACGTCCCCGACGTGGCCTACGCCACGACCGCGGGCTTCCTGGAGCCGGGGGTGCTGACCCGCCGGGCGCGGGGCGGCGACGCCTGGGAGCGGGCGCCGCGGCCCGATCCGCTGCCGGCGCTGAGCGAGTTCCGCGAGCAGCTCGCGGCGCGCGGCATCGAGCTGCTGGTGGTGCCGACGCCGGTCAAGCCGCTGATCCACCCGGAGAGGCTCGCGGCCGGCGCCGCCGGTCTCACCGCGCCGCCCCAGAACCCCTCCTTCGACGAGCTGCTGGCGCGGCTCGGGGCGGCCGGGATCGCGGTCTTCGACCCGGCGCCGCTGTTGTGGGCGGCGGCGCGGGAGAGCGGCGAGCCGCAGTATCTGGCCACCGACACCCACTGGACGCCGGCGGCAATGGAGCGGGTGGCGGCCGAGCTGGCGGCCCGGAGCGAGGCCCTGGCGCCGCTCGCCGAGCCCGGCGAGGAGACCGGCTTCTTCCGCCGCAGCGCCGAGATCGCCGGCGAGGGCGACATCGCCAAGATGCTGCGGCTCCCCGAGGGCAGTGGCCTCTTCGGCTCCGAGCGGGTAACGGTGGCGCCGGTCCTCGACCTCGCGGGCGGCGCCTGGAGCCCGGACCCCGCCGCCGAGGTGCTGCTGCTCGGCGACTCCTTCACCAACGTCTACTCGGAAGCCGCCCTGGGCTGGGGGGCGGGCGCCGGTCTGGCCGAGCAGCTCGCCTATCGGCTGCAACGCCCGGTGGACCGCATCGCGCTCAACGCCGGCGGCTCGCACGCCACCCGCGAGGCGCTGGCCCGGGCGCTGGCCGGCGGCGACGATCGGTTGGCCGGCAAGCGGGTGGTGATCTACCAGTTCGCGGTCCGCGAGCTGTCGCAGGGCGACTGGAAGCGGGTCGCCTTGCCGGAGCCGCCGGCCTAGCAGCCCGTGGTGGAAGTCGGTCGGCTCGGCTGGCGAGCGCGGCGGGGCCGGATGCCAGGCGCCGCGACGCAGGCAATGCCGAGCCATTGTCGAGGAGCGGCAACGCCGCAGAAGGCTCCGCCCCGCCGCCAGACGGGCGGGCGGATTTCCACCACGGGCTGCTAGCTGGAATCGCCGGGCGAGCCGCGATCGGTGCGGCCTGGCACGGGCCGGCGTGCTGGATTCTCGCCACTTCGCGACGACGCGCAGCCTGGCGGACGTCCGCCGGGGACTGCTAGCCTTCGAGTGCGGCCCGGGCGGCGTAGGTGGGCGCCCGGCGCGCCGCGCCCGGCCGTTCCGGTTCCGCACCCCCGCACGCCATGTCCGCTCCCGTCGGCTCCAACCACCCCAGGGTCGTCGCCATCGTCCTCAACTACAACGGGCGCCAGCTGACCCTCGACACCCTGGCCAGCCTCCAGCGGATGGACTATCCGAACTGGGAGCTGCTGGTGGTCGACAACGGCTCGACCGACGGCTCCTACGAGGCAGTGGCGGCGACCTTTCCGGACGTCCGCCAGGTGCGGACCGAGGAGAACCTGGGCGCCGCCGGCGGGCTCAACCTGGGGATCCGCGCCGCCCTCGAGCGCGACTGCGACTACCTGCTGCTGCTCAACAACGACATCGAGGTCGACCCGCGGCTGCTCACCGAGCTGGTAGCGGTGGCCGAGAGCGATCCGACGATCGGCTGCGTCGGGCCCAAGGCCTACTACCACGACGACCCCCGCCGGCTGTGGTCGGCCGGCGGCGTCATCCGCTTCAAGGAGTCGGTGACCCGCGAGCGCGGCATGGGCCGGCTCGACCGCGGCCAGTTCGACCGCGACCAGGAGGTGGACTACGTCAACGGCTGCGCCATGCTGGTGCGGCGGGCGGCGATGGAGGAGGTGGGGCCGTGGGACACCATCTACCACCTGGCGGTGGAGGACGCCGACTGGTGCATGCGGATGAAGCGGCTCGGCTACCGCTGCTACTACGCGCACCGGGCGCGGCTCTGGCACCGGGTCTCCTCGACCACCGGGGTCTACAAGCCGGGCAAGACCTTTCACACCGGGCGCAGCACGGCGATCTTCGTGCGGCGCTACGCGCGGCCGCTGCAGTGGGGCACCTTCCTGCTGTTCCTGGCCGCGGCGCTGCCGGCGGCCTTCCTGCGCGAGCTGCCGCGCGGCAACCAGGGCGCCGTGGTGGCCAAGCTCAAGGGCGTCCTCGAGGGCCTCAGGGTGCCGCTGGGGCCGCCGCCGGCCGGCCGGGAGGCGCTCGGTGCTGGCTGAGCTCAGGGCCGATGCCCGCCGCCTGCGCGAGTTCAAGCGCCGCGGCTTCCCCTGGTACGTGCTCGAGTCGCTGCTCTTCGAGAACGGCTACCAGGCGGTGGTGCTCTACCGCTTCGGGCATTGGTTCAAGCGTCGCGGCATCCCCCTCTTCGGCCCCGCCTGCGCGCGGCTGGCGCTGCTGCTAACCGGCGCCGACATCGCCCCCGGGGCCGAGATCGGTCCCGGCCTGCTGATCGCCCACGGCAGCGGTCTGGTGATCGGCGACCGGGTGCGGATCGGCGCCGGCGCCACGCTGCTCCACCAGGTGACCCTCGGCGCCCCGTCGGTGGAGCGCAAGGAGGAGATGCCGGTGCTCGGCGACGGCGTCTTCGTCGCCGCTGGCGCCTACGTCATCGGCGGCGTCCGGGTCGGCGACGGCGCCTTCGTCGGCGCCAAGGCGATGGTCACCCGCGACGTCCCGGCCGGGGCGCGGGTGGTGGCCGAGATCCCGGTGCGGGTGATCCCCGGCGAGGCGCCGGCCGCGGACGCCGGCTGATTCCACGTATGATCGCGGCCAGTGGCCACAAAGGGTCCGCGGGAGGAGGCAGGTCATGGCGGTCAAGCTGTTCGACAACGAAACCGGCGCCGAGCTGGGCATCCTCAGCGAGGCGCAGCTCCAGTTCCTGATCGACCAGCTCGAGGAGGAGACGTCGGAGGACCGGGACTACTACCTCAACCCGACCACCCTCGAGCTCATGGAGAAAGAGGGCGGCGACCCGCAGCTCATCGCCCTGCTGCGCCGCGCGATGGGCGAGAAGGACGGGATCGAGATCCGCTGGGCGCGGGTCGAGTAGGGGACCGCGAACCGGCGTTTCGATCGGTGGGGATTGCCGCAGCGCCAGCATGACGGCAGCGCCGGGGGTCGCTCGAGGGCCGTCGGCGTCGTCCTCCTCGCGGCCGCCCTGGCCTTCACCGGCGTCGCCGGGCCGGCGGCGTCGGTCGACCTGACGGCGGCCCGGCGCGAGACGCTGGCCAACGGCCTGACGTTGCTGGTCCTCGAGGACCACGCCTTTCCGGTGGCGAGCGTCCAGATGCTCTACCGGGTGGGCGCGCGGCACGAGGAGACCGGGCGCACCGGGCTGGCACACTTCCTGGAGCACATGGCCTTCCGGGCCTCCGAGAACTTCCCCGACACCGGGCTGGTGAGCTCGATCTACGCGGTGGGCGGCGAGTGGCACGGCTACACCTGGATCGACCAGACGACCTACTACGCCACCGCGCCGCGCGAGGAGCTGGACCTGCTGCTCGAGATCGAGGTCGACCGCATGAGTCGGCTGCTGATCCCGGCTGCCGAGGTCGAGGCGGAGCGCGGCGCGGTGTTGGCCGAGATGCACGGCTACCAGAACGACCCGGCCAGCGTGCTCAAGGACTCGGTCGTCGCGGTGTCCTTCCTCCAGCACTCCTACCGGCACAACACCATCGGCTGGCAGAGCGACGTCGAGGCGATCGGCCACGCCGACCTGGTCGACTTCTACCGCCGCTGGTACCGCCCCGAGAACGCGGTGCTCGCGGTGGTCGGCAGCGTCTCGGTGGAACAGGTGATCGGGCGCGTACGCGAGCTGTTCGCAGCGCCGCCTGAAACAGGGCGCACGAAGGGCAGGTCGTCGGAAGCTGTCCCATCGGCGAGAGGGCCGTCGGTGGTAGGGCCGTTGCAAGAAGGACCGTCGGACCGGGGGCCACGACCGGCGGGACGTTTCCGCGGAAACGTCCCGACCGTCCTGCCGGGGCCGCCCCCGACCGTCGAGCCCGAGCAGCGGGGCGTGCGCCGGATCGAGCTTCGCGGCGCCGGCGCCCGCGGTCGCTTCGAGATCGTCTACCGGGCGCCGGCGGCCTCGTCGCCCGACTTCCCGGCCTTCCTGCTGCTCCAGGAGCTCTTGGGCGGCGGCGAGGGCGTCAACTTCCTGCAGAACGAGTGGGGCGTGGCGGTCCGTGCCGACCGCCGGCTGGCGGCGGTCGAGGGCGACCTCGTCACCTGGCTGCCGCCCACGGCTGCGCCCTACGTCTTCAGCATCGCCGGCTGGGTCGATCCGGCGGCCGACCCCGCTGCCGTTGAAGCGGCGGTCGAGGAGGCCGTCGCCATGCTGCGGACCGCACCGGTCCCGCCCACCGAGCTGGAAGCCGCCCGCCGCGCCGTCCTTCGCGAGCTGGTCTTCGACCTCGAGACCACCGAAGACGCCGCCCACCAGCTCGCCTACTTCGAGGGCATCGGCGCCCTCGACGCGCTGCTCGAGCTGCCTGGCCGTCTCGCCGCGGTCACACCCGCCGACCTGCAGCGCGTCGCGGCCGCCTGCCTCACCCCGGAGAAGCAGACCATTGGCTGGTACCTGGCGGGATCAGACGCGGCGGTTGCGTCAACCGCTCCACAGGCCGAGAGCAGTGCCGCGGCCGGATCTGAAGCGTTCCGCCCGGAGTGCGGAATCGGGACGGGATCGGCGGCGCCGGCGGGCGCAAGCCGGTTGCCCCGGTCTCCGGAGTTCCAGGTAAAGGGCGCCCCGGCCAGGCGGCGCCTCGTGGATCTTGGGGGGTCTGCATCTGCCTGGTCCCCTTCCGGAGACTCCCGGGCCGCTGATCCTGGCGAGGCCGGCGCTTCCGTCGAGAACAGCCGGGGCCGGGAGGCGAACGCCTCCGCCCCGACGTCGGGCCGGCCGCCGGCGGTCTTGACGCGGCTCGCGAGCGGGCTCCCGGTGATCTTCCAGCGCGTGTCGTTCTCGCCGTCCGCCCACCTGCGGGTCCTGCTGCCCTCGACCGCGGTCGAGCTCGAGGGCGACGCGGTCCCCGACGAGCCGGTCTGGCGCTCGACCTCGTTGAATTACCCGCTGCTGCCGGCCGAGCTCGACGAAGTCCTCGCCCGCGCGCGGAACGCCATCGACGCCGTCAGACCGTCCTCCCCACCCGGAAACCCGCCTGGCGATCCGGCGGCCCGCCTGGAAGCGTTCTTCGACGAGGTCACGGGAACGCCCGCGCCGCCGTTCGCGCCCCGTCCGGCGGCGCTCGTCCTGGTCGGAGATCTCGAGCCGGGGCCCGCGCTCGCCGCCGTCGCGCGCACGTGGGGCGACGTGGTGCCGGCGCACCTGGCGACCGGTGATGCGAGCTCGGTGGCTCCGTTGGCGAGCCCGCCGCAGCCAGCTGACAAGGGTGGCCGGCCTGGCGCCGACCGGGAACCTCGGACCGTGGCCTCGGGGATCACCAAGCGCCAGGCCACGGAGCTCGCGGCCGCGAGTCTCGACCCTGCCCCGACCGAAGCCCCGGTGTCCGTGGCCGCAAGGCTCGAGAGCGCACGGTTCGACACGGCAGAGCTTGAAGCCCCGGCGACCGAAGCCCGCCCGACTGGTCTCCCGGTGGTCGCCGTCACCGTGCCGGCCGGCCCGGCCCAGGCGCGGATCGGCTACGTGGTGGCGGCGCCGCCCTGGCAGCACGCCGACGCCTGGGCCTGGCGCTGTCTGCTCTACGTGCTGAGCCACGACTACGAGGGGCGGCTCGGCAAGGAGGCGATCTCGCGGCGCGGGCTGATCTACTACGTCGACGCCCGCTACCACTCCAACGGCGCGCGGGGCCGGGTATCGCTCGCGATCGGCGTGGACCCCGGCAAACTGGAGGCAATGGTAGGGCTGCTGCGCGAGACGCTCCAGGGGCTCCGCCGCGAGCCGCCGACCGAGGCCGAGGTGGCCGAGGCGCGGCAGCACTTCCTGGGCCGGCTGCGGAGCGCCGCCCAGAGCCCGCGCGAGATCTCGGCGGCGCTGCTCGAGCGCTGGCTGGGGCGCGGCCGGCTGCCGAGCGAGGAAGAGATCGCCCGGGAGATCGTCGCCGTCGAACGCCAGCACGTGCTGCGGGTGGTGCCCGCCTTCTTGGATGGGACCTTGGCCGTCGTACGGATCGCAGGTTCCGAGCCGGGTTCGGCTGCCGCTCCGCCGCGGGGCAGCCAGAGCGCTCGGCGGCCGGGCCGTCCAGCGAAGCTCCCGACCGGGCCGAACGGCGGCCGCGCGGGACCGGAGCGGTGACGATCGCTGCCGCACTTCGTCGCTGGGAGCGATCCGGTGGTCCAGATCGCTGGGCAAGAATCCTCCGGCGGATGCCAAGGCCCGAAAGTGACTCGGGAAGCGTGGTTGCCGCAAGGGCGGCGCTCGCTATGCTCCTCTCCGTGAGCGCCGGTTGCACGGCCCCGCCCGACCCGGCCCCGGGCGGGGCCGGTCCCGCCTCGCACCTCTTCGTGGGCGGGGAGATCGTTACCCTCGACCCCGGGCGACCGCGGGCCCAAGCGCTGGCCATCGGCGATGGCGTAGTCCTCGCGGTAGGGACGCGCGAGGAGGTCGAGAGCCTGCGCGGTCCGGCGACCGAGGTCGTGGACCTGGCCGGCGGCGTGGTGGTCCCGGCCCTCACCGACCACCACGTCCATCTGCTCAACGTCGGGCTCGCCCTCCGCTGGGCGGAGGAGCCGCCGCTCAACCGGGTCGACCTGGCCGGCGCCGGCTCGCTCGAGGAGATCGCGCGGCGGGTGCGCGAGCGGGCTGCTGAGCTGCCGCCAGGGAGCTGGATCCTCGGTCAGGGGTGGAGCCAGGCCGCCTGGGGGACGCAAGCGCTGCCCGGGCACGGGCCGCTCACCGAGGCGGCGCCCGACCACCCGGTCTACCTGACCCGGGTCGACGGCCACGCGGGATGGCTCAACGGCGCGGCGATGGCCCGGGCCGGGATCGACGCCTCCACCTCCGATCCCCCCGGCGGCGCCATCCGGCGCGATGCCGCGGGGGCGCCCACCGGGGTCCTGCTGGAGCGCGCCAACGAGCCGCTGCTGCGGCTGCTGCCCGAGCCGGACGACGAGGAGGTGGCGGCGGCCTTCCGCGCCGCCGCCGAGGCGCTCGCCGCGCAGGGCGTGACCGAGGTCTTCGACGCCGGCTTCCTGGCGCCGGCCGGGATCGTCGACATGGGGCTCGACCTGGACCGCTATCTGGAGGTCCTGCTGCGGGCCGACCGCGAGCGGCCGTTGCCGCTCCGGGTCAACCTGATGGTGCCGGCGCCGAGCGGACTGGCCGAGCGGCTGGCGGTGCCGGCCGCGGCGGCCGAGCGTCAGCTCTCGCCGCGGGTGCGCCTTACCCACCTCAAGCTCTTCGCGGACGGCGCGCTGGGCAGCCGCGGCGCCGACCTCGACCGCCCCTACGCGGACGACCCCGCCACCCGCGGTGTGGAGCGCATGGACCGGGGGGAGCTGCGGCGCGAGGCCGAGCGAGCCCTCGACGCCGGGCTCGACGTCGCCACCCACGCCATCGGCGACCGCGCCATCCGGCAGGCGCTCGACGTCTACGCCGGGTTGCTCGCCGCGCGGCCCGCTCTCGACCCCGGGCGGCTGCGGATCGAGCACTTCTCGTTCCCGCGCGAGGAGGACCAGCGCCGCGCCGCCGAACTGGGCGTGGTGCTCTCGGTGCAGCCCAACTTCGTCTACCCGGACGACGACGGGGTGACCATGGAGGACCACCGGCTGGGGGCCGCCGAGACCACCAATGTCTACGCCTGGCGGCGCGCCGCCGAGCTGGGCGCCCGGCTGGCGCTGGGCTCGGACTACTTCACGGCGCCCTTGCCGCCGCTCACCACCTACTTCTGCGCGGTGACCCGCCGTAACCTCGACGGCCGGCCGCCCGACGGCTGGCATCCCGGCGAGCGGCTGCCGCGCTTGCAGGCCCTCGAGCTGGTCGCCACCACCTGCCCCCCCGGCGGCGGCGCGCTCCACCAGCGGCGGCTGGCGGCCGGCGAGCCCGCCGACCTGACCGTCCTGAGCGCCGACCCGCTGACCGGCGCCGAGGAGGAGCTGCCGGCGATCGAGGTGCGGGCGACCTATCTCGCCGGCCAGCCGACCTTCGCACCCGAGTAGCCGGCCGTTATCGCGCCCCGGCCGCCGCCTGCCAGCGCAGCTCGGGGCCGAGGCGGCCGCCGGCGAGCAGGTTCTCGAGGTGCTTGAGTCGCACGTAGCGCGGTCCCTCGAGATCGTCGGCCGTGAGCCCCACCCGGCGGTAGGCGTCGTAGAGCTCCTCGGCGCCGCGGCGGGCGTCCCACTCGAGCTCGAGTGAGGGCAGCGCCCGGGCCAGCTTGTCGCCGCTCACCCGGTAGCAGCGCTTGTCGGGCCCGGCGCCCTCGGCGTACTCGATGCGCGAGCCCGGTACCACCTCGGCGACGATCTCGGCCAGCTCGCGGATGCGGTAGTTCTGGTCGGTGCGGCAGACGTTGAAGGCCTGGTCGTGGACCGTCTCGCGCGGCGCCTCGAGCACCGCCAGGGCGGCGGCGACGATGTCGCGCACGTGGACGATGGGGCGCCAGGGGGTGCCGTCGCTCTTCAGGTAGACCAGCCCGCGAGTGTGGGCGTGGGCCACCAGGTCGTTGAGCACGATGTCGAGCCGCAGCCGTGGCGAGGCGCCGTAGGCAGTGGCGTTGCGCAGATAGGTGGGGGAGAAGCGGTCGCCGGCCAGCGCCGCCAGGCCGCGCTCGCTCTCCACCTTGGAGACGCCGTAGGGGGTCACTGGATGGAACTCGGCGCTCTCGTCCAGCAGGTCGTCGCCGGCGGCGCCGTAGGTGCTGCACGACGAGAAGTAGACGAAGCGCTCGACGCCGGCCTGCTTGGCGAGCCGCGCCAGGCGGAGGGTGGCGTGCTGGTTGATCTCGTAGGTCAGCGCGGCGTCCAGGTTGCCCAGCGGGTCGTTGGACAGCGCCGCCAGGTGGAGTACGCCGTCGAAGCCCTCGAGGTCGGCGGCCTCGACGTCGCGCAGGTCCTTGCGCAGCAGCTCGAAGCCGGGCTCGGCGGGCGCCTCGCCGAAGTCGCAGCCGTCGAAAAGCCCGCTGTCGAGACCCACCGTCCGGTGGCCGGCCTGGCGCAGCATCGGCTTGGCGACGGCGCCGATATAACCCTCGCTTCCCGTGAGCAGGATCCGCATGGTCTCTCCTGGTTGGTGACGGGCGCCGGCCGGCGCCTCGACGGATCGTACCACCCTCCGGCCCTCAAGCGGGCCGGCGGCGGTACCACAGCGAGCCGGCGTGGGTGTCGGTGTCGGCCGGGTCGAGCGGCCGGTAGCCGGGCAGCCGGGCGGCCAGGAAGGGCTCGTCGTGGTGGCGCAGCAGCGGCGCCGAGAGCAGGATCTCGAACTGGTCGTTGAAGGCCAGGAAGGCCTGGAGCAGCATCGCCTCGGTCCAGTAGCGCGGCCACTTGGCGGCGAACAGGTTGTAGTCGACCGGATGCGGGACGTTGTAAGGGAAGTGGACGTCGTGGCTGTGGACCACCACCCCCGGCGCCAGCCGCGGCACCGCCTCGAGGTAAAGGAACGGCACGTCGCCGTCGATCTTGACCACGTGGGTCGAGTCGATGAACAGCAGATCGCCTGCCGCCAGCTGCTCGAAGTAGGCGGTCTCCACGTCCTGCACCTCGCGGCGCACGATCTCGACCTCGTCGATCTCGCCCAGCCGGTTGGTGCTGTAGGGGTCGACGCACGAGATCTCGCAGGGGACGCCCTCGGCCCGGTTGCGCGACGCCGCCAGCCACGCGTAGTAGGTCGACAGCCCGGAGCCGATCTCCAGATAGCGCCGCGGCTTGAGGTCGCGCACCATCGAGTAGAGGACCAGCGCGTCGACCTCGGTGAAGCCGGGGCCGTAGCCCTGGCGCTTGAGCTCGGCATAGGGCGGCAGGGTGCCGTACTCGGCGCCCCAGCGCTCCACCAGCCCGCCGAGGAGCGCACGCATCGCCTCCAGGTCCCAGGTCAGTCCCACCAGCTCGCTGGGCCGGTCCCAGCGCCGGCGGCTGGCCGCCAGCCGGCCGAGGACCGGCAGTGGGGAGTAGTAGTCGGCGGTCGGGGCGACGGTGAGACCCAGCCGGTTGGCGGTCCCCTGAGCGAGCCGCAGCCCCCTGCGGTAGAGGCGGCGCAGCGGGTTGGAGGCGGGTCCGGGCATGGTCGGAGGCGGCGGGATCGGCGGCCGGCCGAGCGGCGGCTATGCTATCCTCGTCGATCCACCGGAGTCTCGATCAGGAGGCTCCCTCACCCGCGAAAGGCCGTCGATGGCCGTCGATGCCGAGCTGCTCGAGATTCTCGTCTGTCCCAAGACCAAGGGACCGCTGGAGCTGGTGCCGCTGCCCGAGGCGGTGCGCAGCGAGCTGGTCGAGAAGTACCGCGAGCATTTCCGCGACGAGGAGCCGGTGGTGGAACAGGGGCTGTTCTCCCCGGACTCGCAGCTGGTCTATCCGATCGTCTCGGACATCCCGATCATGCTGATCGACGAGGCTTTGCCGGCCTCGGTCATCGGCCGTTGAGCTCGCCGGCCGTCAGCCAGCCAGCCGCGCCGTCCGTCAGTCCGCCGCCGGGCCGGCGGCCGGCCGCCTTCTGGCTCTTCGGGGCCCACCTGTGGACGGTCTTCGGGCTGGCGCTGTCGAACGCCCTGATGGCGCTCACCGCGCTGTTCGCGCCGCGGGCGGCGCGCGCCGGCGAGCCCTTCCCCTGGCGGCGGATGCGCGGCGTGCTGCTGCCGATCGGGGTCTACGCCCTGTGCGTCGCCACCTCGACGGTGCTCTCCACCGGGCCGGTGACCAGCCTGGCTTCGGCCCGCGAGCTGCTGTCGCTGGCCACCCTGCCGCTGGCCCTGGTGCTGGTCCGCGACGCCGCCGGCGCCCGCCGCCTGGTCGACGGGCTGGTGCTGGTCGTGGCGCTGCTGGCGCTACTCGGCCTGGCCCAGTTCCTGGTCGGCTACGGCGACATCAACCACCGCATCCGCGGCCCGTTCTCGCACTACATGACCTTCTCCGGGGTGCTGCTGGTAGCCGACCTGCTGCTGCTGGCGCAGATGCTCTGCGGCCGGGGGGCACGCAGCGGCTGGCGGTGGGCGGCGCTGGTGGCCATCAACCTGGCTCTGCTGGCCAGCCTCACCCGCAGCGCCTGGGTGGCGCTGGGGCTGACCTTCACGGTACTGGTGCTGATCCGCGCGCCGCGTTTACTGGCCGCCTACGTCCCTGCCGGGCTGCTGTTCCTGGTGATCGCGCCGGTGCCGGTGGTACACCGCGCGCTGTCGATCGCCGACCTGCGGGACACCTCGAACTACGACCGGCTGTGCATGGCCGAAGCGGGCCTGATGATGATCCGCGAGCGGCCGCTTTTCGGGCTCGGTCCGGGGATGGCGAGCCAGCGCTATCCGATCTTCCGGCACCCGACGGCACCGCGGGTGGAGGTCCCCCATCTGCACAACAGTTTCCTGCAGATCGCCGCCGAGGAGGGGCTGCTGGCGCTCGGCGCCTACCTGTGGCTGATGGGCGGGGCGCTGGCGCTGGCCTACCGCTGCTACCGGCGCGAGGAGCGCGACGGCGGCAGCGGGGCCGATCTCTACATGGGGGTGTTCCTCGCCCTGCTGGCCTTCAACCTGGCGGGGGCGTTCGAGGACAACTGGGGCGACACCGAGGTGCAGCGGCTGGCGCTCTTCGTGGCGGCGTTGCCTTATTGCCTGGCCGGCTGGGAGCGCCGCCCGGAGTAGCCGGTTGGATCGTCTCGACCGGATGCTGGTGCGCCGCGGTCTGTTCACCAGCCGCGAGCGGGCCCAGCGGGCGGTGATGGCCGGCCGGGTGCTGGTGGACGGCGGCCTGCTCGACAAGCCCGGCGCGCCGGTGGGCGAGGAGGTCCGGCTGGAGGTGGTCGGCCCCGCCGAGCCGTTCGTCTCGCGCGGCGGCCGCAAGCTGGCCGACGCCCTCGACCGGCTGGGGGTCGATCCCCGGGACCGCGTCTGCCTCGACGTGGGGGCGTCCACCGGCGGCTTCACCGACTGTCTCCTCCAGCGCGGCGCCCGCCGCGTCTACGCGCTCGACGTGGGCTACGGCCAGCTCGACTTCACGCTGCGCGGCGACCCGCGGGTGGTGGTCATGGAGCGGGTCAACGCCCGCTACCTCGAGCCGGGGGCGATCCCCGAGCGCTGCGGGCTGATCACCGTCGACGTCTCCTTCATCTCGGTGCTCAAGGTGGCGCCGGCGCTGCGCCCCGTGCTGGTGCCCGGTGGTCTGCTGCTGGCGCTGCTCAAGCCGCAGTTCGAGGCCGGCCGCCGGCTGGTCGGCAAGGGCGGGGTGGTGCGCGATCCGGCGGTCCGCCGCCGTGTGGTGCGGGAGCGGGCCGCCGAGCTGGCGGCGCTCGGCCTCCAGCCGCTGGGTATAGTCGACTCGCGGGTCGCCGGCGCGAAGGGCAATCGCGAGAGTTTCGTTCTGCTGCGGCGGCCGGGAGGGACTTGAGATGGCGATGCGGCGGGTCGCGGTGGTGGCCAAGCGGGTGAGTCCGGAGGCGCTGGAGACTGCCGCCGAGCTGGCCGGCTGGCTCGAGAAGCGCGGCCTCGAAGTGGCGCTCGACGAGGCGGTGCTGGCCGCCCCCGGCGGCAAGGGGCCCGCCCGCACGCTCTTCGACCCCGCCGGCGAGTACGACCTGGTGGTGGTGCTGGGCGGCGACGGCACGCTGCTGTCGGTGGCCCGCAGTCTGGAGCACGAGGTGCCGGTGCTGGGCGTCAACCTGGGCAGCCTGGGTTTCCTGACCGAGGTCGTCCGCAGCGAGCTCTACCCCGCCCTGGTCTCGGTGCTGGGCGGCGAGTACCGGCTCGAGGAGCGGGCGCTGCTCGACGTCGGGCTCGAGCGCCAGGGCGGCGAGCGGCAGCGCTTCCGGGTGCTCAACGACGTGGCGATCGCCAAGAGCGCCCTGGCCCGGATCATCGAGCTGCGGCTCGAGGTCGATGGCCGCCCGGTGGCCTCCTACCGCTCGGACGGGCTGATCATCTCGACGCCCACCGGCTCGACGGCCTACAACCTGTCGGCCGGCGGCCCGGTGCTCCATCCGCTGCTGCCGGTGCTGGTGCTCACCCCGATCTGTCCACACACCCTGAGCCTGCGGCCGATCGTGGTGCCCGACTCGAGCACCGTGGAGGTGACCCTGGTGACCGCCGACGAAGAGGTCTACTTGACCCTCGACGGTCAGGAGGGGACCACCCTCGAGTACCGCGACCGGGTGCGCGTCGGCCGCTCGGGCAAAAGGGTGCGGCTGCTCAAGCCGGAGACCCGCACCTTCTACGACAACCTCCGCGACAAGCTGCACTGGGGACGGTAGCTCCGGCCGGCGCCGCGGCGGCCCGGCCCGGGGTTTGCACTTTTCCATCCACGCTCCGACGAGGCCCCGGAACGAGTCTCCGGTGAAGCACCCATGAACCCCCGGTGAGTCAGCAGAAAGAGTCCCCGACGTCCGCCGCCGAGGGCGCTCGGCGCCGCCGGCCGGGTCGTTTTCGCCGCTGGCTGATGCGGCCGGCGATGTGGGCGGTAGCGCTGCTGGCGCTGCTGGTCCTGGCCGGCCGGCTGGTGCTCGGCAGCGCGATGGCCCGCGGCTGGGTCGAGCAGCGGCTCGAGGCCGCTCTCTCCGAGGTTCTCGACCGCCCGGTGGAGATCGGCGCTCTCGACTTCTCGCTGCTGCCCCTCGGGCTGCGGCTCGACGAGGTGACGATCGCCGATCCGCTCCCCGGCGAGCCGCCCTTCGCCACCGCCGCCCAAGTGATTGTCGAGGCCGACCTGCTGCGGGGTCTGGAGCGGCCGCGGCTGAGGCTGCAGGAGGTGCGGCTCGAGGAGCCCGTCTTCCGTCTGCGGTTCGCCGCCGACGGCAGCCACAACCTGCCGCGGCCGGCGCGCCGGCGGGAGGCCGGCGAGCGCGGGGACGCCCCGATCGAGCTGGCGATCGACAGTCTGGTGATCGAGCGCGGGGTGCTCGAGCTCGAGGAGGGGCGGCTGCCGCTCGACCTGGCGGCGCGGGGCGTCCAGGCCCGACTGGCCGGAGGGCGCGAGGAGCTCCAGGGCCGGCTGATCGCCGAACGGCTGGTGCTCGAGCGGCCGGGGGCGGAGCCGCTCGAGGCCACGGTGGGGCTGCGCTGTGCGGTGGGGACCGGCGGGCTGCGCTTCCAGGGAGGCCGGCTGAGCGCCCCGGATCTCGCGGCCACCGTCTCCGGCCACTTCACCTGGCGCGAGCAGCGCGAGCTGACCATCGAGATCGACGCCGCGGCCGGCACCGAGCTGCTGCGCCGCCAGGGGGTGCTGCCACCGGGGATCGACGGCGACTTTCGCTTTCTGGGCGGGTTCGCCTGGCGCCCCGAGGCGTGGGGCTTCCGCGGCGACCTGAGCGTGCCGGTGCTCACCGTCTTCGACCGCCGGCGGGAGGCGGTCGAGGGAACGGTGGCCGGGGACCGCAACGGGGTGCGAATCGACATTGCCGAGGCGTCCTACGCCCGCGGCCGGCTGGCGGGTGGCATGCTGCTCGACGCCCAGGCCGACCCCAAGACCTTCGAGATCGACCTCGAGCTGCTCGGCGTCGACCTCGAGCGGCTGCTGGCCGACCAGAGCATCCCGCTGAGCGGCCTCGCGGGCCGGGTCTCCGGGGTCTTCGACTACCGCTTTCCGCTCGGCGACGCCCGCCTCGGCCGCGGCTGGGCCGATCTCAAGATCCGTCCCGATCCCAGCCCCCGCCAGGGCGCCCTGCCGGTGCGGGGCTCGGCGCCGCTGCTGATCGAGAAGGGGGTGCTGAGCACCCGCGCCGCCCGGCTGCTGACGGACGCCCAGCGGGTGGTGGCCTCGGGCCGGTACGAGCTCGAGCGCCGCACCGGGGAGTTTGACCTCGAGGTCGACAGCGAGAGGATCGAAGAGCTGCTCAGCCTGCTGCCGCTGGCCGCGGACGGGGAGCCGCCGCCGCTGTGGCTCCCCACCGGTGGCCGCGGCGAGGCCGAGGGCCGGCTGACCGTCGGCCCGCAGGGGACCCGCACGCGGATGCAGCTCGCGCTCGAAGAGGTGGTCGCCCCCGGCGCCCGCGCCGAGCGGGTCACCGGGATGCTGGCGGTGGGTCCGTCGGGGATCGAGGAGCTGTGGCTCGAGCTGCTCCAGCCCGACGCCGGGCTGATCGTCACTGGCAGCTTCCCGTTCACGGGTGGCGCCGCCGAGGTGCCGTTCGCGCTCAGCGTCGACGCCGCCGGCTGGCCGGTCGCCGAGGCCCGCCCCTGGCTGCCGTTCGCGGTGCCGTTCGAGGGGCCGGTGAGCGGCGAGCTGACCCTCGGAGGGTCCCTCGACAGTCCAGTGGGAGAGCTCCACGCCGAGGTCCGTCCGGTCGACTGGGCCGGCGTCGAGGGCGACGCGCTGCGGCTCGACCTGCGGTTCGACGCCGAGCGGGTGGTCGTCGAGCGCGCCCTGCTGGCGGCGCCGGCCGGCGAGGTGGAGGTGACCGGCACGCTCGACCGGGGGCAGGAGCAGCTCGACCTGACCCTGGGGTCGAGCGGGCTGGCGCTGGCCGCCGCCCCCCTGGACGGCCTGCTCCCCGGCCCGCTGACCGGCGATCTCATCCTCGGCGGCCGGCTGACCGGTCCGCTGGCCGGGCCGCGGCTGGAGGCCCGGGTGGCGGGGCAGGGGCTGGCCCTCGAGGGGCGGCTGCTGGGCAAGCGCGGCGAGGCGATGACCCGGATCGGCTGGGAGAACGGGTGGCTCGACCTCGACGGCACGCTGCTCGGCCTGGTGGCGGTGAGCGGCGGTGGCCGTCTGGACGCCGAGGGTCTGGCGCTCGAGCTGGCGGTGTCCAGCGAGCGGCTGGAGGACGTGGTCGGCGCGGTGGTCGAGGCGCCGGTCCCCGACTTCTCGGGCGCCTTCGAGGGCGGGCTGGTGTTGGAGGGCGGTTTTGGCGACGCCGAGCCCTGGCGGACCGAGCTCACCCTGGCGCGGCTCGAGACCGAATACCAGGGCCACCGGCTGATCAACCTCGAGCCGGTGGTGGTGCGGCTGGTGCCGGAGGCGATCGAGATCGGCTCGCTGTTCGCCGCCGAGGCCGACGGCTCGAGCGAGCTGTTCGTGGCCGGCACCGTCGGTCTGGACGCCGAGCGGGCGCTCGACCTCAGGCTGCAGAGCAGCCTGGAGTCGAGCTGGGTCGACCTCGTCCTGCCGCAGCTCGGGCTGCGGACCGGCACCTTCGATCTGCTGGCCACGGTGGGCGGCACGCTGGCGGAGCCGCGCCTCAACGGTCAGGGCGAGCTGCGAGACGGGCAGCTCATCTTCCCCGGCCTGCCCCACTCGCTG
The DNA here is from genome assembly GCA_041567315.1 of Thermoanaerobaculia bacterium. Classification (GTDB taxonomy): domain Bacteria; phylum Acidobacteriota; class Thermoanaerobaculia; order Multivoradales; family JAHEKO01. Next base: position 4,192 of record JBFGCA010000027.1, on the reverse strand, counting down.
CGCGAGGTGCGGGGGGCGGTGCTGTTCTACCCCGACCTGATCGTCGTCGACGGGGTGCGCGGCGAGGTGGCGGGCGGCTCGCTGCTGGCGAGTGGCGACCTCCGCCTGTTCGCCCCCGAGGGTCCGACCTACCGGCTGCAGCTGTCGGGCAAGAAGCTCAACCTCAGGTATCCGGAGAACTGGCAGCTGCGGGGGGACGTGGAGGTGGTGGTGGCCTCCACCGAGGAGGGCCGGCAGGTCCGCGGCGCCATCGACCTCGACCGCGCCTACTACCTCGAGGACGTGCGGCTCGGTCTGTCGCAGCTGGTGCAGAACCTGCTGGCCAAGCGCCGTCAGGAGGTGGACAGCACCGACGAGCTGCTGGTGACCACCCGGCTGGATCTGGCGATCCGCGGGCGCGACGCGCTGCGGGTGCGCAACAACGTGGCCGACCTGCGGGGCGACCTCGACCTCCTGCTGCGCGGCTCGCTGGCCCGCCCGGTGGTGTTCGGACGGGTCGATCTCGAGGCGGGCGGCAAGCTGGTCTACGGCGGCAACGAGTACCTGGTGGAGCGCGGCTCGCTGGTCTTCGCCAATCCGCTGCGGATCGAGCCGGTGATCGACCTGGTGGCGGCCACCGAGATCCGCGAGTACGACGTCACCCTCAATCTCTCGGGCACCCTCGAGCGGCTCAACGCCAACTTCGCCTCCGAGCCGCCGCTGGCCGATCTCGAGGTGCTGTCGCTGATCACCACCGGCGAGTCCGGAGGCGCCCTGGCCGGTGACGACGCGGTCGCGGCCGGCAGCATCGGCGCCGAGGGGCTGCTCTACGGCCAGGCCTCGTCGTTGATCTCGCAGCGGGTGAACCGGCTGTTCGGCCTCGACCGTTTCCGGATCGCGCCGCTCACCGGCTCCTCCGGCAACCTCTCGTCGGCCCGGCTGACCGTCGGCAAGCGGCTGGGCCGGGACCTGTTCGCCACCTATTCGTACGACCCGTCGACCACCGAGCAGCAGATCCTGCAGCTCGACTGGCGGATCAGCCGCGGGCTGACCCTGGTGCTGATCCAGAACGGCGACGAGACCTACTCGGTGGACGCCCGTTGGGAGCGCAGCTTCTGACCTCGTCGTGGGCCCGTTTCGCTGCCGGCGCCGCGCTGCTGCCGGCCTTTGCCGCCGGCCCGGCGTTCGCCGAGGCAGTCGCTGCGGCCGGCGGTCCGCCGCTCTGGGGGGAGCAGGTCGGCCGGGTCGAGATCCGCAGCGACGTGGCGCCGCCGCGCCACCAGGAGGTGGCCCGCCTGGTCACCGTCGAGCCGGGCCGCCCGCTCGGCCGCGAGGAGCTGGCGCGCAGCCTGCGCAACCTCCACGCCAGCGGGCTGGGCGGCGAGATCGAGGTCTGGGTGCGCCCCGGCGAGGGCGAGCAGGAGGGCCCGACGGTGATCTTCGCCCTCTGGTCGCGGCTCCAGATCGAGAGCGTCGCGATCGAGGGCGAGACCGGTCTCAAGCCCGCCCAGCTCGAGGCGGCGCTGCTCCACGGCGCCGCCGAGCCGCTGGTCGAGAGCCGGCTGCTGCGCAGCGTCTACCGTCTCCAGGACCTGCTCGAGGACAGCGGTTATCTCGAGGCCAGGGTGCGGGTGGCGGTCGAGGTCGACGAGGCGCGTCACCGGGCGCGCGTGGTCTACCGGGTGGCCGCCGGCGAGGCCTGGCGGGTGGGGAGGGTGGTCTACGAGGGCGAGCTGGGCGGCATCACCTCCGATCAGCTCACCGCCCACCTGCAGGCGCCGCCGGAGGCCCGCTACCGCCGGGCGGTGGTGCGGGCCGACGCCGAGCGGCTCGAGGAGTGGCTGTTCGGACGCGGCCACCGGCTGGCGGTGGTGGAGCGCGCCCGCGAGAGCCACGACCCCGAGCGCCGCCAGGTCGACCTGGTCTACGCCGTGCGGGTGGGCCCGCAGCTCGAGGTCAGGGTCGAGGGCGCCGAGCTCCGCGAGCTGGAGCGCAAGGGGCTGCTTCCCTTCCTGGCCCGGGACCGCTACGACGAGGCGCTGGTTCTCAGGGCCGAGCAGCGGCTCACCGACTTCTACCAGGAGAAGGGGCACTACCGGGTGGCGGTCGACTGGCGCGAAGAGCGCGACGAGGAGCGGCTGCTGCTGGTGCTCACCATCGAGCCCGGCCCGGTCTACCAGCTCGAGGAGCTGGGGCTGACCGGCAACGAGCAGTTCGCGGCCGGCCGGCTGGCCGAGCTGATGGGCACCGCTCCGCGCCGGCTGCTGGTCCCGGGCAGCGGCCGCCTGGTCGACTCGGTGCTGGCCGCCGACCTCGAGAACCTCCGCTCCTTCTACCTGCTCAACGGCTTCCCGGACGTCGTCGTCGGCCCGCCCCGGGTCGGCGAGGAGGGGCAGCGGCTGCGGGTCGTGGTGCCGATCGAGGAGGGACGGCAGCGCCGGGTGGCCGAGATCGAGACCGCCGGACTGACGGTGTTCGGCGAAGCCGAGCTGCTGGCCGGGCTGCCGCTCAAGGTGGGCGGCCCCTTCCACCAGACCCTGCTCCACGACAGCCTGGGGGTGATCCGCGCGCGCTACGAGGAGCGCGGCTACGAGTCGGCCCAGGCCTCGGCGACCGTCGAGTGGAGCGACGACGGCACGTTGGCCGACGTCGACCTGCGGGTGCTGGAGGGGCCGCGGTCGGTGGTCGACCGGGTGATCCTGAGGGGCAACCGGCGGACCCAGGCGCCGGTGGTGCGGCGCGCCATGGGGCTGTCCCCAGGCATGCCGCTCAACACCAGCCGGCTGCTCGAGGTCCAGCGGCGGCTCTACGAGCTGGGTATCTTCTCGCGGGTCGAGGTCGAGCGCTCCTCGGGCACCCCGTACAGCGGTGGCCGCGACGTGGTGGTCCGCGTCGAGGAGGGCAAGCCCCAGAAGGTCAGCTACGGCGTCGGCTTCGACTCCGAGGACGGCGTGCGGGGCCTGGCCGGCTACTCGCACTCCAACCTCTTCGGGCGCGCCGTCTCGGGCCGCATCGACGTGCGCGCCAGCCAGCGCGACAGCCTGCTCCGCGCGCTGCTACGGCAGCCCCAGATCGGCCGCTTCCGGCTGCCGGTCACCTACTCGCTGTTCCGGATCGAGGAGACCGAGGAGAGCTTCGACTCGCGGCGCCAGGGAGCGCAGATCGAGCTCGAGCGGCGGCGCGGGTCGGGCCGCCAGGGCCTGCTCTTCAACTACCGGCTGGTCGAGGTGCTCGACCCCGACCCGGCGCTCGGGCCGCTTCAGATCGACCGCGAGCTGCGCGAGGTCGAGATCGCCAGCCTGACGCCCCACCTGTTCGTCGACCGCCGCGACGACCCCCTCGATCCCAAGCGCGGCTGGAGCTCGAGCCTGCTGTTCGAGGTCGCCTTCCCGTTCCTCGACGCCGACGCCGAGTTCGCCAAGCTGTTCGGCCAGCAGACGGCCTATCTCGACCTCGGCAGCTTCGGGGTGCTGGCCGGCAGCGCCCGGCTGGGCGCCATCGAGCCGCTCGACGGCGCGGCGGTGGAGGACCCGACCCTGCCCCCGGACCTGCCCTCGCGGCTGGTCCCCATCGCCGAGCGCTTCTTCGCCGGCGGCCGCACCAGCCACCGCGCCTATCGCCGCGACCGCCTGGGCATCCCCGGCCAGACCCTGCTGGTGGCCGACGACCCGGCCGACGGCCAGCGGCTGGTGCCGGTCGGCGGCACCGGCATGGTGCTCGTCAACCTCGACTATCGCTTCCCGATCGCCGGCCCGGTCGGCGGCACCCTGTTCGTCGACGCCGGCAACGTGTGGGCCGACTGGCGCTCCTTCGACCCCACCGAGATCAAGACCGGCACCGGCCTCGGCATCCGCTACCTCTCCCCCATCGGCCCCCTCCGTCTCGAAGCCGGCTGGAAGCTCGACCGCGAGCCCGGCGAAGACCCCGTCGTCCTCTTCTTCAGCTTCGGCAACACCTTCTAGCCCCGCCCGGCTCCTCGCTGTTTCCTCCCGGCCGCCCGAACCCTCCGTCCCGCGCGTCCCGTCTCGCCAGCCTCCCTGCGCAGGCCCGGACCCGCGCAGGAGCCGGCCGGGGCAGGGCTCGACAGGGGCCTCTCCGCAAGCGCTTGCGACAAGCCCCGAAGGATACGGGCCGGCCAGCGCGCAGCGGTGAGGAGCGGCGGGCCTCCCCTCTGAGGTCCGTCAGGCCCGCCGCGTCCCCTGGCATGCCCTGC
>JBFGCA010000026.1:0-45650 GCA_041567315.1 Thermoanaerobaculia bacterium | reverse complement strand
GCGGCGGGTCCGGAGGCGGCCGCCCGGCTGGCCGGGCTGTTGGCCCGTGAGCTGCCGGGGGTCCGCAGCGCCGGGGCGATCGAGGCGCTCTCGGAGCGTGGCCGGTTCGACGGCTGGGAGCACTACCTGCCGCTGCTGGCCGGCGACACCCCCACCCTTCCCGCCCTGCTGGCCGCGGCCGCCGGCCGCCCCGCCCCACGGCCGGCAGCGGCCCCAGCAGCGGCTGCGGAGGAGCCGGTACCGCGGCCGGGCTTCGTGGGTCTGGCGGTCGATCCGCCGCAGCTGCTGGCCGAGGCGGCGGCGCACGCCGCCCAGCTGGCCGCCGAGTACGAGGCGCTGGCGCGGCACGGCCGGCCGGTCTTTCCTCCCGAGCGGCTGGAGCACCCGCTCGACCTGGTGGAGGCGCTCGTCCAGGGCTGCCGCGTGCCGGTGGTGGGCGGGGCGGTGGGCGCCGCCGCCGGCGGGGAGCGGCCGATCGACTTTGCGGCCGCCGCCACCGACCTCTTCCACGGCCAGCTGCCGCGCTTCCCCCGCGAGCTGGAGACCGCCCGCGCCCGTCGCGAGCGGCTGCTGCTGGTGGCGCCCGCCGAGCACTTCTACCGTCTGGAGGGCTGGTGCCGCGACCAGGGGCTCCCCACCGGCCGGGGCGGTGTCGAGCTGGTTGCCGGCGAGCTGGCCCGCGGGTTCCGGCTGCCGGCCGCCGGGGTCGTGCTGTTCGGCGAGCGGCAGCTCTTTCCCCGGTTGCCGGTCGAGCCGCGCCGGCCGCGGCCGCGCTACGGCCCCTTCCTGTCCGGGCTGCGCGATCTGCGGGTGGGCGACTACGTGGTCCACACCGACCACGGCATCGGGCAGTTCGTCGGGCTGCGCACGGTGGGGGGCGGAGCGGACGACGCCGCCGGGCTGCCGCCCGAGCTGAGGCCGCTGGCGGGCGGCGACGGCGGCGGCGCGGTAGAGGTGATGGAGGTCGTCTACGCCGGCGACCGCAGCCTGCTGCTGCCGCTCACCCGTCTCGATCTGCTCCAGAAGTACAGCGGTCTCGAGGGGGTGGCGCCGCGCCTGGATCGGCTGGGGGGCACCTCGTGGAGCCGCACCAAGGAGCGGGTCAAGCGCGGCATGCTGAAGCTGGCCGGCGACCTGCTGCGGCTCTACGCCGAGCGCCAGCTGGCGCGGGCGCCGGCGATGCCGCCCGACGGCGACCTCGAGGCCCAGTTCGCGGCCGCCTTCGACTACGAGGAGACCCCCGACCAGCTGGAGGCGATCGCCGCCATCAAGGCCGACCTCGAACGCGACCGCCCGATGGACCGGCTGCTGTGCGGCGACGTCGGCTTCGGCAAGACCGAAGTCGCCATGCGGGCGGCCTTCAAGGTGGTGGAAGGGGGCTTTCAGGTGGCGGTCCTCGCCCCCACCACCATCCTCGCCGATCAGCACCTCGAGACCTTCCGTGCCCGCTTCGCCGGTCTGCCGGTGGAGATCGACCTGCTGAGCCGGGCGCGCTCGCCGCGCGAGGTGCGCGAGCTGCGGGCCCGCCTCGAGAGCGGCCGGCTCGACGTCGTCATCGGCACCCACCGGCTGCTCAGCCGTGACGTCAAGTTCCGGCGGCTGGCGCTGCTGATCGTCGACGAGGAGCAGCGCTTCGGCGTCGCCCAGAAGGAGCGCCTGCGCCGCCTCAAGAAGAACGTCCACGTGCTGGCGATGTCGGCGACGCCGGTGCCCCGCACCCTGCAGCTGTCGTTGGCCGGGGTCCGCGACCTGTCGGTCATCGAGACGCCGCCCAGCGACCGGATGGCGGTGGAGACCGCGATCCTCCCCTTCTCGGCCGAGCTGATCCGCGAGGCGATCGAGTTCGAGCGCCAGCGTCACGGCCAGATCTACTACGTCTTCAACCGGGTCGAGGGGATCGCCAACGTCGCCCGCTTCCTCACCGAGCTGGTCCCCGACCTCGACCTCGCCATCGGACACGGCCAGCTGCCGGAGGACGAGCTGGCGCAGCGCATGCACGCCTTCAAGGAAGGGCACCACGATCTGCTGCTGGCGACGACCATCATCGAGAACGGCATCGACATCTCCAACGTCAACACCATGATCGTGCACCGGGCCGACCGTTTCGGGCTGGCCCAGCTCTATCAGCTCCGCGGGCGCGTCGGACGCAGCAGTCAGTTGGCCTACTGCTACCTGCTGGTCCCCACCGACCGGGTGTTGTCGGAGACGGCGCGCAAGCGGCTGGGCGCGCTGCGCGAGTTCACCGAGCTGGGCGCCGGCTTCCGGGTGGCGGCCCGCGACCTGGAGATCCGCGGCGCCGGCAACCTGCTGGGCGCCGAGCAGAGCGGGCACATCGCCGCCGTCGGCATGGAGACCTATCTCAAGATGCTGGAGGAGACGGTCCGCGAGCTACGCGGCGAGGTCCGCGAGGAGGGGCCGTCGGTGGCGCTCGACCTGCCGGTGAGCGGGTCGATCCCGCCCGACTACGTGGACGACGCCAACCTGCGGATGGAGCTCTACCACCGCATCGCCGCCGGCGAGACCCCGGCCGCCGAGCTGCTGGCCGAGCTGCGCGACCGCTTCGGCCCGCCGCCGCCGCCGGTCCACCAGCTGCTGGCGGTGGCGGCCCTCAAGCGGCGCGCCGAGGCGCTGCGGGTGCAATCGATCTCGGCCCGCCGTGGCAAGCTGCAGATCCGCATGCGCCGGGACGCCAGGATCGACCTCGATCGGCTGGTCCGCTTCGTCTCCGAGCGCCCCGGCGCCAGCTTCTCGCCCCAGGGCGTGCTCACCGTGGAGGCCGGCGGCGCCCCGCCGGTGACCGCCGCCGGCGAGGTGCTGGAGGCCCTGGATGGCTAGCAGCCCGGCCCGAGGGGCGGCCCGCCGGGGCGCGGCCCGCCCGCTGGCGGCGGCCGCCGCCCTGGTGCTGGCGGCCGGCTGCGGCGACGACCTGCCTGGCCCCGATTTGGTGGCCCGGCTGGACGGTCACGACGTCCACCACGAGGATTTCGAGGAGTATCTCGAGCAGCACGCCGCGAGCGGCTCGGCGCTGCCCAGCGCCTCGCTCAGCGGTCTGCTCGACCAGCTGCTGGACGAGGAGGCCCTCAGGCTGTGGGCGATCGAGCAGGGCGTGGCGGAGGAGGACGTCGGGCGGCGGCAGGCGCTCGAGGCGCTGCTGGCCCGGGACCCCACCGTCCACCCCACGGCCGCCGAGGTCGAGGGCTACTACCGCGCCAACAGCTCTCAGTTCGAGTCGCCCGAGCAGGTCCAACTGCGTCAGATCCTGTTCGACGACCGTGAAGCGGCGGCGGCAGCCCGCCAGTCCTGGACCGCGGGCATGCCGTTCACCGAACTGGTGCAGCGGTTCCGCGACCGCGTCGGCGCGTCGCAGGAGGCCGGCGCCCTCCTCGGAAGGGACGACCTGCCACCGGTCTTCGTGGACACCATCTTCGACCTCGAGCCGGGCGAGGTGAGCGAGATGGTGGCCACCGACTACGGGTTCCATCTCTTCCAGGTCGTCGAGCGCCGGCCGGCGGCGAGGCGGCCGCTGGCCGAGGCGGCGCCCGAGATCGAGCGGCAGCTGCGCAGCGGGCGCGCCGCCCGGCGCCGCGAGGAGCTGGTCCGGGCGGCGCGGCAGCGGTACAATCCGCGGGTCTTCGCGCGCAACCTCCCCTTCGACTACACCGGTCTCCACGCCTCGCCATGACCCGCACCGTCCTCTGCCCCACCGCGGCGCTGTTGCTGTGGACGGCGGCCGGCCTGCTGCCGCTCGCCGCCGCCACCGATCAGATCGTGCTGCGAGTGAACGAGCGGATCGTCACCAGCCGCGACTACGAGCGCCGCCTGGCGGCCCGGGTCGACACCATCCGGCGCTCCGACCGGCTGAGCGCCGAGCAGCGCCAGGAGCTGATCGCCAGCGCCGGGGAGATGACCCTGACCGAGCTGTTCGAGGAGCTGCTGGTGCTGTCGCGGGCCGACCAGCTGGGCATCACGGTGACCGCCGAGGACCTCGCCCGCGCCGTGGCGCGGGCCAAGTCGGCCTCCGGGATCCAGACCGACGAGCAGTTCGAGGCGGCGCTCGCCGAGTCGGGGATGACGCGCGACGACTTCGAGCGCCAGGTGCGCACCAACCTCCTGGTCCAGGAAGTGATGCGGCGCGAGGTCCAGCCGCGGGTGGCGGTCAACGAGGAGGACCTGCGCCGCTACTACCAGAGCAACGCCGCCGAGTTCCGCATCCCCGAGCGGCTCCAGCTGCGCGAGGTGGTGGTGCTGGAGTCGAGCGGCCTCAGCCTCGTCGAGCGGGCGCAGCTCGCCCAGGACCTGCGCTCCCAGATCCTCGCCGGCGCCAGCCTTGCCGAGGTGGTCGCGCCCTTCGCCGGCGAGGGCGTGACCTCGTCGGTCCTCGATCTGGGCTGGGTCGAGCCCGGCGACCTCGACCCCGATCTCGAGGAGGCGGTGTGGGGGCTCGAGGCCGGCGCCGTCAGCGAGCCGGTGCTCGGCCGGGGCGGTCTCCACCTGGTGGAGGTGACCGACCGCACCGCCGAGCGCCAGCCCCCGTTCTCGGAGGTCGAGGGGGAGATCCGGCAGCGGCTGCAGAACCAGCGGTTCCAGGAGCAGGTGCAGCGGTACATGGAGGAGCTGCAGGCGAGCTCGTACGTGGTCGCCCAGCCGCCGCCCGAGGCGGCCGGCTTCCGCGAGCGCCTGGAGGCCGCCTCCGCCCTCGGCACCGAGCTCGCCGACCCGGTGACCGCCGCCTTCGGCTCGCTCACCCCCCCGCCCGCCGAGCCCGCCCCCGCGGACAAGCCCTCGGACCAGCCACCCGATTAGCTGCTGGCTCTCCGGGTAGGGGGGACCAACCGACCCAGCCGAGTCATCCGGGCGGGTGGCCCAGCGGCTGGGGGGTGTCCCGTGGCAGCCGGCGCCCTCCGCCTCGCATCGCCTCCAATCAGCGCGAAGCGTCTGACAGGCGATGCCCGCCAATGACCACCTTCTTGTTCGGCTCCGAGGCTGAGCCGTCAACGACCCCAGACGGAAACATGCGGGTTGAAGCGCCGGATGCGGCGGGACACCCCCCAGTCGCCCCGGGTGGCACGAAATCCGTCGGCCTCCTGTTGTTCTGAGCGCGATTGCGTCGTAGAGTGTCGTTGGTGGCCCAAAGTGGACACAAGTGGAGCAAATTGCTAGACTCCTGTGCGGTCTCCCTTCGAGACGTGGGTGGGATAGATGTTTCGTGGCAGCGCCCCGACCAAGATCGACGACAAGGGTCGACTCAAGATGCCGACGGCCTTCCGGCGGCAGCTCGAAGAACGCTATGGCCGGGAGGTCTTCATCACCTCGGTGAACGGCGACTCGGCGCTGCTCTATCCGCTGCCCGTCTGGGAAGAGATCGAAGCGCGGCTCGCCGCCCTGCCCGCCACCGACCGGGTCAAGCAGCACTACCTGGAGCGGGTGAGCTACTACGGCCAGCAGGCCAAGCTCGACAAGCAAGGGCGGGTGGTCCTGCCGCCGATCCTGCGCGAGTCCGCGCAGATGGTGGGCGAGGTGGTGGTGAGCGCACGCCTGGACTACCTGGAAGTGTGGAACCGGGAGCGGCTGCTGGCCCGGTTCGCCGAACAGCCCTTCACCGACGAGGACTTCGACTACCTGAGCGAGAAGGGCATCTAGTGTGCTGTTCGGCTTGCTCCCCGGGGGGGCAGGCTTTCGTTCATTGAAACGGCAGGCGTGTCACACGTTCCCGTCCTGCTCGCCGAGGCCGTCGAGCTGCTGGCCCCGGAGCGGGGTGGCGTCTTCGTCGACTGCACGGTGGGCGCGGGAGGCCACGCGGCGGCGTTGCTGGAGGCCGGTCCGGCGGCGCTGCGGCTGATCGGGGTCGACCGCGATCCGCAGGCGCTCGAGGCGGCGGCGCGGCGGCTGCGGCCGTTCGGCGGGCGGGCGCGGCTGCTGGAGGGCGACTTCGCCGAGCTCGAGACGCTCCTCGAGCGACTGGGCGTCGGTGAGGTGGCGGGCCTGCTGGCCGATCTCGGGGTCTCGTCGCTGCAGTTGGAGACCGCCGAGCGTGGGTTCAGCTTCCGGCTGGACGGTCCGCTCGATATGCGGATGGGGGCCGGCGAGCGGACCGCGGCCGAGGTCGTGAATGGTTATTCGGAAGCGGAGTTGGAGCGCATCTTGAGGGACTACGGAGAGGAGCGGTCGGCGCGGTCGATCGCCCGGCGGCTGGTGGCGGCGCGGCCGCTGGCCACCACCACCGAGCTGCGGCGGGTGGTGGCGGGTGCCGCCGCCCACGGGCGGCACCGCATCGACCCGGCCACCCGCGTGTTCCAGGCGCTGCGCATCGAGGTCAACGGCGAGCTGGCGGCGCTCGCGCGGCTGATGGAGCAGTCGCCGCGGTTGCTGGCCATCGGTGGACGGCTGGTGGTGATCTCGTACCACAGCCTCGAGGACCGCATCGTCAAGAACGCGCTCCGCAACCTGGCCACCGGCCGCCGCGACCCGGTCACCGGCCAGCCGCTCCCCGGCACCCGGCTGTTCGAGCTGCTCACCCGCAAGCCGCTGCGCCCGTCGCCCGCCGAGGTGGCGGCCAACCGGCGGGCGCGCTCGGCGCGGCTGCGGGCGGCACGGAGACTGGCGGCATGAGGGGTCGCTGACGATGCGTGGTCTCTACGCCGTCCGCCAGCCGGTGGCCAACAGCTACCTGCTGCGCCAGCGTGACCGCCGCCGCCGGCGGGAGCTGGCCTGGATACTGCTCGTCACCCTGCCGCTGGTGCTCGGTCTGCTGGGCTACGTGTGGCTCAACGTCGCCCTGCTCAACGCCAGTTTCGAGGTCCATCGCCTGGAGCGCGAGCTGGCGTGGGAGCTGGAGCTCGAGCAGCGTCAGAAGGCCCACGAGGCCTTCCTGTCGAGCCCGGCCGAGGTCCGCCGGCGCGCCCTGGCCGCCGGCTACGAGCCGCTCGGGCTGGAGCAGCAGGTCTTCCCCGGAGAGCGCGAATGAAACGGCGTCTGGTGCTGGTCGCTCTGTTCCTCGGGGCCTGGACCGCGGCGGCGGCGGCGCGCCTCTATCAGCTCCAGGTGGCCGACCATGCGCTCTACGAGCGCAAGGCCGCCGAGCAGCAGGAGGAGGAGATGCTGCTCGAGCCCCCGCGGGGGTCGATCTTCGACTGCCGGGGCCGGCCGCTGGCGATGTCGGTGGAGGTCGATTCGGCGTGGGCCAATCCCGGTGAGGTCGCCGACCCGGCGGCGGCCGCCGCCCGGCTGGCGCGGGTGCTGGGCGTCGATCGCCGGGCCCTGGAGAAGAGGCTGTCCGAAGAAGACCGCCACTTCGTGTGGGTCGCCCGCCAGCTCGACGACCGGCGGGCCGAGGCGGTCCGCGCCCTGGACCTCGAGGGGATCAGCTTCGTCCGCGAGAGCAAGCGCTACTACCCGATGGGCCTCCTGGCGGCTCAGCTCCTCGGCTTCGTCGGCATCGACCACGTCGGTCTGGACGGGCTCGAGCAGGCCTTCGACCGGCTTGTCGCCGGCATCCCGGCTAGGCGGCGGGTGCTGCGGCGGCCGAGCGGTCCGGTGCTGACCGCGGTGCCCCCGTTCGACGAGCCCACCCCCGGCAGCGACCTCCATCTCACCCTCGACGCCGTCATCCAGGAAGCCCTCGAGCGCCACCTGACGGCCGCCCTCGACCGTCACCGGGCAAAGGGTGCCTTCGGCGTCGTGCTCGATCCCTCGAGCGGCGCCATCCGGGCGATCGCCACGGTGCCCGCCTTCCACCCCGCCCGCTTCGGCGACTACCCGCGAGAGACCTGGCGCAACCGGCCGGTGACCGACGCCTTCGAGCCCGGCTCGACCTTCAAGATCGTGACCATGGCCAGGGCGCTGGAGGACAACCTGCTCGATCCCACCGACCAGCTGGACTGCCAGAACGGCACCATCACCGTCGACGGGGTGACGATCCGCGACCACAAGCCGTTCGGGCTGCTGACCGCCTCCGAGGTCATCTCGCGCTCCAGCAACGTGTGCGCGATCAAGATCGGGCTGGAGGTGGGTCCACGTGGGCTCTACGAGCAGATCCGCGCCTTCGGCTTCGGGGCGCCCACCGGCGTCGACCTGCCGGGCGAGAGCGCCGGAGTGCTGGCGCCGGTGCAGGAGTGGCCGCGGCGCGCCGCCGCCTACATCTCCTTCGGCCAGGCGATCTCCGTCACCGGTCTGCAGCTCGCCAGTGCGGTGGCGGCGGTGGCCAACGGCGGCACCCTCTACCGGCCGTTCGTGGTGGCGGCGGTCGGTGACCCGCCCGGCCCCGGCCAGGCGCGGCGTTCGCAGCCGGTCGGCCAGCCGATCAGCGGCGCCACCGCCCGCACGCTGGGCCGGATGATGGAGCAGGTGGTGGCCAAGGGCACCGGGCGCCGGGCGGCGGTGCCCGGCTACCGGGTGGCGGGCAAGACCGGCACCGCCGAGAAGCCGATCCCGGGCCGCGGCTACGTGGCCGGCCGCTACCTGGCCAACTTCGTGGGTTGGGCGCCGGCGCGGGATCCGGCGCTGGTCATCCTGGTGGCGGTCGACGAGCCGGCGCCGGCGACCGGCTATCACGGCGGCGACGTGGCGGCGCCGGTCTCCGGGGCGGTGATGGAGGAGGCGCTCCGCTATCTGCGGGTGCCCTCCGACGATCCGCCGTCCGAGTCGCTGACGGTCGAAGCGAGGACGGCCAGCCGCCGCGCCACGGCCGCGCCGGCGGGCCCGTCAGCGCCCGTCGGGCCGCCCATCGCGCCGCCCCAGCAGCCGGCCGCCGAGATCGCGGGCGTGGTCCCGGACCTCACCGGTCTGACGCTGCGGCAGGCGGCGGTGGCCGCCGCCCGCCGGGGTCTGGCGCTGGCGCCGCGCAGCACGGAGGGCGGCTTCGTCGTCCGCCAGACCCCGCCGCCGGGGACCCCGGCCGGGCAGCAAGCCGGCGCGGCGGCGATCGAAGTGTGGCTGGCCGCCCAGGCGCCGCCGGTCCGGCCACCGGTGGATGCCGCTCCGGCGGCGGGCAGATGAGGCTCGTGAGCGTGATCCGCGACCTGCCGATCGAGCCGCCGCCGCCCGAAGCGCTGGAGATCTCCGGCGTCACCCACGACTCGCGGTGCGTCGAGCCGGGCGACCTGTTCGTCGCCCTGGTCGGCCAGCGCTACGACGGCCGGGTGTTCGTGCCCCAGGCGATCGAGCGCGGGGCGGTGGCGGTGCTGGCCTCGGGACCGCCGCCTCCGGGGTTCGAGAAGCCCTGGCTGACCGCCGCGGCGCCGCGCCAGCTGCTGGGGCCGCTGGCGGCCCGCGTCTACGGCCATCCGGATCTCGAGCTGCGGCTGGTGGGGGTGACCGGCACCAACGGCAAGTCGACCGTCACCCAGCTGCTGGCGGCGATCTTCGAGGCGGCGGGGACCCCGACCGGCGTGCTGGGGACCCTCGGCTACCGGTTCGGCGGCCAGCGGATCGCCGCCGACCACACCACCCCCGAGGCGACCGTGTTCTTTCGCACCCTGCGCCGCATGCGCGACGCCGGGATGGCGGCGGTGGTGGCCGAGGTCTCCTCCCACGCCCTGGCCATGGGCCGGGTCGACGCCGCCTCTTTCGACCTGGCGCTGTTCACCAACCTGACCCGCGACCACTTCGACTTCCATCCCGGGTTCGAGGAGTACTTCGCCGCCAAGCGCAGCCTGTTCGACCAGCTAAAGCCCGCCGGCTGGGCGGTGGTCAACGTCGACGACCCCTACGGCCGCCGGCTGGCCGAGGAGCTGCCGGCGGCGCTCACCTTCGGGTCGGCGGGGAAGGTGCGGCCGCTCGAGGTCACCCTCGACGCCAGGGGCATCCGCGGCCGTCTGGCGACGCCGCGCGGCGAGCTCGACTTCCAGACCGCACTGCTGGGCCGCCTCAACCTGGAGAACGTGAGCGCCGCGGTGGCGGCCGCCGAGGCGCTCGAGCTGCCCCACGAGGCGGTGTCGGCGGCGCTCGCGGCGCAGCGGCCGCTACCCGGCCGGCTGGAGCCGGTGGAGGCGGGTCAGCCGTTCCCGGTGCTGATCGACTACGCGCACACCGACGCCGCCCTGGAGGCCGCCCTGCGATCGCTCAAGGAGCTCACCGGCGGCGGGCGGGTGCTGCTGGTGTTCGGCTGCGGCGGCGACCGCGACCCCGGCAAGCGGGCGCTGATGGGGCGGGTGGCCGGCGAGCTGGCCGATTTCGCCATCGTCACCTCCGACAACCCGCGGCGCGAGGATCCGCTGGCGATCATCGCGGCAGTGGAGGAGGGGCTGCGGCAGAGCGGCAGCGGCCGCTACCGGATCCTGCCCGACCGCCGCGAGGCCATCCGCCGGGCGATCGCCCAGGCTGGTCCGGGCTGGGCGGTGCTGATCGCCGGCAAGGGGCACGAGGAGGTGCAGATCGTCGGCGACCGGGAGCTACCGTTTTCCGACCGCGACGAGGCGCGGCGGGCGCTGGAGGAGCGTTTTGGTCCTGGGACGCCTGGATGAGGCCGCGAAGGTCATGGAGGGCGAGTTGACCGGCGGCGATCCGCGGGCCGAGTGGCAGGGCGCCGTCCTCGACTCGCGCCGGGTGGCCGGCGGCGAGCTGTTCTTCGCCCTGCCCGGCGAGCGGACCGACGGTCACCGCTGGGTGGGGGCGGCGCTGGCGGCGGGGGCGGCGGCCGCCGTGGTGGCGCAGCCGGTGGCGGACGAGGGCCCGCGCATCCGGGTGGACGACACCGTGGCGGCGCTCCACCGGCTGACCCGCTGGGCGCGGCGACGGACGCCGCGCCGGCTGGTGGCGATCACCGGCTCGGTCGGCAAGACCACCACCAAGGAGCTGCTGGCGGCGATGCTGGCGGCCCGTTTCAAGGTGGCCCGCAGCCCCGGCAACCTCAACAACCTGCTGGGCTTTCCGGTGGCGCTGCTGGCTGTCCCCGAGGACTGCGACTGGATGGTCGCCGAGATGGGGATGTCGACCCCCGGCGAGCTGGCCGCGATCAGCCGCCTGGGGCGGCCCGACGTGGCGGTGTTCCTCAACGTTCGGCCGGCCCACCTCGAGTCGCTGGGCTCGCTCGGGGCGGTGGCGGAGGCCAAGGCCGAGCTGCTCGAGGGGCTCGCGCCCGACGGTCTGGTGGTCGCCAACCGCGAGGATCCGCTGGTGGTGGGGATCGCCCGCCGGCACCCCGGCCGGGTGGTCTTCTTCGGCGGCGACGCCGGCTACCGGGTGGAGCGGACCGCGGGCGGCGGTCTCGAGCTGGTGGCGCCGGGCGAGCGGGCCGGTCTCGAGCTGCCGCTCCACGGCAGCTACAACGTCGACAACTGTCTGGCCGCCGCCGCCTGCGCCCATGTCCTGGGGGTGCCGCTCGCCGCCATCGCCGCCGCCGCGGCGACGGTCGAGCCACCGCCCGGGCGCGGCGTGGTCCACCGGCTGCCGTCGGGGGCGACCCTGATCGACGACTCCTACAACTCCAACCCCGAGGCGCTACGCCGCGCCCTCGAGAGCGCCGCCGAGCTGCCAGCCGGGCGCCGCTGGGCGGTGCTGGGCGACATGCTGGAGCTGGGGGCGGCGGCGCCCGGGTTCCACCGGGCGGCCGGGGAGTTGGCCGCCCGGCTCGGCTTCTCGCCGGTGGTGGGGGTGGGCGAGCTGGCCCGCGAGCTGGTGGCGGCGGCCGCCGCCGCCGGCGCCGAAGGCCGCTGGTTCGCCACTGCGGCCGAAGCGGCGGCAGCGCTGGCCGGCGCGGCGCGGCGCGGCGACCTGGTGCTGGTCAAGGGGTCGCGGGGCGTCGCCCTGGAGGCGGTGGTGGCGGCGCTGACCGCGGGGGAGGAGGCCGGCTGATGCTCTTCCACCTCATCTTCCCGCTCCACGAGCAGTGGCCGGCGCTCAACGTCTTCCGCTACATCACCTTCCGCACCGCGGCGGCGGTGTTGACGGCCATCGTGCTGTCGCTGGTGCTGGGGCCCTGGTTCATCCGCACGCTGCAGCGGCTGTCGATCGGCCAGAGCATCCGCGAGGTCGGCCCCGAGCGCCATCAGGTCAAGGCCGGCACCCCGACCATGGGCGGGCTGCTGATCCTCACCGCGGTGGTGGTGCCGACCCTGCTGTGGGCCAACCTCACCAACCCGTACGTGTGGATCGTGCTGGCGGTGACTACCGCCTTCGCGGCGATCGGCTTCGTCGACGATCTGCTCAAGGTGCGGCGGCGCCGGAACCTGGGGCTGTCGGCGCGGCTCAAGCTCCTGCTCCAGCTCGTGGTCGCCGGCGGCGCCGCTGCCGCCGTGATGTCGCTGCCCAGCTCGTACGAGTTCGGCGCCACGCTGGCGCTGCCGTTCTTGAAGCGCGCGGTCTTCGACCTCGGTTGGTTCTACGTCCTCTTCGTCATGGTGGTGTTGGTGGGCTCGACCAACGCCGTCAACCTCACCGACGGCCTCGACGGGCTGGCCATCGGCGCCACCTTGATCGCCGCTGCCACCTACGCCATCTTCACCTACGTGGCCGGCAACTCGGTGGTCTCCAACTACCTCCAGGTGCAGTACGTGCGCGGCGTCGGCGAGGTGGCGGTCTTCTGCGGGGCGCTGGTCGGGGCCAGCCTCGGCTTTCTGTGGTTCAACGCCCATCCCGCCCAGGTCTTCATGGGCGACGTCGGGTCGCTGGCCATCGGCGGCGCCATCGGCACGGTGGCGGTGATGGCCAAGCAGGAGATCGTGCTGCTGCTGGTGGGTGGGCTGTTCGTGCTCGAGGCGCTGTCGGTGATCGTCCAGGTCGCCTCCTTCAAGCTCACCGGGCGGCGGGTGCTGCGGATGGCGCCGCTCCATCATCACTTCGAACTGAGCGGCTGGGCCGAGCCCAAGATCATCGTCCGCTTCTGGATCCTGTCGATCCTGTTCGCGCTGATGGGTCTCTCCACGTTGAAGCTGCGATGACGCCGGCAGGACCCTTCCAGGAGTGGCGGCGGGCCGTGGTCTACGGCCTCGGAGTCTCGGGGCTGGCGGCCGCCCGGCTGCTGCGCTCGCGCGGCGTCGCGGTGGTGGGCGTCGACCGCCGCCCGGCCGCCGAGCTGGACCTCGGCGAGCTGGCCGCAGACGCCGCGGTGGAGCTCGAGCTGGGCGCCGAGCCGGCCGCCGTCCCGGCGGGGGTCGACGGCGTGGTGGTGAGCCCGGGGGTGCCGCTCGACCGGCCGCTCCTGGCCGACGCCCGGCGCCGGGACCTGCCGGTGCTGGCCGAGGTCGAGCTGGGCTTCGCTTTCGCCGCCGGCCCGGTGATCGGCATCACCGGCAGCAACGGCAAGAGCACCACCACCGCGTTGACCGGGGCGCTGCTCGCCGCCGGCGGCTTCGAGGTCGAGGTCTGCGGCAACATCGGCGTGCCGCTGTCGGCAGTGGTCGACGGGGCGCCGGGCCGGGTGTTCGTCACCGAGCTGTCGAGCTTCCAGCTCGAGACCGTCCGCTGCTTCCGCCCGCGGGCCGCCGCCCTGCTCAACCTGTCGGTCGACCACCAGGACCGCCACGCCGGGCTCGACCGCTATCTCGACGCCAAGCGGGCGCTGTTCGCCAATCAGCTGGTCGACGACGTGGCGGTGCTCAACGCCGACGACCCGCTGGTGGCGGCGGTCGCGGTCAACGCCCGCCGCCGGCTGTTCTCGCGCCGCCGGCGGGTCGAGGACGGTTGCTATCTGGATCGCGAGACGGTGGTCGAGGCGGCGCCGGGCGCGGCGCCGAGCACGCTGTTCGAGGCCGCCGACCTCGCCCTGCCCGGCGTCCACAACCTCGAGAACGCGATGGCGGCGGCGCTGCTGAGCCGCGCCCTGGGCGCCCAGGCGGCGGTCTTCGGGCCGGCGCTGGGCGCCTTCCAGGGGCTGCCCCACCGGCTCGAGCGGGTGCGCGAGCTTCGCGGGGTGGTCTGGTACGACGACTCCAAGGGCACCAACCTGGCGGCCACCGCCAAGTCGCTCGAAGGCTTCGAGGACGGCGCCGTCCATCTCATTCTCGGAGGCCGCCACAAGGGCGGCGAGCCGGACCAGCTGGCCGAGCTGGTGGGGCGCAAGGCGCGTCGCGTCTACCTGGTCGGCGAGGCGGCCGAGCTGTTCGGCGCAGCGCTCGACGCGGTGGCGCCCTGCGAGCGGGTGGGCGACCTGGCGCGGGCGGTCGCCGCCGCGGCGGCGCAGGCCCGTCCCGGCGACAGCGTGCTGCTGTCGCCGGCCTGCGCCAGCTTCGACCAGTACAACAACTTCGCCGAGCGCGGGCGTCACTTCCAGAGCCTGGTGAGGGCCCTCGATGGCTAAGAAGCTGGCCTACGACAAGGTGCTCTTCAGCACCGTGATCGTGCTGATGGCGCTCGGCCT
This sequence comes from Thermoanaerobaculia bacterium, assembly GCA_041567315.1. Taxonomy (GTDB): domain Bacteria; phylum Acidobacteriota; class Thermoanaerobaculia; order Multivoradales; family JAHEKO01. The sequence continues at coordinate 31,357 of JBFGCA010000026.1, read as the reverse complement.
GACGATGGTCTACTCGGCGAGCGCGGCCTACGCCCGCGCCAACTCCCAGCCGGCCAACCAGTACCTGGTCAAGCAGGCGCTGGCCGCCGGTCTGGGCCTGGTGGCGATGTGGGTGGCGATGCACGTCGACTACCGGCACTTGAGGCGCCCGTGGGTGGTCTACTCGCTGGTCGGCGGGGTGCTGCTGTTGCTGGTCGCCGCGCTGTGGGCGCCGGAGCTCAATCAGACCCGCCGCTGGCTGTTCGTCGGCGGGGTCTCGGTGCAGCCCGCGGAGCTCGCCAAGCTGGCGGTGGTGCCTTTCGTCGCCTACCAGATCGAGCGCAAGGGGCAGCGCGAGCGGCAGCGGGACCTGGTGCTGCCGTGCGCCCTGCTGCTGGCGATCATGGCCTCGCTGGTGCTGCTCCAGCCCGATCTGGGGACCGCGGTGTTGCTGTGCGCCGCCGTGGTCCTGATGCTGGTGCTGGCCGGTCTCAGGTGGCGTTATCTCCTCGGCGGCATGGCCGTCCTGGTGCCGGCGCTGGCGGTCTTCGTGCTCTCCGCCGAGTACCGGGTCAACCGTCTGATCGCCTTCCTCTACCCCGACGCCAACCTCGACGGGCTCAACTACCAGGTGGCCCAGTCGTTGATCGCGGTGGGCTCGGGCGGCCTGCTCGGGGTGGGTCTGGGCCAGAGCGTCCAGAAGCTCCTGTTCCTGCCCCACGCCCACTCGGACTTCATCTACTCGATCGTCGCCGAGGAGCTGGGGATGGCCGGGGCGCTGGGGGTGCTGGCCCTGTTCGGCGTCCTCGCCTGGCGGGGCTTTGCCGCCGGCTGGCGGGCGCCGGACGAGTTCGGCAAGTACCTGGCCTGGGGCTTCACCGGACTGCTCCTGATCCAGGCCCTGGTCCACGTCAGCGTCGCCCTGCAGCTGCTGCCCGCCAAGGGCATCCCGCTGCCGCTGATCTCCTATGGCGGCTCCTCGCTGGTGGTCTCGCTGACCGCCTGCGGGGTGGTGCTCAACGTCTCGGAGCACGCCTGAGGACATGAGTGACGAGGAGGAGCCAGGTGGCCAGGGCGGCAAGCCGGCGGCGAGCGCGGCGCCGGCGGGTCGGCATCTGCTGGTGGGTGGCGGCGGCACCGGGGGCCACGTCTTCCCGGCGCTGGCGGTGGCCGGCGAGCTCGAGCGGCGGGGGTGGGCGGTGAGCTGGAGCGGCCGGCGAGTGGGCATGGAGCGCGACATCGTCGCCGCCCGCGGCCTGCCCTATCACGCGCTGCCGGCGCGGGCGGTGCTGGGTCGCGGGCCGCTGGGCCGCGCGGCGGCGCTGGCGGTGCTGGCGGTGGCGGCGCTCGGCGCGCGGCGGCTGGTGCGCCGCCGGCGGGTGAGCGCGGTGCTGGGCACCGGCGGCTTCGTCTCGGCGCCGGCGGTCCTCGGCGCCCGGCTGGCCGGGCGGCCGGCGGTGCTGCTCGAGCCCAACGCCGAGGCCGGCGCCGCCAACCGCTGGCTGTCGCGGTGGGCGCGGGCGGCGGCGGTGGGCTACGCGGAGACCGGGGCGGCGTTGCGCTGCCCGGCGCGGCTGACGGGGGTGCCGGTCCGCGAGGCGTTCTTCGCGACGCCGCCGCCGGCCGCGACCGGCCCCGTGCGGCTGCTGGTGCTGGGCGGCAGCCAGGGGGCGCTGCAGCTCAACCGCCTGCTGCCGGCGGCGCTGGCCGAGCTGGGGCCGGTGGCGGAGGGGTTGAAGGTGCTGCACCAGACCGGGGCCGCCCACCTGAAGGAGGTGCGGCGGACCTACGCCGAGCGGCCACCGGCCGCGGTCGAGGTCGAGACGGTGCCGTTCCTCGACGACGTGGCGGCGGCGATGGCCGGCGCCCACCTGGTGGTGTCGCGCGCGGGGGCGGTCACCCTGGCCGAGATCTGCGCCGCCGGGCGGGCGGCGCTGCTGGTGCCGCTGGCCTGGGCGGCCGGCCATCAGGTGGAGAACGCCGAACGGCTGGCGGCGAGCGGCGGCGCCCGGCTGCTGGGACCCGGCGAGCAGACCGTGGAGGCCTGCCGCCAGGCGCTGGCCGAGCTGCTGGCCGACCGCGCAGCGCTGGCCGCCATGGGCGGCCGGCTGCGCCGGCTGGCCCGGCCGGCCGCCGCCCGCGAGATCGCCGATCTGGTGGAGGAGGTCCTGGCAGCTTGATGTTCCGGCGTTTCACCAACCTCTCGCGCGTCCACTTCGTGGGCATCGGCGGCGCCGGCATGAGCGGCATCGCCGAGGTGCTCTCGGAGTACGACCTCGAGGTCAGCGGCTGCGACCTGGCGCTCGGCGAGACCACCCGGCGGCTGGAGCGGAGCGGGGTGCGGGTCGCCGAGGGCCACTCGGCGGACCACCTGGAGGGTGCCGAGCTGGTGGTCATCTCCTCGGCGGTGGCGGCCGACAACCCCGAGGTGCGGGCCGCCGAGGAGCGCGGCATCCCGGTGGTCCGCCGGGCCGAGATGCTGGGTGAGCTGATGCGGCTCAAGTACGGCATCGCCGTCGCCGGCACCCACGGCAAGACCACCACCACCTCGCTGATCGGCACCGTGCTGACCGAGGCCGGGCTCGACCCCACGGTCATTGTCGGCGGCCGGCTGCGGGTCACCGGCACCGGCGCGCGGCTGGGTCATAGCGAGTACCTGGTGGCCGAGGCCGACGAATACGACCGCTCCTTCCTCCGGCTGCAGCCGATCATCGCGGTGGTCACCTCGATCGACGTCGACCACCTGGACACCTACCGCGGTCTCGAGGAGATCCGCGAGGCCTTTCTCGCCTTCGCCGACAAGGTACCGTTCTTCGGGCAGGTGATCACCTGTCTCGACGACCCCAACGTGCAGGACGTCCTGCCGCGGCTGGCGCGCCGCCGGGTGGTGACCTACGGGCTGTCGCCGCAGGCCGCCCTGCGGGCGGTCGACCTGCAGCCGGCCAGCGGCGGCACCAGCTTCGGGGTCGAGCGCTCGGGGGCGGGGCCGCTGGGCCGGATCGAGCTGCCGATGCCGGGGGCGCACAACGTGCGCAACGCGTTGGCGGCGGTGGCGGTGGGGCTGGCTCTGGGCCTGGAGTTCGCGGCCGTTGCCGAGGCGCTGGCCGCCTTCTCGGGCGTCCACCGGCGCTTCGAGCGACTGGGCAGTTGGCGGGGGGCGACCGTGGTCGACGACTACGCCCACCATCCGGCCGAGGTCGAGGCGACGCTCGAAGCGGCCCGCCAGGCGCTGCCCGCGGCCCGCATCCTGGCGGTCTTCCAGCCCCACCTCTACTCGCGGACCCGCGATCTGGCGCCGCAGTTCGGGCGCTCGCTGCTGGGGGCCGACCAGGCGCTGGTCACCGACATCTACCCTTCGCGCGAGAAGCCGTTGCCGGGGGTCACCGCCCGCCTGGTGGTGGACGCCGCCCGCGCCAGCGGTCACCGTCACGTCCAGCTCTGTCCCGACTGGCGCCAGGCCCCCGAGCTGCTGGCGGCCGAGGTGGTCGAGGGCGACCTGATCCTCACCCTGGGCGCGGGCGACATCTACCGGCTGGCCCAGCAGCTGGTCGAGGAGGAGGCGGCGTGAGCCGGCGCCTCCCGACGAGCCGCGCAAAGACCGGGCGGCCGGTGGTCAGCCGCCCGCTGGAGGCGGAGCGCCCGCTCCCCTTCCGCCGCCGGCGGTTCGTCGCCCCGCGCCGCCGGCGCGGTCTGCTGTCGCTGCTCAAGCCGCTGGCGATGGCGCTGCTGCTGGTCGCGCTGCCGGCGGCGGCGGCGGTGTGGGCCTCGGTCACGCCGCGCTTCCGGCTCAGCCGGCTCGAGGTCGTGGGCAGCGGGCAGGTGACCCGCGACTGGGTGGAGGAGGCGCTGGCGCCGCTGCGCGGCCGCCATCTGCTGAGGCTGCCGCTGCCCGAGGTCGAGCGACGGCTGCGCCAGCACCCCTGGGTGCGGGGCGCCGACATCGAGAAGCGGCTGCCGGACGGGCTGGCGGTGACGGTGGTGGAGCGCCAGCCGGTGGCGCTGCTGCGGCGCGACGGCTCGCTGCACTACGTCGACCGCGAGGGCGTGGTCTTCGCGCCCTACGACCCGGACGGTGCGGTGGATCTGCTGGTGCTGAGTGCCGCCGACGGTCTCACCCCCAGCCTCGACGACGTGCTGGAGGTGGTTGCCGACCTGGCGGCGGTCGACGCCGAGTGGGCGGCGGGGCTGTCCGAGATCCAGCTGCTGGCGCCCGGCGACTACCGGCTGTATCTCTCCGCCTTCCCGTTCCCGGTGCTGGTCAGCGCCGGGCGGGCGCGCCGTGGACTGCGGGTGCTGGCCCGTCTGTGGCCGGAGATCGGCCGCTACGGCCCGGTCGGCCAGGTCGATTTGAGATTCGAGGGACAGGTCGTCATCAAACCGGCGGTCGGACCGCCGACGGGAGAGGGATAGTCATGGCCAAAGCGGAACCGTACATCGTCGCCATCGACGTCGGCTCGTCGAAGATCGGCGTGCTCATCGCCCAGCGGGACGAAGCGGGCGGCGTCGAGGTGGTCGGCAAGGGGCTGGCCCCCAACCGGGGCACCCGCAAGGGCAACATCGTCAACGTAGAGGCCACCGTCGAGGCCCTCAAGCAGGCCAGCGAAGAGGCCGAGGTGATGGCCGGGATCGAGATCTCCCGCGCCTACGTGGGGATGGCCTCCACCGACGTCCGCAGCCTCAACCTGCGCAGCATGGTGTCGGTGGCCCGCAAGGACCGCGAGATCACCCGCCAGGACATCGACCGGGTGCTCGAAGCCGCCCAGTCGGCGGCGCTGCCCTCCGACCGCGAGATCCTCCACGTCATCCCCCAGGAGTTCATCGTCGACGAGCAGGGCGGGATCGTCGATCCGCTGGGCATGGTGGGCAGCCGGCTGGAGGTGGCGGTCCACCTGGTGACCGCCAACGTCACCCGGCGCAAGACGCTGTTGACCTGCGTCAACCGCTCGGGGATCGAGGTGGCGGAGATGGTCTTCGAGCCGCTGGCCACCGCCGAGGCGGTGCTCACCCACGACGAGCGCGAGCTGGGCGTGCTGCTGCTCGACATCGGCTGCGGCACCACCGAGTACGCGCTGTTTGCCGAGGGCGAGATGCAGCACAGCGCGGTGCTGCCGGTGGGCGCCGGGCACTTCACCAACGACCTGGCGATGGTGCTGCGCACGCCGTTCGCCGAGGCCGAGCAGATCAAGGTGCGCCACGGCTGCTGCATGCCGGGCATGGTCGGCGAGGAGGAGGGCATCTCGGTGCCGGCGGTGGCCGGCGGTCCGCCGCGGGTGGTGCCCAAGCGCGAGCTCTGCAGCATCCTGCAGCCGCGCGCCGAGGAGCTGCTGACCCTGGTCCGCGAGGACCTGCTGAAGAACGGCGTCGGCGAGGAGCTGCGCGGCGGCGTCGTGCTGACCGGCGGCGGCGCCCAGCTCGACGGTCTGCTGGAGATGCACGAGCAGATCTTCAACGCCACCGTGCGCTACGGCCTGCCCCACGGCCTGGGTGGCCTGGTGGACGTGATCGGCAGCCCGGCGTGGAGCGCCGCCTCGGGTCTGCTGCTCTACGGTCGCGACGCCGAAGACGACCGGCACAAGAGCGGACGGCCCAGCCGACTCAGCGTGCGCGGGGTGATGGGAAGTCTCCGCGAGATGTTCTCTGACCTGCTTTGAGAGCAGTCCTGGAAGGAGGAAACCAGATGATTCTCTTCGAAGAGACCGACAAGGAAGGCGGCCTGCCCATTACCCTCGAGGAGGTCGAGGGGACGACCGCCACCATCAAGGTGGTGGGGATCGGCGGGGCGGGCGGCAACGCCATCAACCGGATGATCGACTGCCGTATGCGCGGCATCCACTTCATCGCCGGCAACACCGACCTGCAGGCGCTCCGCCAGTGCCGGGCGCCGGTCAAGATGCAGTTCGGCGCCGCGCTCACCCGCGGGCTGGGGGCCGGCGGCGACCCGGAGATCGGGCGCAAGTCGGCGCTCGAGGACACCGAGCGGATCCTCGAGCTGCTCGACGGCGCCGACATGGTCTTTCTGACCGCCGGGTTGGGCGGCGGTACCGGCACCGGCGCCGCCCCCATCATCGCCTCGCTGGCCTCGGAGCTGGGGGCGCTCACCGTCGCCGTGGTGACCAAGCCGTTCGGCTTCGAGGGCCGGCGGCGGATGGAGCTCGCCGAGCGCGGGCTGGACGAGCTGCGCGGCGCTGTCGATACGCTGATCAGCATCCCCAACGAGCGGCTGCTGAGCTTCGTCGAGCGCGGCACGCCGCTGGCCGAGGCTTTCCGCATCGCCGACGACGTGTTGCGCCAGGCGGTCCAGGGGATCAGCGACCTGATCACCGTGCCGGGCGAGATCAACGTCGACTTCGCCGACGTCAAGACCATCATGACCGGCATGGGCATGGCGCTGATGGGCACCGGCGTCGCCAAGGGCGAGAGCCGGGCCATCGAGGCGGCCCAGCGCGCCATCTCCTCGCCGCTGCTCGAGGAGACCTCGATCGAGGGCGCCAAGGGCGTGCTGCTCAACATCTCGGGCGGCCGCGACCTGTCGCTCCACGAGGTCGACGAGGCGGCGCGAGTGATCGCCGAGGCGGTGGACCCCGACGCCAACATCATCTCCGGGCTGGTCATCGACGACAGCCTGGAGGAGGAGATGAAGGTGACGGTGATCGCCACCGGCTTCCGGATGCCCGAGAAGGAGATCTTCCCGTCGCCGGCCCGCGCCATCGAGGAGCCGCTCCGCCAGCAGCACCGCGACCTGCCCGGACCGGCCGCCCGCCCGGCGCCGGTCGCCGACGAAGAGCCCGAGGACATCCCCTTCTACCGCAAGGTGGTGGCGCAGTCGCGCGACGAGGACCCCAACGGCTTCGGCCCCAACTGGTCGAACGTCGACGACTTCGACATCCCGACCGTGCTCCGCAAGCAGATGGACTAGGAGCGCACCCCGGGTCTCCAGGGCACAGCGGCGGGCGGGCCGCGGTCGGCTTCAAGGGTGCGGGCTACGACGGGCCGTAACGAAGAGCCTCCTTCCAGGACCGACACCGTCCGCCCCACCGCGCTCCCCCGCCGCTGTGCCGTGGGGACAGGTACCTTTACCTGTCCCCCTAGCGCTTGCCGGTGGTGAAGGGGCGCTCGGGGGAGCAGGTGAAGTTGCCGCTGGCGTCGGCGGAGGCGGCGGCGAGGTAGTAGTTGAAGCCGGGCTGGAGGCCGTCGAGGCGGACCTCGTGGCGGCGCGCCAGCGTCCGGTCGCAGGGCGAGACGCGCTAGGGCGTCCGGATAGCGCGCCCAGAACCAGGGCGGCGCCATCAATGGGCACAGCGTGACGTCGAGCTTGAGACCGGCGCCGACGATGGTCGCGATGGCGTCGTCCAGGTAGGAGAAGTCGAGGTACCCCTCGCGGATCTCGATCTGGCTCCACGGAAACCACAGCCGGACGTACTTGGCGCCGATCTCGCGCAGCCGCTCCATGCGCTGGCGGAGAGCACGGAAATCGCGGCGGATGAAGAAGAACCAGGCGCCGCCGGAGTTGCGGGGAGCGGGCACGCTTGTAGAGGGAATTCTACCAGCGGCATATCCTCTGGCGGTCATGGCGACTGGACCGGCCGGCCCGCGCGAGCGGTGGTTGTGGATCGGGGCCGGGGTGTGCCTGGCGGCGATCTACGGCACGCTCTACGTGGTGCGGCCGCTGGCCAACGCGCTGCGGGACCGGGGCCTGCTCCAGGTCACCGTCCTGGGTCTCTTCACGGTGGCCGCCGCCGGGGTGGTGGCGGCGGTGCTGCGGCGCCGGCCGGGCCTGCGCGAGCTGGCGGTGCTGGCCGGGTTCGGTCTGCTCTACGGCTGGCTGTTCACGCTGCTGCCGATCCCGGAGGAGCGCTTCCACCTGCTCGAGTACGGGATCTTCGCCGTTCTCCTCCACGGCGCCCTCGAGGAGCGCCGGGCACGGCTGGGGAGCGGCCGCGGCGGGCGGCTCCGGGGCCTGCTCCGGTCGCCGGCCGTCCTCGCGGTGCTGGCCACCGGCCTCTGCGGCTGGATCGACGAGCTGATCCAGGGTCTGCTGCCCAACCGTTTCCAGGACCCTCGCGACGTGGTGCTCAATCTGCTGGCCGGCGTCCTGGTGGTGGTGGGCATCCACGCCCTGCGCCGGGTCCGCGGCCGCTAGCAGCCCGTGGTGAAAGTCCGCCCGGCCGTCTGGCGGCGGGGCGGGGCCGTCTGCGGCGTTGCCGCTCCTCGACAATGGCCCGGCATTGCCTGCGTCGCGGCGCCTGGCATCCGGCCCCGCCGCGCTCGCCAGCCGAGCCGACCGACTTCCACGACGGGCTGCTAGGGGCGCTCTGATACCATCGGCGCCCCGGACGGGGCTGGAGGGAGAATATGGGCAACGGCTACGAGGAGGCGCAGGCCAGGCGCAACTGGCTGGAGCGCCTGGGGGAGAAGATCCCCGGTTTCCGGGGGTTCCAGGACCGCGAGCTGCGGCGTGAGGTGGACCGTCTGCAGCGGGAGCACCTGGCGGGCGAGCTGGGGCGTCTCAAGGCGGCGGTCCGTGGCAAGGCGCAGGCCTACACCGACGCCGGGCAGCTCGGGGTGCTGCATCTGTTCGACCGCCTCGACCGGCGGCTCGACGGTCTCTCGCAGTCCATCCGCTTCAGCGACTACGGGGTGAGCGGCTTCTTCGACGTCGTCAAGTTCGGCGACGAGGAGCTGGAGCGCCTCTACCGTTTCGATCTGTCGGTGCTCGACGACCTGGCGCAGCTGGGCGGCGACCTGGCGGCGGTGCCGCTCCCCGGTCAGGGGGACGCGGCGGCGGCCGTCGACCAGGCGCTTGGCCGGCTGGCCGGCCTGGAGGACAAGTGGGCCGGCCGCAAGAACGTCGTCGCCGACGTGGTCAAGACCGGCAGGTGAGACGGCGGCGCCCGGGCGCCTAGCCCGCCGGCTGCCGGCGCCGCTCCGCGGCGCGCCCCTGCAAGCGAGGAGAAGTCATCATGCAAGTCATCCAGCACGTCGATCCCACCGGCCAGACCATGGTGGCGCGGGTGCCCCAGCAGGGCACCTCGGCGATCCAGCTCGGCAGCCAGCTGATCGTCGAGGAGAGCCAGCAGGCGGTCTTCTTCCGCGACGGCAAGGGGCTGGACACCTTCATGCCCGGCCGCCACACCCTGGCCACCCAGAACCTGCCGCTGCTCACCAGGCTGCTGGGGCTGCCGTTCGAGGGCAAGTCGCCCTTCCAGGCGGCGGTGGTCTTCGTCTCCACCAAGACCTTCCTGGATCTCAAGTGGGGAACCAAGGAGCCGGTGGTCTACCGCGACAAGGAGCTGGCCATGGTCCGGCTGCGGGCCTTCGGCAAGTTCGCGGTGCGGACCGTCAACGCCCAGCAGTTCGTCAACCAGGTGGTGGGGACGATGGGGCTCTACACCACCGACGGCGTCGAGAGCTACTTCAAGGACGCCATCGTCGCCCGCCTGACCGACCTCCTGGGCGAGAACCTGCAGTCGATCTTCGACCTGCCCAAGGTCTACGACGAGCTGGCGATGGGGCTCAAGTCCCGGGTCGCCGACGACTTCGGCAAGTACGGCATCGAGCTGGTGGATCTGTTCCTCGGCGCCATCACCCCGCCCGAGCAGGTGCAGAAGCTGATCGACGAGCGCAGCGGCATGGCCGCGGTCGGCGACATGAACGCCTACCTCAAGTTCAAGGCCGCCCGCGCCATGGGCGACGCCGCCCAGCAGACCGGTGGCGAGGCGGGCACCGGCATGGGCGCCGGGCTGGGCGTCGGCATGGGCGCCGGCATGGGCATGATGCTGCCCCAGATGATGCGCGACGCGATGCAGGGCGGAGGTACCGCGCCCGCCGGAGGAGCGCCGGCCGGAGGAACCCCTGCGGGCGGCGGCCAGTCGGCGGCCCCCGCGGCCGGGGCGGCCGCCGGTGCCGTGGCGGCCGGGGGGGCGCAGGCTGCCCAGCAGGGCGGTGCCCAGCCGGGCGCGCAGGAGGGCGCCGCCGCGGGCGCCGCGGCGGGCGCGGCCTTCTGTCACCAGTGCGGACGCCAGCTTCCCGAGGCCGCCCGCTTCTGCCCGGGCTGCGGCACGAAGGTCGCCGGGTAGGGGTCGCCGAGTAGGGATGCCGAGCAAGGTCGCAGAGTAGCGTCCGGGTGCCCGCCGAAGCCGCCGCCAACCTCATCACCTGCCCGCAGTGCGGGGGCCAGAGCGAGCTGCCCTCCGGGCGGCGGCTGGTGCGCTGCGAGTTCTGCGACGGCACCCTGTTCGTCGACCGGGCGGGAGCGGTCAACCATTACCGGCTGCCGGCGCTCCTGTCGGCCGGCGAGGCGCGCGCCGCGCTCAAGCGCTGGATGGCCGGCAACGACACCGTCAAGGACCTCGACCGCAAGGCCACGGTCGAGTCGGTCGAGCCGGTGGCCTTCCCGATGTGGATGTTCCGGCTGCGGCGCCGCGGCGGCGAGGAGGTGGTGGTCGAGCCGGCGGCGCCGACCCCGATCCCGCAGCTCGCCGACCTGCAGGTGCCGGCCGGCCGGCTGGAGCCGTTCACCCCGGCCGGCGAGGGCGTCGAAGCGATGACCGCCACCGTGCCGCTGGAGACCGCCCGCGGCTGGCTCGCCCAGCGCGGCGGCGGGAAAGGGGGCGAGGGGTCCGTGAGCGAGAGCGCCGTCACCGAGAGCGCCATGGTCGAGGTGCCGCTGTGGCGCTGCAGCTACAGCTTCGGCGGCCGCCAGTACCAGGCGCTGGTCGAGGGCTCGACCGGCACCGTGCTGGCGGCGGTCTATCCCGAGAAAGCCGAAGCGCCCTACGTGTTGGTGACGGTGGCCGGCGTGCTGCTGTTCACCCTCGAGGGCCTGTTGATCAGCAACCCGGCGGCCAAGCTGGTGGTCTTCGCGATCACCGCCCTGCCGCTGGCCCTGGTCGCCTACTGGGTCGCCCGCCGGGTATGAGCGAGCCCGACACCGCGATGCCGCCGGAGCCGGCCCGGGCCGCACTAGCAGGGGTTGTGCCGGCAGGGGCGGCGGAGGAGACCGGCCCGCCGCCGGGCTCGCACCGGCTCTCCTCCCGGGTCGAGGGGCTCTCCTGCCCCAACTGCGGCGGCGCCCTGGAGGTCGACGCCGGACTGCGGGTGGTGACCTGCGGTTACTGCGCGACGCCGCTGCTGGCCCTCTCCGAGGTGGGCATCCGCCGCTTCGCGGTGCGGCCGGTGATCGACGCCGAGGAGGCGCGGAGCCGCGCCCGCGGCTGGCTGGGCAAGGGCTTCAACAAGGACTCGCGGCTCAGGCGCGAGGCCAAAGTCGGCGAGGCCTTTCTGTGTTTCTTGCCCTTCTACCGGGTGGAGGCCGACGCGGTTGGGTTCGCGCTCGGCACCGAGCAGCGCCGCCGGGTGGTGGGCTCGGGCAAGAACCGCCGGGTCGAGACCTACGAAGTCGACGTCGAGCGCAAGGTCGAGCGCAGCTTCGACCGCACCTACCCGGCGGTCAACGTCGCCGAGTGGGGGATCCGCAAGGTCGACCTGCGGGGCGACCCGCTGACGCCGTTCGCCGCCCGCGAGCTGGAGCGGCAGGGCATGGTCTTCCCGCCCACCGGCTCGGAGCTGGTGGTCCGCGACGCGGCGCTCGAGCGCTTCCGGCAGGAGGCCGAGCCGTCGAGCGGTCTCAAGCGCACCCGCTTCCGCTTCCTCGAGACCTTGCGCGAGCGGCTGAGCGTCGTCTACTACCCGCTGTGGGTGGTGCGCTACCGCTTCCGCGAGCGCTCGTACCAGGCGCTGGTCGACGCCGAGGACGGCAGCCTGGCCTACGGCAAGGCGCCCGGCAACGACCTCTACCGGGCGCTGATGCTGGTCGGTACCCAGGCGGTGGCGCTCTATCTGGGCACCACCCTGATCCAGGCCTTCGGGAGCCTCGAGGCGATGGCGGTGGTCGGCCTCGGGGTGGCGGCGTTCGTGTTCTGGGGCTGGCGCCGCTTCCGCTACGGCGGGGTGGTGATCGAGGGCTCGGGCACCACCGGCGGCCCCGAGCTGGGCGACGCACTGCGCTCGCTGTCGAGCGCCGACGGCCGCCGGCGGGCGCTCCAGGAGCTGGCGGCCGGACGGCTGCCGGGGCAGGGACGGTGAGCGATCCACGGCGCCCGGGCCGGCCGAGCGGCTCGCCGAGCCACCCGGCGGGCGATCAGGCCGCCGGCACGGCGCCCGGGCCCCCGGGCGGGCCGCCTGCCGATGCCGCGGCTGCCCCGGTGGCCGGTCCCGAGTTCCGGCTGGTCCCCCTCGACTGTCCGACCTGCGGGGCGGCGGTGGCGGCCGACGGCGAGGACGTCGTCTACTACTGCACCGCCTGCCGCAACGGCTACCGTTTCGACCACGAGCGGCAGGGTCTCGAGCCCGTCGAGGTCACCTTCGTCAGCGCCCCCCAGGTGGCGGCCGAGCTCTACCGGCCGTTCTGGCTGCTGCCGGCGCAGGTGACGATCCACCGCCGCGATGCGGCGGGCGGCGGCTTCTCCGGTTTGCTCAACTTCTTCCTGGGTGGCGGCGGGGGCGGCGGCGGCGCGGCCAGCGGCGAGGGCACCTTCGCGGTCCCCGCCTTCCGGGCGCCCCTGGCCGCGGTCACCGCCCTCACCCGCCGCTACACCGAGCGCCTCCCCCAGCTCGGCGAGAAGCTCGGCGAGCGCCTCACCGGCGGCTGCTACGGGGCGGCCGACGCCCGCAAGCTCGCCCACTACGCGCTGATCGCCAGCGAGGTGGAGAAGCCGGACACCTTGAAGGACCTGCGCTACGAGATCGTCTTCGGCCAAGCGCGGCTGCTCGGCGTCCCGTTCAAGCGCGCCGGCCAGGGCTTTGCCGATTCCCTCTTCGGCCTCGGCGCCTGAGCGGATGGCCGCCAATCGCTACTCGCTCTGCTCGCCGCTGATCTTCCAGGCCTCCTCCTCCCAGACGAGATCCAGCGTCTTGCGGACCCGGTCGGAGAAGGTCGGCGTCTCGTAGGACTGGTCGAAGCTGACGCGGGCGCGGGTGGGCTCGGTCAGCTCGGTCGCCAGCGGCCCGAGGTCGAGCCGGATCCAGGCGGGCCGCTCGAGGCGCACCCGGCGGCCCGCCTCCCACTCGGTGCGGCTGGCGCCCTCCGGCGGGACGAACTGCCGGGAGTAGGACGCCAGGTAGTCCTCCACCCGCTGCTCCGACCACGCCGCCGCCCAGGCGCGGACCGCCTCCTCGACCGCGGCGGGGCCGGCCGGCTCTGCCGCGGCCGGCGCCGGCGCGCTGGCGGCGGCGGTCTCGGTCGCCTCCTGCGCCGCCTCGCCCGGCGCCGCTCCCGGCGGGGTCTCGGGAGCCACCGCAGCGGCGACGGGCGCGCCCGGTGCATCGGGCGCCACCGCCGCCGGGGCTTCGGCGGACGGCAACTCCAGGGCGAGCGGTGCGCCGCGCGGCAAGTCGATCGCCGGCGACTCCCCCGGTGCGGAGTCGAGACGCAGAACGGCCAGGAGCGCCAAGGCGCCCAGCGCGGCCCCGCCCGCCACCAGGCCCGCGCCCCGCAGACCGCGGCGGCGGTCGGCCGTCGCGTGCTCGACCACCGGACCCTCGGCGGCGGCCGGCCCGGGCTGGGCCGCCTCCAGGCGATCGAGCAGCTCCTGCTCCCGGCGGTGCCCCTCCTCGCGGCTCTGCCGGGCGATCGCCTGGGCGTCCGCCAGTTCTCGTTCGAGGGTCTCCACCTGGTGGCGCAGGGCGGCCGCCTCGGGCGGCGGCGGCTCCGGGGCCGTCGCGGCCGCCGCCAGCAAAGCGTCGAGCCGGCGGGTCTTCTCCTCGAGGGCGGAGCGCTCCTCGATCGCGCGGTCGAGCTCTTCCTGGAGCGCCGCCGCCCGCTCGTCCGCCGCCTCGAGTGTGGACTGTCTTTCGATCGCCCGCTCGAGCTCGTCCTGTAGCTGCGCCGCCCGCTCGTCCGCCGCTTCGAGTCCCCTGGTCAGGTCGGCGTTGGCCTCGCGGTGCCGGTCCAGCTCCGCGCCCAGCCCGGCGTGCTCTTCGGCGCGCCGGGCGGCCTCCAGGCGCTCGGACTCGGCCGCCGCCCGTAGGCGTTCCGCCTCCTCGCGTCGCTCCGCCTCGACCGCCGCCGCCCGTTCGAGCTCTGTGATTTGTTGTTCGAGCCCGGCTCGCGCCTCCACCGCCCGCTCGAGCTCGTCGATCCGCCCCTCGAGTGCGGCCCGCGACCGGACCGCCGCCTCGAGCTGTCCGCGAAGCTCCGCCGCACCGGCCGCCGCGGCCTCGACCCGCGCCTGCAGCTCGGCCTCGGCATGCCGCAGCCGCTCCAGCTCCTGCAGCCGCTCCTGCTCCCGACGCTCTTCCTGATCGCGGGCGTCCGCCACCGCGGCGTCGCTCGCCTGCACCCTCTCTTCCGCCTTGGCCAGGGCCGCACGAAGGCCCTCGGCCTCTCCTCCGAGCCGGTCCCGTTCGCCGATCACCGCGGCGAGCTTCGCCTCCAGCTGGCGGCGCGCCTCGAGGGCCTCGTCGAGGGCGCGGCGGAGGTCGCCGCGCTCTTCCGGGGGTGGCGCGAGGGCGGCGGCCCCGGCGCCGCTGGCCACCCCGCCGCCCGGACGTGCCGGTGGGACCTGCTCGGCGCGGGGCGGCTCCGTGACGGGTGCCTCGGTGTCGGGTGCCTTGGCGACCGGCGGCCCGGCGACCGGCGGCGCGGCGGCGGGCTCCGGTGGGCCGGCGGGCGCGCCGGCCGCCTGCTCGACGTCGAAGGGCTCCTCCCCGGCCGCTCGATAGGCGCTGACCAGCCGCCGGATCACCGCCCGGCTGCTGTCGTCCAGCCGCACGAAGCGCACCCCCATCCCGGCCGGCTGATCGGGGCCGACGGCACGCTCACGGACCCACACGACCTCGGCCGCCCCCTCGATGAGGGCGAAGTCCTCCCCCAGGGTGAACTGCAGCTCGAAGACCTGACCCGGTTGGGCGGGGCTGCGGGTGGTGATGAACATGCCGGTCTCGGAGAGGTTGGACGAGACCTCTTCGACAAAGCTGTCAAAGCGCTCGAAACGCACGGCGATCGGTCGCGCGAAGGGAATCCGCCGGCTGCCCAGGCTCTTGGTCGCCGGCATCTTCTCCTTCATCAGCCGGCGGTAGACGAAATGCTGGATCCGCTCCCGGTCCCGTTGGCCGATCCCCTCGAATTGCAGCCCGAGCAGCCAACCGGTGTCGCCCCCCGGCCGCCCCGCTGCCGCCGCCAGCCGCTCGGGGATCGGCTGTCCGCGCACCACCCGGACCACCGTGGCCGGCGTGTCGATCAAACGGGCGGGCTCACCGTGCTCGGCGGGGAGCAGGAAGCGCAGGCTGGTCAGGTGACCACCGGGCTCGCCGGTCTCGGTGGCCAGCAGCGCCGTGCCGCCGGCGCTCAGGTCGCGGATCCTCCCGGGGCGCGGTCCGGCGCTGCCCTCGAGAATGTACTCGGCGTTGAGGGGGATGGTCAGCCGCGGATGCTGGCGACGCTCCTTTCCACCGCCGGTGCCAGCCGGTCGGCCGTCCTGCCGCGCCTCGCTCATGCCTCGCCCACCGCCGTGCCCCGCAGTGCCCCCGCCAGACGGTCGAGGAAGGCCGCCTGACCGGAGAACAGCTTGCGGCGCGCCTCGTCGAGGTCGAAGAACTCCCCGCGGTCGACCTCGGGGAACTCTCGGCGCCGGCCCGACAGCGGCGGCCACTCGAGGCTGAAGGTGTTGCTCCGCAGCTCGGCGCCGGCCGGCCAGTCGCCCTCGAAGGCCCAGGCGCGGACCCGCTTGCCGCTCTTCAGCCGTATCTCGCCGAGGTCGAGCAGGCCCCCATCGAGCAGAACCCCATCGAGCAGGCCCCCGTCGACCGGGTCCCCGCCCGCCGTGTCCGCGCTCGCCGTGTCCTCGCTCCCCGTGTTCTTGCTCCCGGGGCGGCAGCCGTCGAGCGCGCAGGTGGCGACCTCCTGACCGGTCTCCTCGTGGAACTCGCGCCACGCCACCGCCAGTGGGTCGTCGTCGCCGTCGATCTCGCCCTTGGGGAGGCTCCAGCAGCCGTCGTCGCGGCGGGCGAAGAATGGTCCCCCCGGGTGGACCAGGAACACCTCCAGGCGTCCGGGGCGCCGCCGGTACATCAGCAGCCCGGCGCTCTGCTTGCGTCTCGCCATGCCCACCAGCCCGTCGCCCCTCAGAAACGCACCAGCATCGCCGCCCAGTGGAACCCGGCCCCGAAGGAGACCAGGAGCACCAGGTCGCCGGGTGCGATGCGGCCCTCGCTACGCGCCTGCCAGAGGGCCAGCGGTACCGAGGCGGAGCCGGTGTTGCCGTACTCCGCGAGGTTGGTGAAGACCCGGGACGGCGGCAGCCGGAGGGCCCGGCCCACCGCGTCGACGATCCGCAGGTTGGCCTGGTGCGGCACCACCAGGGCCAGCTCCTGGGCGGCGACCTGGGCGGTGGCGAGCACCTCACGGGCGGCGGCGGTCATCCGCGTCACCGCCTCCTTGAACACCTCGCGGCCCTTCATGACGATCTGCTGGTGAAGGCCCCGCTCGGCCGCCTGAGCGTTGAACGGCACCCGCGTGCCGCCGGCCTCGAGGGTGAGGATGCCGGCCCGGCTGCCGTCGGTGCCGGCGGTGGCGGCCAGCATCTCGGCGGCTCCAAGGCCGCGCCCCACCACCACGGCGGCGGCCGCGTCGCCGAACAGCACGCAGGTCGAGCGGTCGCGCCAGTTCATCAGCCGGCTGAGCAGCTCGACGCCGATCACCAGCACCCGGCGGCTGCCGTTCCCGCAGCGGCTGCGGGCGATGTCCAGCCCCTGGAGGAAGCCCGCGCAGCCGCTGCCGGCCAGGTCGTAGGCCGGGATCTGCCGCGCCCCCAGCCGGTGCTGGACGAAGGAGGCGGTGTCGGGGATGTAGACCTCGGGGGTGTCGGTGGCGACGATGATCTCGTCGAGGTCGGCCGGCCCGAGCCCGGCGTCCTCGAGGGCGGCGCGCGCCGCGGCCACCGCCATGTCGGCGGTGGTCTCGCCGTCGGCCGCGAAGCGGCGGCGCTTGATGCCGGTGCGGGAGGTGATCCACTCGTCGGTGGTGTCGACCCACTCGGCCCAGTCCTCGTTGGTCATCACCCGGGCCGGCGTGTAGGCGCCCAGCCCGACGATGCCGACCCTGGTCGCGGTCATCGGCGGTCCTCCACGGCGGCAAGGATATCCGGTGGGCGGGTGATCGCGGGTCCGGCATCGCGCGGTGTCCGTGTGGCCCCCGCCCGCGGCCGCCTGGGGGCCGGGGGGTGCCCTGCGCTCCACTCCCCCTCCCTGGCCAACACGTTCCGCTGCCGGGCACCCCCCGACCCTGGCGGCGGCCTCCCGCCCGACCATGGTCCGCGGCCCGGCTCTCTGGCCCTACCGGCACTCAGGGCGCAGCAAGTTCTCTTGAGCTTTCCAGGGGGCTCACCGGAGGGCGGGGACTCTCAGCATAGATCTCCGTCCCACAGACGCCGGACGAAGGTCCCATACGGCAGAACCTCGATGCCGTCTTCCGTTCGTCTGGCGCGCGGTTCTCGGCAGACGACGATGCGTCGTTCGATGCCGGGATGGTCCTCGACCAGGCTGCGGAGCCCTTTGAGGTGATCTTTCGTGATCCGGGAGCCGGATTTCGCCTCGATCGCGATCTGCATCTGCCCGACGATGAAGTCGACCTCGACGCCGCCGGCGAGGCGCCAGTAGGACAGCGGGTCGTCGATTTCCCGGTAGCTTATGAAGGCCGTCAACTCGTGAAACACCCAGTTCTCGAACGCCTTGCCGTAGAGCTCCGAACCGGCGATCAGCTCCCCGCGTCGCGCCAGCCGGTTCACGAGGCCGACGTCCACGAAGTAGAACTTGGGAGAACCGATGACGCGGCGCTTGGCCCGCCGGCGGTAGGCGGGAAGCCAGCGCCCGAGCAGTGTGTCTTCGAGAATCTGGAAGTAGTTCTTCGCCGTCTTACTCGAGACGCCGCACTCGCGGGCGATGGTCGAGAAGTTGACGATCTCTCCGTCGCTGAGCGCGGCCACGTCCAGGAAGTTCGAGAAGGCCGGTAGGTCGCGCACCAGGCTCTCGGCGGCGATCTCCTCCTTGAGGTAGTCGCCGACGTAGGCGTCCAGCAAGCGCGCGTGGCGACTGGCCTGGTAGATCCGCGGAAGGTAGCCCTGATTGAGCATCCGGTCGAGGTCGAAGTCCCCCCCCACCTCGCGAGCCGAGAGGCCGTGCAGCTCGTAGCGAACCGCGCGGCCGCCCAGCAGATTGGCGGCGCCGCGCCTCACCTTGCGAGCGCTGGACCCGCAGAGCGCGAAGTGCAGGCCGCGGTTCTCGATTAGCCAGTGCACTTCATCGAGGAGGGCAGGGACCTTCTGGATTTCGTCGATGACGATCTGGCTCGCCGGATCCGGGGGCTCCGCCTCGAGCTCCTGTCGCAGGCGCTCGGGCCGGGCCGCATAGCGCCGAAACTCGTCGGCCTTGAGAAGGTCCACCCAGCGACTCAAGCCGTACAGCTCTCGCAACAGCGTGCTCTTGCCCGTCTGACGGGGTCCCCAGAGGAAGAAGGTCTCCGTCCCGGGCCGCGGCAGATTCCTCAACCGTTTGAACATCCACCTCAATCTATCATGATGAATTGAATCGTCAAGTCAATTCGTCAGGAACGGTCCGCCGCCCGCCGGCGGAGGCGCCCACGGCGATCCGCCGTGTCAGTGGGCTAGAAGGTCGCGCGCCGCCGCCACGACGCGGGAGGCGGTGGGCAGTAGCTCGCGCTCGAGGTTCTTGGCGTAGGGAACCGGGCGGTCGGGGTAGGCGAGGCGGCGGATCGGGGCGTCGAGCCAGGGGAAGGCGGCGTCGGCGAGTCGGGCGGCGACTTCGGCGCCGAAGCCGCCGGTGAGCTGGGCCTCGTGGACGATCAAGGCGCGGCCGGTCTTGCGAACCGAGGCGACGAGAGTCGCTTCGTCGAGCGGCACCAGAGTCCGCAGGTCGACCACCTCGGCCTCGACGCCGCCCGCGGCCAGCTCCTCGGCGGCCTCGAGACAGGCCCAGGTCGAGGCGCCATAGCCGATCAGGGTGAGGTCGGCCCCGGGGCGGGCGACCCGCGCCTCGCCGATTCGGGCCAGGTGGTCGCCGGCCGGCAGCGGCTCCTTGATCCGGCGGTAGAGAAACTTGTGCTCGCAGAAGATCACCGGGTCGGGGTCGCGAATGGCGGTCTTGAGCAGACCCTTGGCGTCGGCGGCGGTGGCCGGGCAGACCACCTTGAGACCGGCGACGTGGGCGAACCAGGCCTCGGGGTTCTGCGAGTGGAAGGGGCCGGCGCCCACCCCGCCCCCGGAGGGCAGCCGCACCACCAGCGGGCACGGGAGCTGCCAGCGGTAGAACAGTTTCGCGGCGACGTTGACCAGCTGGTTGAACCCGCAGGTGACGAAGTCCGCGAACTGCATCTCGATCACCGGCCGCCAGCCCAGGAGCGCGGCGCCGGCGGCGATCCCCACGGTGCCGCTCTCGGCGATCGGGGTGTCGAGCACCCGCTCGGGCCAGCGGCCGTAAAGGCCCACCGTGACCCGGAAGGCGCCCTCGAAGACGCCGATGTCCTGTCCCATCAGCACGACCCTGGGGTCGCGCTCCATCTCCTCCTCGAGCGCTTGCCGGATGGCGTCTACGTAGCTCAGCGGCTCGGCGTCGGGGGGCAGGGCGGTGGTTGTCCCTTCTGCGGCCGGCGTGATGCTTGGCGGAGTCGCACCGACCGACGGTGGGGCAGGCGCCGAGGCGGTGGGCGCGGCGGCCAACGAAGACGGCGACCCGGACGATCCAGGCGCCGTGGTGGCAGGTGGGGCCGCGGCTAAGACCGGCGAGCCGGTCGGCGCCGAGAACACCGGTCGCCAGGCGGTCTCGGGCACCGGCCCGGCCGCCGCCTGCGCGGCGTCCAGGGCCTCCTCGACCAGGGCGGCGATGTGGGCCTCCAGCCGCTCCCGGAAGTCCGGCTCGAGCACTCCCTCGGCGGTCAGCCGCTCGGCGTAGACCGGCACCGGGTCGGCGGCCTGGTAGTCGGCCAGCTCGGCGGGCGGCACCACCTTGAGCGAGTCGTCCCCCTCGCTGTGGCCGCGCATGCGGCCCAGCATCGCCTCGATCAGGGTCGGCCCCTCCCCGGACCGGGCGCGGGCCACGCCCCGGCCGAGCGCCTCGGCCATCGCGTCGGGGTCGTTGCCGTCGACGGTCTCCGCGGACACGCCGTAGCCCGGGCCGCGGTCGCTCAGCCGCCGCGCCGCGTACTGCAGCCGGGTCGGGGTCGAGAAGGCGTAGCGGTTGTTCTCGATCACCAGCACCAGCGGCAGCTTCCACACCGCCGCCATGTTGAGCCCCTCGTGGAAGTCGCCGGTCGAGGTCCCGCCGTCCCCCAGGAAGTTGAGCGCCACCCGGCCCTCCCCCTGCCTCTGGAGGGCGAAGGCGCAGCCCGCCGCAACCGGCACCATCGCCCCGAGATGGCTGATCATCCCGACGTGGAGAATGCCCGCCGCCGGGTCCAGGTGGCTGTAGTGGAAGGAGCGCTCGATGCCCCGGGAGAACCCATCGTCCCTCCCCAGGAGCTGGCAGGCAAGCCGGTAGAGCAGCCGCACCGGCTCCGGCCGCCGCCCGTCGGGCTCGCCGAACCCGAAGCCGGGGAAGGCGCGGGCCGGGTCCAGGTAGACGGCGAGGATGGCCCCCAGGTCGCGGTGCAGGGTGCAAAGGGCGTCGCCCGACTCGAGGGCCAGGCCGGCCGGCACGGTGGTGGCCTCGCACCCGACCTCGCTGTACCACTTGGCGACCCGCCCGGTCTTGAGCAGGAATTCGAAGCGCGCGTCGAGCTGACGCGTCAGCTTCATGAAGGCGTACCGCAGCAGACGTTGCCGGGCGTCGCTCACAGCGGCGGCGAGTCTACGGGGCGCCCCAGCGGGCCGGCAACAGCCCGCGGCTCGGTGGTAACGACTCGCGCACCGACCCCCGCCCTCGGCCGCCTGGGGGCCGGGGGGTGCCCTTCGCTCGGAGTTCGAGACCCTGCGGCAACCGCGAGGTCCCTGCGGCCGCGGGCGGGAGGCCGCCGTCAGGGCCGGGGCGTTGGCAGCCGCGTAACGTGTTGGCCGGGGAGGGGGAGTGGAGCGGGGTCAACGCCCCGGCCCCCAGGCGGCCGTGGGTGGGGGGCTGCCTGCGCATCACCGCCCGCGGCCTGGCACAATAGCCTTCGGAGAGCGAGAGCCGATGAGCGGACCCGATCGCGTGACCATCGACGGCGTCCAGATCTTCCTGGGGCGGCCGGTGGCCGAGAACCCGCCGTGGGTGGGGCAGCGGGAGGTGCTGTTGCAGCTGCTGGCCGCCTGGTCGACGGTCGAGGAGGCCGACCTGCCGCTCAATCCGCGGCTGCTGGGCAAGCCCGGGGTCGGCAAGACGACGCTGGCCTGCGCGGCGGCGCGCGAGCTGGGGCTCGACGTCTACATCGCGCAGGCGACCATGGACACCCGACCCGAGGACCTCATCGTCTCGCCGGTGCTGGCCCCCGAGGGCGGGGTGCGCTACATGGCCTCGCCGCTGGTCAGCGCCATGGTCCGCGGCGGGGTCCTGATCCTCGACGAGGGCAACCGGATGAGCGAGAAGTCGTGGGCCTCGCTGGCGCCGCTGCTCGACCACCGGCGCTACGTGGAGTCGATCGTCGCTGGCGTCCGGATCCCGGCCCATCGCGACTTCCGCTTCGCCACCACCATGAACGAGGACGCCTCGACCTACGAGGTCCCCGAGTACATCCACTCGCGGCTGATGCCGCAGATCTACGTCGACTTCCCCGAAGAGGACGAGGAGCGCGAGATCCTCGAGGCGCAGGTGCCGTTTGCCGACGACGAGGTGCTGGGCTACGTGCTGGCCTTCCTCCGGCAGGCGCACGAGCGCGACCTGCGCTACACGGTGCGCGACGGCATCAACCTGGTGCGCTACGCGATGAAGGTGCTGCGCCGGCGGCAGGTGCCCGACGCCGAGCAGGCGGTCCGCGCCGCCATTCGGCTGGCGCTCACCGCCGACGAGCTGGAGGAGCTCGAGGTCCGTTGAGCCCCGGGCCGGCCGCGCTCGATCTGGATCGGCTGGCGCCCGAGGCAGCGCCCGGTATCCGCATCCTGCCGGTGGTCCACGAGCGGCTCGAGATCACCGCCGTGGTGCGGGCGGTGCTCGACGCCCTCGAGCCCGCCGCGGTGGCGGTGGAGCTGCCCACCACCCTCGAGGAGGCGGCGGCGCGGGCGGTCCGCCGGCTGCCGCGGATCTCGCTGGTCGTCTCCGAGCAGCCCGGCGAGGAGGCGCTGGTCTGGGTGGTGGCCCCGGGCGACCCGCTGGTCGAGGCGCTCCGCTGGGCCGGCGAGCGCGGCCGCCCCAGCTTCGCCATCGATCCCGACCTGCCGTACGGGGAGCGCCACGAGGACCCGGTGCCCGACCCCTACGCGCTGTGGACGGTGGGCGCCGCTGCCTACCTCGGGCTGCTCTCCCGGCGGGCGGCGGCGGCGCCGGCCGCGGAGGCCGACCTCCGGCGCGAGGCGGGGATGGCCTTCCATCTCCAGCGTGCCCGGCGGCGGGTGCCGGAGGGGACGCTCCTCGCCGTGGTGGGGGCCGCCCACGCCGAGCGGCTGGCCGCCAGGCTGCGGGAACCGGCGGCGCATCCGCTGGCCCGCACCCGCCGCGCCCGGGTCGACCTGCGTCACCTCCATCCCGGCAGCCTGACCGCGCTGCTGCCGGACGCGCCGCTGGGCCACGCGGTCTGGGAGCGGCTGCGCGCCGGCGGCGAGCCGCCCGGGGCGGCCCTCGAGGAGACCCTGTCGCGGCGCTCGTCGGTGGTGCGGTTCGGGCTGCGGGTGATCACCGGCGGCAAGGACGAGGACGAGGCCGAGCGCCGCCGGCGGCTGGTCGACTACGCCTGCCGCCGGGGGACCGCCGAGGGCCCCGGCGGGCGGTCCGTTCCCGACCGCCGGCGCCTCGGCTCCGTGGTCTGGCGGGTGGCCGCCGGCGGCTGGCACGAGCAGACCGGAGAGCGGGCCGCCCACTGGCAGCGGCGGCTGTTCTTCGACTACGCGAGGCGCTGCGCGCGGGTCCAGGGGGCGCTCGTCCCCGGCCTCTACGAGTGGACGGTGGCGGCGCGCGGGGTGGGCGACGACAACCTGGCCTGGGAGGCCTTCGACGCCGCCCGCACCTATCCGTGGCAGGAGGCGAGCGCGGAGATCGAGACCGCGTCGATCGAGGGCTCGGAGCTCGACCTGGGGACCCGTAAGATCCGCTTCCGCCGCCGCTTCTTCCGGGTCAAGCAGCGGCCGCTGCGGGTGGCGGTGCGCGAGCGGCCGCGGGCCGAGGACCCCGAGGAGTGGCTGCGCGGCTTCGACGCCGAGGGCCTGTGCTCCTATCCGCCCGAGGACCTGGTGATCGAGGACTACGGGCGGTTCCTCCAGCACAAGGCCGTCTCCGTGCTGTCGGCCGAGCGCCGGCGCAGCGAGCCGTTCTCGACCAGCCTGCTCGACGGCATCGACCTGCGCGAGACCCTGCGCCGGTTCCACGAGGGGCGGGTGTGGGTGGAGGAGCTGGGCCGGGCGCCGGGGCAGGCCGGCTCGGTGGTGGTGATCTTCGACCGCGACCCCGACAACGAGCGCTTCCCCTTCGCCATGACCTGGCTGGGCGAGCACGACCAGGAGTCGGACATGGCGTTCTACGCCACCCACCCGGCCGACCAGGTGGTGGGGCCGGGGATCATGCGCGCCACCCACGGCGGCTTCATGCTGACCATGCCCCGCGGCCGGCTGCTCGACGTATGGACCGACCCGGACTACCGCTTCGCCGGCGACAAGCCGTCGGTGCTGGTGATGGCGGCGATCGACTACTCGACCGAGAAGCTGGTGGTCCACGCCGCCAAGGACCCGCCGGCCGACCGCCTACGCCGCTACGCGGCGGCCCAGGGCAAGCAGGTGCTCCACCTGCCGCTGGCGTCGCTGTCGCCGGCCGGGCTCAGGAAGCTCAGGGTGCTCCATATCCTGGCCGGCCGCGACAAGCGCGCCATCGCCGGGCGCTACGTGTGGTGAGCGCTCGCGCCCCGGCCGCGGGGACGCCGCTCAGCCGGCGGCAGGGAGCTCGGCGGAGTCGTCGGGGAGCCGCCGGGTCCAGCGCACGCCGCTGCGCTCGATGAGCTTCGACCAGATCTTCTCGGGCTCGCTCTCGAAAACGGTGTCGGCGTCGGCCGGCAGGATGGCCCAGTCTCCTCGCCCCACCTCGGCCTCGAGCTGGCCCGGCGCCCAGCCCGCGTAGCCGGCGTAGACCCGGAAACGCTCGCCGGTCTGCGGCCGCGCTGCCAGCCGCTCGAGCAGCTCGCGACCGCCCCCCAGGTAGACGTCCTCGAAGACCTGCTCGCCCTCCTCGGGGGGGCTCGGGGCGCGCACCAGCATCATCAGCCGGTCGATCGCCACCGGCCCGCCAAACCACACGGTCTCGCCGCTCTCGGCCAGCGACTCGACGGCCGGCAGCAGCTCGCCGAGCGGCAGCTCGGTGGGCCGGTTGATGACCAGGCCCATCGCCCCGCCCTCGCCGTAGCTCAGCAGCAGGACGACGGTGTTGGCGAAGTTGGGGTCGAGCAGATGGCGGGCGGCGACCAGGAATCGGTTGTCGGCCAGCTCGTCGGGGGCCGCGGATTCGACTTGCTCTTGAGTCACCGGTGGATCGGCGGCGGGTCCGCCCACCGGAACGAGGAGGGCGAGGGCCGTGGCCGCGAGGAGGCGTGGGGTGGCCATGCAAGTGGGGCAGGTGGAACAAGATCAGTATAGCGCCGCCCTGGCGGCCGTCTTCGAGGGGTCAGCTGGTGGGCCGGTGGCGAGAGCCGGCCGGGGCGGGGCGCGCCTGGGGACGCGGCCGGCCTGACAGACTTCAGAGGGGAGGCCGGCCGCTCCTTTCGCCTTCGCGCCGCACGATCCGTGGCCTTCGAGGCATGTCGCAAGCGCTCGTCTCAAGGCCCCTGTCGAGCCCCACCCCGGCCGGCTCCGGGCGCTCCTGTCGAGGCTGACCCTGTACGGACTCGCGCCGGGTCGGCGTTCGCCAGATGCGCCGCGGCTCTCTGGCTCCAAAGGGGTCGTCGATTTTGAAACTGTCCGGTCTCGCGACTGGCCGATCGGCGGAGGCAACCGCGCTGGGTTGAGTGTTCTTCTGGGTAAGACGGAACAAACGGGCGCTGGCGGCGCGCCGTGGCGAGGGGGGACTGATGCGGTCGCGAGGCGCAACGGCCTGGCTGTCGGCCGGCGGCCCCGCGCCGAGATCCTGTCTTACCCAGCTCTGCTCTCTGCTCTGCAGCCTTGTCGAGATCGACCTATTTGCGGGCTCGCTACTGTTCCCTAGCGATCGTGGAGGCACCCGAGGACGACCCGCGTGTCGTACTCAAGGCTGACCAGGCCATCGGATTCATGAGTCTCGAACAGAGTCTGAAGCGCTTGCAGCATTGCCGAGTGGTTGGGTTGGTCGGGGGCGGGGACGTAGGAGCAGGAGAGGACGCGGCCGCGGAGGCCTTCGAGGTCGAGGTGCTGGTGGTTGTCGAAGAGCCGGACGGTGGCGCCGGCGGGGCCGAAGAACTCGTGGATCTCGGCGTCGCCGAGGCGGCTGTGGTCGACCTGGCGGTAATCGGTTCCAAATTCGAGGAGGAACGCCTCGTAGGCGCGGGCGAAGGGGGTGGACTCCTTGCGGCGCTCGTTCCAGAGCAGGGCGACGCGGACCGGGGGGCGGAGGATGCGCCGGAACTCCTGGCGCGCCGTGGACCGGTCGAACCAGTGGAAGGCTTGGGCGGCGGTCACCAGGTCGGCGGCGCCGGCGGGGATCCCGGTGGCCTCGGCGCGGCCGGGGAAGCTGGAGAAGCCGGGCCGGCCGCCGAGCGCCGCCGCGGCCGCCTGGCGCATCTGGTCGTTGGGCTCGACCGCCAGCACCCGGTAGCCGCGGTCGAGGAGCTGGCGGGTGAGGATGCCGGTGCCGGCACCGACGTCGGCGATCGTCGAGCCGGGGGCCAGGCGGGCGGCTGCCGCCAGGTGGTCGAGCGCCGCCTCCGGGTAGCCGGGGCGGTGGCGCGCGTAGTCGGCCACCCGGCCGGTGAAGCGGCGGGTGGGGTCGCGGGTCACGGCAGCCGGGCGGTGCCCGCCGTCAGCGGCGCTTCGGCCGGTCGGCGAGGCGGTAGACGAAGCGCAGACCCGACCAGGTCTCGTCCACCGCGCAGACCTTGTTGTCGACCAGCCCGGCGTCGAGCCCGACCCGTTGCACCGGCTCGAAGGCCAGGTCGGTGGCCACCCCGGAGGCCTTCTTGGGCCACGCCACCCACAGGCCGCCGGCCGGGTCCAGCCGCCGGGCGAGCTGAGGGAAGCGGCGCTCGAGGTCGGCCCGCCGCCTCACGAAGAGGACGATGACGTCCTGCTGGCCGGCGATCCGCCGGCCTACCCGCGCCTTCTCGGGAAGCGGCTCCAGCGCCGCCTCGAAGCCCTCGGGGGCGCCGGCGAGACCCACCCGCGTGCCCTCGCGGATGCCCAGTTTCTTGAACAGCGGGGTCCCCGAATAGCCGGCGGTCTTGGCCATGGCCGCTCCTACATCCGCTCGGGCAGCGGCACCCCGAGCAGGCCGGTGAGCGCCTCGAGACCGCGCAGGAAGACCTGGGTGGCGGCCAGCCGGGCGCCGCGCTGGGCCGGGTCGGGCTCCTGGAGGATCGGGTGGCGGTGATAGACGGCGTGGAACCCCTGGGCCAGCTCGAGGGCGTGGCGGGCGAGCAGCGACAGCTCCAGGCTGGAGCCCGCCGCCTCCAGCTTGCGGGGCAGCTGGGCGACGCCCAGCACCAGGTCCCAGAGGTCGTCGGCCCACACCGCCGCGGGCAGCGCCTCGACCTCGGCGGCGGCGATCTCGGCGGCCAGCCCCTCCTCGGCCAGCCGGCGCCGGATGTTGCGGGCGCGCACCGCCGAGTACTGCAGATAGGGCCCCGACTCGCCCTCGAAGTTGAGCGCCTCGTCGAGGTCGAAGGCGATCACCCGGTTGGTGGTCGCCTTGACCATGAAGAAGCGCAGCGCGGCGGTGGCGATCTGCCGCGCCAGCCGGTCCAGCTCGGCGGCGTCGAGGTCGCGGTTACGCTGGGCGATCTCGTCGCGGCTCTTGGCTTCGAGCTGGTCGATCAGGTCGTCGGCCTTGACCCCGATCCCCTTGCGGCCCGACATCTCGAGCCGCTTGTCGCCGTCGCCGTCGCCGTCGTCGAGAAAGCCGAGCTGGCGGGCGGTGGCCGCCGACAGCGACACCATCTCGTAGGCGAAGTGGATCGAGCGCGCGGCCTCCTCGGCGTGCCCCAGCGCCTCGAGCCCGGCCCGCACGATCTTCTGCAGATAACTCTGGCGGGCGTCGATGACGTTGATCACGCGCTGCGCGCCGCCGAAGTCGGGGTGCTCGGCGTCGCCGTCGGTGACCGCCTCCCAGACCTCCTCCTCGGGCCAGCGGCGGTAGCCGAAGTCGCGGTCCAGCAGTCCGAACTTCCACAGCTGGTAGGCGATGTCCTTGCCGACGTAGGTCACCGTGCCATCGGAGCGCACGATGACCTTGTCGGGGTCCTCGAGCCCGGCGAACTCCTCGCTGCCGGCCAGCGGCATCACCCAGCAGCCGGCGTTGCGGCCGCCCTTCTCGAGCTGGACGGCGCCGCGCTCCTCGAGGCGCTCGAAGGCGCGGGAGAAGAAGTCGAGGCCGAGGATCGCCCCTTCGTAGGTCAGCAGGTCGTAGCCGATCCCCAGCCGCCGCATGGTGCGCAGATGGCGCCCGACGATCCGCCGGCAGACCAGCCGGCCGAGCTCGGCGCGCTCGCCGCGCCCCTGCTCGAGGGCGTGGAGGGTCTTGCGCCGCAGCTCGTCGCGGCCGGGCTCCTCGCCGTACCAGCGGCCGACCTCGGCGTAGAGGTCCCAGCAGTAGTAGTCGAAGGGCTCGGGCAGCGCCGCCACCTCGTCGAGAGTCATCCCGCGCAGGTCGCGAAAGCCCACCACCACGTCGGCCAGCTGGACGCCGGTGTCGTCGATGTAGTTCTGGGCTTCGACCGGGTGGCCGAGGGCGCGCAGCACGCGGACCAGCACGTCGCCGAGCACCGCGTTGCGCAGATGGCCGATGTGGGCCGCCTTGTTGGGGTTGATGTTGGTGTGCTCGACGATCACCTTCTCGGCCGGTGCCTGCTCGGCGGAACGCCCCTCGGCCGGCGGTCCTCCCAGCAGCGGCTCGGCCAGCAGCCGGGCGGCCAGGGCGCTGCGGTCCAGGTAGACGTTGAGATAGCCGGCGCCCTGGACCTTGACCTCCCGCACCCAGGCGGGTCGGGGCAGCTCGGCGGCCAGCTCGGTGGCGATCTCGCGCGGCTTGCGCCGCAGCTCGCGGGCCAGATGCAGGGCCGCCGGGAAGGCCAGGTCGCCGAGCTCGCGGCGGGGCGGGATCTCCATCGCCGGCCGGTGCTCGACGCCGTACAGGTCGGCGATCCGCGCCGCCAGCAGAGCGGCCATCTCGCGCTGCAAGGCGGTCAGCATGGGGGCGGCAGTCTACCGCGCGGGCGCGCGCTTGATATGATCAGGAAGACGCCACCGGGGCGGCGGGTGCAGCGCCGCCCGGGTGCCGGACGGCACGGACATCCTTCAGTCCACAGAGCCTCGGCTTTGACCCGGTAGGCCGGACCGGCACGGCTCGCTCTCGGGGGGACCCAGTATGGCCGAAAAGACCCAGCTCAAAGTCTCGATCAAGATGAACTCCACCAGCTTCGAGCTGCTCGAAGGCGACATCACCGAGCTCGAGGTGGACGCCATCGTCAACCCGGCCAACAAGAAGCTGCAGCTGGGCAGCGGCGTGGCGGGCGCCATCCGCGAGAAGGGCGGGCCGTCGATCCAGAAGGAGTGCGATCGCATCAAGGGCACGGCGGTGGGCACGGCGGTGATCACCGGCGCCGGCAACCTGCCGATGAAGCACGTCATCCACGCCGTCGGCCCGCAGATGGGCGAAGGCGACGAGGACCGCAAGCTGGCCTCGGCGGTGCGCTCCTCGCTGGCGCTGGCCGACCGCCACGGCCTCAAGTCGATCGCCCTGCCGGCGATCTCGACCGGCAACTTCGGCTTCCCGATGGACCGCTGCGCGCGGATCGTGCTGACCGAGATCCACCGCTACATCCAGGGCGGCACCAAGCTCGAGCAGGTGGTGGTCGTCCTCCACGGCGAGGAGGCCTTCACCACCTTCCGCAACGTGCTGCGGCTGGGCTTCCGGTAGCCGCGAGCCGGCCCGGCCGCTCAGGCCACCAGATAGGCGCTGGCGCGGACCTGCAGCCGGGCCCGCGGGTGGAAGCCGCTGCCGGCGACCGCGAAGGCGCTCTGGGTGGCGAACACCGGCAGGATGATCCAGCCGTCGAAGGTTTCGCCGGCGTCGTAGGGTGGCACCACCGGCTCGATCTCGGCCAGCCGGGTCCAGTGCTCCTCCTGGGGGTCGAAGCAGCCCCGCACCTCGACGTAGGCGCGGTCGAGGTCGATGGCGCGCTGGCGCGAGGGGTGCCACAACGAGACCAGGATCCGTGCCTCGTCGTAGCCGGCGGTGGCCAGCCGGGTGGCGCCGCCGACCACCAGGGGAAACCAGAACGAGCCGCCGGCGTCGGTGGCGAAGATCTCCGGCGTCGGGTCGAAGACCACGTGGCGGGGGGCGGCGGTCTCCTGCTTCACTTCGGCTCCTCGCCGCGGGCCAGCTCGAGCGCCCGGCGGATCCGGCGGCGGGTCTCGCGGTCGCTGCCGCTCACCAGCGGCCCGCCGATGCCGAAGGCGACGGCGCCGGCCTCCCGGTAGGCCGGGATCTCGTCCACCCCGAAGCCGCCGGCGGCCAGCATCGGCAGGTCGCCCAGCGGCTGGCGCACGGTCGCCAGATAGCCGGCGCCGCCCACCGGCGGCAGCGGATAGACCTTGACCAGATCGGCGCCCAGCTCGCGGGCGGCGACGATCTCGGTGGGGGTGAGCGCCCCCAGCACCAGGTAGATCTGCGAGCGGCGGGCGATCCCTGCCACCTCGGGGTTGGTGTTGGGGGAGACCAGGAACTCGGCGCCGGCCTCGACCGCCGCCGCCGCCCGCTCGGCCTCGGTCACCGTGCCCATGCCGATCCAGGGCGGACCGTCGGGGCCGCGCTCGGTCAGCAGCTCGCGGACCAGCGACAGGGCCTCCGGCACGGTGAAGGTGATCTCGACCAGCTCGATGCCGCCGTCGATGAACAGGTGGGCCAGCTGGGCCGCGGCACTCCACGAGTCGGTGCGCACGACCCCGATCACCGGGGCTGCAGCCAGGCTGGCGGCCACGCCCCGGTGGGTGGCGCGTGCCGCTCTCATAGAGCGTCCGACTGTATCAAGTGGAGCCCCCGCCGGGACCCCCGCCGGGACCACTGCCGACGTCGCCGCCGCGGCGGGCGCCGCCCCGCGCCAGGGCGTGTCCCAGCCGCCGGAACAGACCGCGCAGGATGGTCACCTCGCGGCTGGTGGGACCGGCTCGCGCCGCCAGCCGCCGCAGATCGCGAACCACGCTCTGGAAGGAGTCGTCGCGCTCGAAGCCGGCCGTCTTGAGCACCGGCAGCGCCTGCTCGAAGAGCGCCTCGACCTCGCCGGCGGTGGCCGGCGGCTCACCCGGGGCCGCCGCCGGCGCCACACCCGCCGCGGCGCGCAGCTCCCAGGCCAGCAGCAGGACCGCCTGGGCGAGGTTGAGGGTCGGCTGGCGCGGCGCGCAGGGGACCCGCACCAGCGGGCTGCAGCGCGCCAGCTCGTCGTTGGTGAGCCCCGAGGCTTCGGGCCCGAACACCAGGGCGGCGGGGGTGCCGGGCGGATCGGCGGCGAGGAGCGCCGGCAGCTCCCGGGGGCCGATCGGGGTCGCCGGCAGCTCGCGGCTGCGCGCCGAGGTGGTGCCCACCACCCGCCGGTAGGGGGCCAGCGCCTCCGCGAGCGAGCCGGCGCGCCGCGCCCCGTCGAGAACCGCCCCGGCGCCCACCGCGAACGCCCGCGCGGTCGTCCCCAGCGCCGGCGCCGGCTCGACCAGCACCAGCTCGCCCAACCCCATGTTGGCCATCGCCCGCGCCGCCGCGCCGACGTTGCCCTCCTCCTGGGGCCGCACCAGGACCACCGCCGGCCGCGTCCGCCGCATGGTCCGCAATCTACCGCGCGCCAGACCGAGCGGCAGGCCGGTATGGGATAGTCGCTTGCCGTCCTGATCCCCCGATCGCTCCCGAACCCGGAGGAAGCCGCCGTGACCGATCCGCAGATCCAGCTCGCCGCCACCTTCGCCTTCCTGACCTATGTCGGGGAGACTTTGACCTCCTGCCAGCCGGAGATCTCCGAGTACGAGGCGGAGCTGCTCGGGGAGGGCATGAAAGCGTTGGACCTCGCTCCGGACTGGCAGCTCGCCTGGGG
>JBFGCA010000025.1:0-45969 GCA_041567315.1 Thermoanaerobaculia bacterium | reverse complement strand
GACCGTAACGGATGAAAGCGTAGTGGATGATCGAGTCCTCGGTTTCGAGGTCAAGGCGCGGCGACGCAGGCATAGCGGGACTATGGCGAGGAGCCGCAACGCCGAGATCGAAGCCGAGGGCCGATCAGGCAGTGCGCTTTCATCCGTTACGGTCCACTAGCCTGCAGCCACCGATCGCGCCGTTCCGCGCGCAACCGGGCGGCACCACCCACCTGCTCTGCCTGGACGCCCCACCGGCGGCCCCTCTGGTAGAGTCCCCCGCGCTTCAGCTTTTCTTTTTCGAAGCTGTGCGCCCCGAGCCTGCCGGCCGGCCGGCAGGACCGGGCAGCCGGTCGGGTCCGAGGCGCGAGGAGGTGCGATGTCGGTGATTCCCGAGCTGCTGGCGGCCAACGACCGCTACGCAGACCGGTTCGACGAGGGCGATCTGCCTTCGCCGCCCGGGCGGCGGGTGGCGATCCTGACCTGCATGGACGCCCGGCTGCTCCCCAGCAGGTTCCTGGGTCTCGAGCCGGGCGACGCCCACGTCATCCGCAACGCCGGCGGCCGGGCCAGCGACGACGCCCTGCGCTCGCTGATCATCTCCTACAAGCTGCTGGGCACCCGCGAGTTCCTGGTCGTCCACCACACCGACTGCGGGATGCAGACCTTCGACGACGACCAGCTCCGCCAGCAGCTGCAGCGGGACACCGGAGCCGACGCCTCGCAGATCGACTTCCTGACCTTCGACGACCTGGAAGAGAGCGTCCGTGAGGACGTCCGGCGGATCCGCGACTCGCCGCTGATCCCCGACGAGATCCCGGTCCGCGGCTTCGTCTACGACGTCCGGACCGGCCGTCTGCGTGAGGTGAGCTGAGGCGCCCCATGACCGACCTGTCCTCGACCCCGATAGTCGGCCCGGCGGCGGTCGCCGAGGCGCCCCGCCGGGTGCGGGCGCGCCGGCGCCGCGGCCGGCTACTGCTGCGGGTGGCCGCCGTGGTAGCGGTACTGATCGTCGCCGCTCTGCTGTGGGGCGAGCGGCTGCTGGTCGTCACCCTCCAGCGCTATTACGGGGGGAAGGTCGACGTGGTGCTGGCGCGCGGCACGGCGGTCAAGAACTACCTCAAGACGGTCGACACGACGTTGCGGTCGGGGGGCGCCCCGGCACTGCTCGCCATCGCACCCGGCAAGCTCCGGCCGCTGCCCGCCTGCGAGGAGACGGCGCTGCCCCGCGACGACCTGCCGGGCATCGGCCTCAGCCGCTGGTCGTCCGGCGCGGACGCCTGCGACCCGTGGAAGAACCTCGCCGCCCACTGGTCGGGCGGCGAGACGCTGGTCGAACGCAGCCAGTTCAAGATGATGCACCTCGGCTGCCGGTCGGCCGACCGCTGCGAGCCCCGGGTGCGGCTCATGGTCCAGGGCCGCGACGTCGACGGCCGGCCGCGCGAGGACAGCCTCTACGCCCGGCTGACGGTCGACTTCTCCGGGCAGCTGCCCGAGATCGTCGACGGGGTGCTGCTCTCCGGCCAGTCGACCGTCGCCACCGGCGAGCGCGGCTTCCGCGACGAGGCGGCGGCCCGCGGGCTGGGCTTCGTCCGCTCGCAGATGGAGGTCAGCCCCGACCTCAAGTTCGCGCTGTTCCCATTCATGGGCGGCGGCGCCGCGGTCGGCGACCTCGACGGTGACGGCTGGGAGGAGATCTACCTGCTCGGCGCCAAGCCGCACGAGAGCCGCCTCTACCGGTACGACGCCGGCGCCTACCGCGACGTCACCGAGCGGGCCGGGGTCGGCGATCCGGCGGAGTTCGGGTTCGCGGCGGCGATGGGCGACGTCGACGGCGACGACGACCTCGACTTGATCGTCACCCACGGCTATGCGGCGCCGACGCTGCTCCGCAACCGCGGCGACGGCACCTTCGCGGCCGAGCCGGTCGACCCCACCCTGGGGCCGCAGCGGATCGGCACCACCGGAGCGTCGCTGGCCGACATCGACAACGACGGCGACCTCGACCTCCACCTGGCGCAGTACGGACCGGTCTTCGAGCGGGTGCCGGACACCATCTTCATCGGTCTCAACGGCAACCAGGACCTGCTCTACGTCAACGACGGCAGCGGCCGTTTCACCGAAGAGGGGATCGAGCGCGGCCTCGAGGAGTCGCGCTGGACCTTCCAAACGGCCTTCGCCGACTTCGACGACGACGGCGACGCCGACTTCTACCAGGTCAACGACTTCGGCCGCAACACGCTCTACGTCAACGACGGCAACGGCTACTTCAGCGATCGGACCCTCGACTGGCGATGGCTGGAGGCGCTCGGTTTCGGGATGAGCGGCTGCTGGGGGGACTACAACGTCGACGGCCGGCTCGACCTCTACGTCTCGGGGCTGGCCTCGGGGGTCCAGTGGTTCGCCGAGGAGCCCGAGACGCTGCGGGCCTACGTGCTGAACATCAAGCGCGGCGGCCACCTCTCCAACCGCCAACTGCTGGCGATCGGCCGCGACCTGGCGCCGTACGCCGGCGACCAGCTGCTCCGCGGCTACTCCACCGTCCAGCAGGTCTACTTCCAGGGCAACCAGCTGCTGCGGCGCGCCGACGCCGGCTTCGACGACGTCGGCCTGCAGACCGGCACCTTCTACTCGCAGTGGGCCTGGGGGTCCGGCTTCGTGGACCTGCAGAACGACGGGCTGCCCGACGTCTACTCGACCGCCGGCTTCATCACCGCCCCCCGCCTGGACGACTTGTGACAGCCGTTCTTCGAGGCGGCCGTGCGCCGCCCGGCGGACTACTACCGGGGCAGCTACTACTCGGCGGAGTTCATCGGCAAGAACTCCTGGAACGGGCGTGAAGGCAACTTCGCCTACGTCAACCTGGACGGCGAGAACTTCATCGAGGCCGGTTTCGCCCTCGGCATCGACTCGATCGCCGACAGCCGCAGCTTCGTCGGCTTCGACTTCGACCACGACGGCGACGCCGACCTGCTGGTCCACAACGCCAACGGCTTCCCGGCCAACCTCTACGTCAACCGGCTGGTCGACGGCAGCACCAACCACTGGCTCAAGGTCCGCCTCGCGCGCCGCGGCGCCATCCAGCCGGTGGGCGCCACCGTCCGGGTGCGGACCGGCGACCGCGTGCAGACCCAGGTGGTGTCGACCTCCAACGGC
The DNA here is from genome assembly GCA_041567315.1 of Thermoanaerobaculia bacterium. Lineage (GTDB taxonomy): Bacteria > Acidobacteriota > Thermoanaerobaculia > Multivoradales > JAHEKO01. Next base: position 42,834 of record JBFGCA010000025.1, on the reverse strand, counting down.
TACGCGGCCTCCTACCGCGGACCCCTGCTCTTCGGCCTCGGCCCAGCCACCCGGGTGGACGCCGTCGAAGTGACCTGGCCGGGCGGCCGCCGCACGGTGATCGAGGACGTGACCGCCGACCGGTTGCTGGAGATCGCAGCGCCCGGGAGGTAGTGTCCCGTGCCCCGGCCGGCCTCCCGGCTGCGGAGCAACCCTCGATGCGGCACCACGACTCGAGCCAGCGCACGACCGTCAGCCGACGAGTCCCCGAGCCGGCGGCCGGACCGCCGCGCATTCTCATCCCCGTCCTCGCGCTGCTAGGTGCCGTCGGCTGCGGCGGCGGCCCGGTGGAGCAGGTGACGGTCGGGGCCAGGCTGCCGGAGATCCAGGTGGTCACCCTGGAGGGCCAGCCCAGCTCGCTGGCCGCGGTGTCGCGTGGCCGCCCCACCCTGGTCGCCTTCTGGGGTACCTGGTGCGAGATCTGCCGCTCGGAGGTGCCGGGGCTCAACGCCCTCGAGCTGCGCTCCAAGGACCAGCTCTCGGTGATCGGCGCCAGCCTCGGCGAGCCCCTCGCCGTGGTCCGCAGCGCCGCGGCCCAGCTCGGCATCGAGTACCCGGTCGTCGTGGCAACGGACACCGTGGCGCTGGCCGAGATGGGGATCGACCGCGTCCCGAAGCTGGTCCTGCTCGACGAGGGCGGAACGGTCGCCGCGCTCGCCGACCGCCTCGACGAATTGCCCCGCGGCATCGCCGACCCGACCGCCGGCGCAGACCGAGCCGCGCCGTAACTTGCGACTCCGGCGGCGCCCCGCCTGATTCTGGATCGGCGGTGTCGCCTCAGTTTCCCCGGCCGACGACCCGGATCTCGTCGAACAGCTCGACCGGCTGACCGCCGAGCATGAAGGAGACGCCGATGGTGTGGATCTCGCCCCTTTGCGGGTCGAGCAGGGTCTGGAAGGCCTCGGACTTGGCAAAGAAGGCGCGCACGTGGTTGCCGGCCATCTGAGTGCGTGTCGGCGCCAGCGGTGGCGCCGCCGGGTCGCTGCCCTCCAGGCTGATGGTGTCGATCGCGACGTCTTCGAAGCCGGCACCCCGAATCAACGCCGAGACGGTCCCCGAGCTCTGCGCCCAGTTGAAGTTCCACGAGTCGGGCTGCAGGTCGAGGGTGAGCTCCTGGGAGCCGGCGTCCTCACCGACGTAGTGGCTGGGATCACTGTCCTCGAGCAGGCTGCCGTCGGCTGTGGTGCCGGAGGCCGTCCCCAGATTCGAGTACTGGCCCGGTTGGGCGATCCCCGAGCCGCTGCAGGTCATCGACTCGCCAGGCGCCAGAACGGTCGCCGGACAGCTGACCGCGACCCCCTGGTCGTCGATCACCGAGATCCTGGTCACGTCGACGGCCCCGGTGTTGGTGACCACGTACTCCCAGCTCACCGGATCACCCACCGCGATGGTGGGGCCGGGCGGATCGTCGGCATCCTGGCCGTTGGTCGACTTCTCGAGCTCGATGGCGGCCTCGGCGCCGAAGTAGTGGCTGGGGTCGCTGCCCTCGACCAGGCTGCCGTCGGGGGCAGTGCCGGTGGCGGTGCCGAGATTGGAGTACTGCCCGGGCTGGGCCGTGCCGTGACCGACGCAGGTCATCGACTCGCCCGGCGTCAGGTCGGTGACCGGACAGCTCACCGCCACCCCTTGATCATCCGCTACCGAAATCAAGGTCAACGGATCACTTCCGGTGTTGGTGACCCGGTACTCCCAGGTCACTGGATCGCCGGCCGGGATGGTGGGCCCCGGCGGCACGTCGGCGTCGTGGCCGTTGGTCGACTTCTCGACGTCGAGGGACGCCTGTCCGGCGTCGACCGAGCGCTCCATCTGCTCGACCCGCACCTGGGAACCGTCGAGCGAGACGGTGAGGTCGATCCGCTCGCCGGAGCGGACGTTACGAATCTCGAGGCTGCCGCTACGGTTCGATCGCTCGAATAACAGGATCTGGTCGCCGCCAGGCACCTCGCCGAGCCGAAAACGCCCCTGCCGATCGGTGACGTCGGTGATACCGGTTCCAGCCACCCGGACGGTGATGTCCGACACGTCGGCCGCGACCGGGCCGGGACCCCCGACCGCCAGCTGGCCGCCCGCGCTGGGAGCCACCGCGGCGGCCGCCGACGACGAGCCGTCGACGCTGACCACCTGGCCGACCACCGTCGCCCCGACGGCGGGGCCAAACACCGGCGGCAGGGGCTCGGTCGGCGAGCTGCCGCCGCCACAACCCTGCAGGGTGACGCCCAGGACTCCGGTCAGAAAGAGGACGGCCCCGAGGACGGATCTGATACTCCTCATGAGAAACCTCCCGAAATGCCCCCCTCCCAGACGCCTGGTGCGGACCGACCCGACAGAAAACCCCAGGTGTTCTTTCTAGCAGCACCCAAGGGCCCCAGCAGTGGAACAGGCTACACCCATGGGTCGCACCGGCCCCGAGCGGGCCGAAACCTGCGGCACCCGCGGGCATCCAAGGCGGCGAACCTCTCGCAACGGCAAAAGGAGAAACCGCCATGAACAGGTCCGCCACGGGCTCCCGTCGTTCCAACCTCGTCCTCGCAGCCGCCGCGCTGTTCGCCATCGCCTCGCTGGCCGCCGGCCCGGCCGCTGCCGACCCGACCTGCCGGCGGGTCCACTCGCACCTGTTCATCGAGGCCGAGGCGGTGCCCACCTGCGGCTCGCCGATCGGCCTCTGCGCCACCGCCACCCTGCAGGGCAGCCTCAAGGCGGTGGGCGCCTTCGTCGGCACCAGCGTGGTGACCACGCCCGACACCCCGACCACCGCGGTGATCGTGGTCACCGGCGACAACCACTACCAGACCGCCACCGGCGACTTCTTCACCAAGGACGCGATCCTGCTGTCGACGGTGGGGGCCGGCGAGTTCTCCGAGGTCGACGTGGTGGTCGGCGGCACCGGCGCCTGGGCCGGCGCCAGCGGCGTGCTGACCGCCACCGGCACCTTCGCAAACGGCGCCGGCGCGGGCTTCATCGAGGGCCAGATCTGCGTGCCCTGAGACCGCTCGCTGGCCGTCTTTCCTCCCCTTTTGGACCCGGGCGCGGTGCTATACTGCGCCCGGGTCCTCCGCCGTCGGCCGGGGCCTGTCTCGGGTAGGTAGCTCAGTTGGCAGAGCACGGGACTGAAAATCCCGGTGTCGACGGTTCGATTCCGTCCCTACCCACCACGCCTCCCAACGGAGGCCCTCCAGATGGAGGCGCCGCGGTCCATGCTCTCGCAGGCGGCCGGCTCCGCGGAGCGCCCCGCCGCTGAGCGGTTCAAGCGGCGCCGGCTGGGGCCCCAGCTGCTCGAGCGCGCCGCCGACCCCGACTTTCCCGATCAGGTGCTGGTCGTCTTCGGCGGCACCGGCGCGGTGGGCGGCGCCGCCGTCCTCCAGATGCTGTCGCTCTTCGAGGAGGCGCTGCGCTGCCGCGCGCCGGCGGCGGAGGTCCGTCCCCGGATCCTCCTGACCGGCCGCACGCACTCCGAGATCCGCCAGTTCACGCGGCTGCTCTTCGACGTCCACCGCCGCGATCACCACCGCCTGCCCGAGCGGGTGGAGGGCGTCGGCTACCGCACCGCCTCCGGCGTGCTGGTGGAGATGGACACCTTCTCGGTCGATCCGCGGATCCCCGGCCTCGAGGAGTTCGACCGGCTCGACCGCGGCGGCCGCGAGCAGGCGGTGCGCCGGCTGGTCGAGGGCCACGGTCTCGACCCCGAGGGGCCGGCGGCGGTCAGGCTGGCGCTCTTCGAGAGGCTCCTGACCGAGCAGGTCGGCCACCCGTTCTCGGGGTTCCTGGCGCGCTACCGCACGGCGCGCGGCCGGCCGGCGCCTGGCCGGCGCTTTGGCGCGGTGGTGGTGGGCATTCCGCTGGCTTCGATCGCCGCCTACCGGCTGCCCCAGGTCGAAGAGGCGGCGCTGCTGCTGGGGGCGACGCCCGGCGGCACCGGGGTCGAGCGCCTCAAGGAGCTCTACCTGGCGGCCCTGCAGAGCGATCTGGTCGAGGTGCGCGAGCGGCTCGCCGACGAGGTGCTGGCCGCCCACACCACCGGCGTCGGCGGCATGTACGACGAGGGACCGGAGGGGCGGCGGACGATCCGCCTGGGCTTCGCCCACAGCGCCCTGGACCGCAAGCTCGCCGACAAGCAGGCCTTCGCCAGCCGGCTGGCGGCCTCCTACGCCGCGGCCGGCATCAAGATGCTGGTCACCGCGGCGGCGATCGGCGTCGACGGCGTGCTGATCCGCCACAGCCCGCCGATGAACCCGGCGATCCGCCGCCGTCTCCAGGATCGCGCGAAGGAGGGCCTGGAGGTGATCCCAAGGGCCGATCTACGGCAGCGCCTCAAGGTCTACCGGCCGCACCGCCTAGACCTGCTGGACGAGCCGCACCAGCCGGTGAAGCTCGAGCACGGCCGGCCGCTGGTCCTCGACTACACGCTGCGCAGCGGCGAAAACGGCTACTTCACGGTCTCCAACACCGACGCCCTCTACCGGGTCATGCGGGTGACCTCGGCGAGCGAGCTGGGGCTGCTCCTGGCGCGGGTGGCGCTGCTGGGGGACGACCCCGACCGGCCGGCCTTTCCGGGGAACACCTGCTACTACAGCGAGACCGACTACAGCCGGCAGGTCTTCGATCTGCTCGGCCAGCCGCAGCTCAGGAGGAGCCAGACCCGCGGCCTCCAGCCCAAGGCGCTCCAGGACCTGGGTTCGGCCAAGCATCAGGCCGAGCTCCACACCCTCGGGCTGCTGATCCTGCTCCAGCGCCTCAAGTCGCTCCACCTCGACGAGATCCCGGCCCACGTCGACCTTGCCCGCTTCGATCCCGAGGCCTACTTCGAGAGCCACTCGCGGGCCCTGACGCTCGAGCAGGTCGCGCGCCGGGACCCGGCCGGCCTGGCCAGGGAGCTCGAGGTGCTGGCCACCGCGCGCGCCGAGGACGACCTGCGTCCGCTCAAGAGCTTCTTCCAGGCCGATCCCGACCGTCAGGAGGCCGCCCGCCGGATCCTCCGGGCCGTGCTTCAGGCCGCCTGGGCGGTGCCGGCGATCGGCAGCCCGATCCTCATCGAGCGGGACGGGCGGCGGCGGGTGGTCGCCGGCTGCTACGCCGCTTCGATCGACCGCATCGTCACCCACCGCGACACCTTCGCCATCCATCTGCGCCGCCGCTTCGCGAGCCTGCGCGGCTTCCCGCCGGCGCCCGGCGACGCGGAGTTCGAGCGCTTCGTGGAGTTCCACGTCGCCAACAACGGCTTCGTGGATCTGCGTCCGGTCGCGGTCCTCGTCACCGCCCGCTCCGACGAGGAAGAGCTCGACGGCAAGGTCCGGGTCTTCCGCCGGGAGGCCGAGTTTGTCGACGCGCTGCGGGCGCTGCCACCCTACGGCTACTTCACGACCAGCGGGCTGGTCGCGCTGCTGGTCCGCCTGCGCGGGCTCTCGAGCCTCGCCCACCAGCTCGACCTCACTCTCGGCAGCGCCAACGAGTACCGCGCCCATCTGCCGTTCGACGATCGCGGGCGGCCCCTCCTGGTCCCCGGCGTCGTCGAGGCCTTCCGGATGGTCTCCGAGGGCCTGGAGAAGAACACCGGTCTGGAGCGGCTGGACGGCCGTTGGGGCTACTACCTGGACGCCCCCCTCGACACCCCGCCCGGCTGACTCACTGACGCAGCTCGGCGCCCAGCGCCCCGCCCAGCCGCTCCAGGATCCGCCGCCGCAGCTCGGCTACCGCCTGGTCGGTGAGCGTGCCCTCGTCCGACTGGTAGGTGAGGCGATAGGCCAGGCTCTTCTTGCCGGGCGCGACCTGCTCGCCGCGGTAGACGTCGAACAGCTCTACGGCGCGCAGCAGCTCGCCGCCCGCGTCGCGGATCTCGGTCTCGACCGCGGCGGCCGCGAGTGCCTCGTCCACCACCAGCGCCAGGTCCTCGTAGACCGCCGGATAGCGCGGCAGGGGTCGGATCGGATGGCGGTCGGGGATCGCCGCCGCCAGGGCCTCGAAATCGAGCTCGGCGGCCAGCACGGCGGCGTACGGCAGCTCGTAGGCGGCGCGCACCTCGGGGTGGACCTCGCCGAACAGGCCGAGCGACCGGCCGGCGACCTCCAGCCGGGCGCAGCGGCCCGGATGGAAGCCCACCCCTCGGGCCGGCTCGTACCGCACCTCGCCGGCGTGGAGGTCGGCGAGCAGGGCGTCGAGCACGCCCTTCAAATCGTAGAAGTCCATCGGCTCGGGCGCCGGGCGGTCCCATGAGCGCGGCTCGCGCTCGCCGGCCAGCAGCAGCGCCAGCCGGCGCGGCTCGGCCGGCAGCGGGTCGCCGTCGCGCGGCAGGAAGACCTGGCCGATCTCGAACAGCGCCAGCGCCGGGCGCTGGCGGGCATTGCGCTCGGCCACCTCGAGCAGCGCCGGCAGCAGCTCGTGACGCAGCACCCGGCGCTCCTGGCTGGTCGGGTTCTCGAGGGTCACGTAGGGACGCTCGTCGGCGGGCGCCGCGGGCGGCCGCGCCCGGGTCTCGGCCTCGGGGGTGGTCAGCCGGTAGGTGATCACCTCCTGGAGACCGAGATCGACCAGCAGGTCGCGGACCCTCTCCTCCACCTCGAGCTCCGGGTTGCCGCGCTGGGGCGGGATGGAGTCGGCGATCTGGGTCTCGGGGATGCGCTCGTAGCCGTAGATGCGCGAGATCTCCTCGATCAGGTCGGCGATCCCCACCACCCCCTCGCCGACGTCGAGGCGGTGGTCCGGCACGGTGACCCGCAGCAGGTCGCCGGCGGGTTCGATCCCGAACTCGAGGGCGCGCAGGATGCGCTCCACCTCCGCTCTCGGGATGGCCAGACCCAGCGCCCGCTCGATCTCGGCCAGCGGCAGCTCGACGACGACGGCCGGCGCCGGACGCGGGTACTCGTCGACCATGCCGGCGGCCACCGTGCCGCCCGCCAGCCGCCGCATCAGCTCGATCCCCCGGAGGTTGCCCCGCGCCGCCTGCTCGGGGTGGACGCCGCGACTGAACCGGTAGCCGGCCTCGGAGTCGATCTGCTGGGACCGGGTCGTGCGCCGGATGTTGATGAAGTTCCAGGCCGCCGCCTCGAGCAGCACCCGGGTGGTCCGGCCCGAGACCTCGGACTCCTCGCCGCCCATGATCCCCCCCAGCGACAGCGCGCCAGCCCGGTCGGCGACCAGGATGGTGAAGTCGTCGAGCCGGCGCGGCGGGTCGTCGGCCGTCAGGTCGAGGGTGCGGAGCGCCTCCTTAGGCCCCGGTAGCCGGGTGATCAGGGTCGGCGGCTCGCCGCCCGCCCGCTCCGCGCGCTCCACCAGCACGTCGTAGTCGAAGGCGTGGAGCGGCTGGCCCAGCTCCAGCATCACGTAGTTGGTGACGTCGACGATGTTGTTGATCGGCCGCATGCCGGCCAGCCGCAGCCGGCGCTGCAGCCAGTAGGGCGAGGGGCCGATCGCGACGCCTTCGAGCAGCGTCGCGGTGAACCGGGGGTTGAGGTCGGGCTCGCGGATCTCGATCCGGATCTTGTCCTCGACCGGCGGCCCCGCGGCCATTACTTCGTAGTCGGGAGCCCGCAGCGCGGCACCGGTCAGGGCGGCGACCTCGCGGGCCACCCCCAGGATGCAGGCGTCGCGAGCCATGTTGGGGGTGATCTGGACGTCGATCACCAGGTCGCCGGCGTAGTCGGCGAGCGGCGTACCGGCCGGCGGCGCGTCGGCGTCGAAGACGATCACCCCCTCGTGGGCATCCGAGATCCCCAGCTCCTTCTCCGAGCAGATCGAGCAGACCGACTCGACGCCCCGGATCGCGGCCCGCTCGATCCGCCGCGGCTGCGGGTCGCGCTGCCGGTAGTCGAGGACCGTCGCGCCCTCCGTGGCCACCGCCACCTTGAGCGGCGTCTCCAGCGGGCCGCGGCCGGCGTACGGAAACAGGTTCGGGGCCCCGGTCACGGTAGTGAGGACGCCGCCCCCGGCCTCCACCCGGGCCACCACCAGCCGCTCGGCGTCGGGGTGGGCCTCGACCTCGAGCAGGTCGCCCACCACCACCGCGTCGCGGTCCCAGGCGAGACCCGTGACCTTGGCCTCCGGCGCGCTCTCCGGGAGCGGCACTCCCACGAAGTGCAGTCCCTCCACCTCCAGACCGGCGAAGGTCAGGGCGCGGGCCAGCGCCTCGGGCCCCTGGTCGACGTCGACGTATTCGCGCAGCCAGCTCAGCGGGACTTTCATCTCGGGTCTCCAGGCGGGGGCGGCCTGCCGTCCGGATCACCGCCGGCGATCCGGGGCGGCCGAGCCGGCCTCAGAACTGCTCCAGGAAGCGCAGGTCGTTGGACCAGAAGTAGCGGATGTCGTCGATGCCGTGACGCAGCATGGCGATCCGTTCGGGGCCCATTCCGAACGCGAACCCGGAGTAGACCCGGGGATCGTAGCCGCCGTTCTCGAGCACCACCGGATGGACCATCCCGCAGCCCAGGATCTCGAGCCAGCCGGCGTGCTTGCAGACGGCGCAGCCCTCGCCGCCGCACAGGAAGCACTCGATGTCCATCTCGGCGCTGGGCTCGGTGAACGGGAAGTGCGAGCAACGGAAGCGGGTCGCGGTGCGCGGCCCGAACATGCGGCGGGCGAAGGCGGTCAGCGTGCCCTTGAGGTCCGACATCCGGATGCTGCGGCCCACCGCCAGACCCTCCACCTGGTGGAACTGGATCTCGGAGCGCGCGGTGATCGTTTCGTGCCGGTAGCACATGCCGGGCAGGATCACCCGGATCGGATCGGGGTGGAGCTCGCGCATGGCGTGGATCTGGCCCGGCGAGGTGTGGGTGCGCAGGATCACCTCGCGGTCGGTGGTGACGAAGGTGTCCTGCATGTCGCGCGCCGGGTGGTGGGGCGGGAAGTTGAGGAGCTGGAAGTTGTATTCGTCGGTCTCGACGTCCCGCGAGCGGTAGACCTGGAAGCCCATCTCGGCCCAGACGGCGTAGATCCGCCGCAGCACCAAGGTGGCGACGTGGAGCCGCCCCCGGCCCCGCGCGCGCCCGGGCAGCGTCACGTCCAGCGCCTCGACCGCCAGCCGGGCCTCGGTCACGGCTCGCTGCAGGGCCTCGAGGCGGCTCTCGAGGGCGGCCTCCAGCCGGCCCTCGACGTCGTTTATCTGGCGGCCGACCACCGGGCGCTGCTCTTTCGAGAGCTTCGAGAGCCCCGCCCGGGCGGTCCGCAGCAGGCTCTGCCGGCCCAGGTATTCGGTCCGCCAGGCCTCGACCTCGGGGCGGCCGGTGGCCGCCTCGAGCGCCGCAAGAGCGCGCCCCTCGAGCTCGCCGACGCGCTCCACCAGGTCCTGTTCGGGCTCGCTCATCGGGAGGTCCGGCACGGAAGCCCGTATCTTCTCGTGCGCCCCCGGTCATTTCAAGGCAGGTCGCGGGTAACGAATCCGGCGCGCGGACGCCTCAACTTACGGGGTGAATCCGCAACAGGTCTCCGGACCGAAGCCCGTGAGGTGCTGATGGCGCCGACTCTTCCCAGACCGCCGGAGGGCGGCCAGCGGCGGGTGCTGCTGGCCGGCGACGGCGACGAGCTGCTGCGCCGGCTCGGGGAGCGGCTGCGCCGGCTCGGCCTCGAGGTCGGCGCCCGGCCCGGACCGCGGCCGGACCTCCTGGTCCTGGCCACCGGCCCGGACCGGCCCGAGCAGGCGCTCGAGAGCGTGCGGCGGCTGCGGGGCGACGACGCCGCGCTGCCGGTGGTGCTGCTGGCCGGGGCCAGCTCCGAGGAGCTGGCGGTGGCGGCACTCAAGGCGGGGGTGGACGACTACTTCCGCACCCCATGCCCGCTCGACCCGGTGGTCGAGAGCGTCCGGCGGCTGCTGGCCGCGCGTCCGCCGGTGACCCGGCCCGGGAACGGCCCGGCCGCGGCGCGCTCCGCCGCACCGCCCCCCCAGGGACCCCGGCTAGTCGGCTCCAGCGGCCCCATCCGCACCATCCTCGACACCGTTCGCCGCATCGCGCCGACCGACACCACGGTGCTGATCACCGGCGAGACCGGCACCGGCAAGGACCTGGTGGCCCGCCTGATCCACCACCAGAGCCCGCGGCGACGCCAGCCCTTCGTCTGCGTCAACTGCGCGGCGGTCCCCGACTCGCTGCTCGAGAGCGAGCTGTTCGGCCACGAGCGCGGGGCCTTCACCGGCGCCGTGGCGCAGCGCCGCGGCGAGTTCGAGCGCGCCACCCGCGGCACCCTGTTCCTGGACGAGATCGGGGACATGAGCCCGCGGGCGCAGGTCAAGATCCTGCGCGCCCTGGAGACCCGGGAGGTCTATCGCCTCGGCGGGCAACGCGCCATCCCGGTCGACATCCGGGTGGTCGCCGCCACCAACCACGACCTCGAGCGGATGGTGGCCGAAGGCACCTTCCGCGAGGACCTGTTCTACCGGCTCCACGTGGTCCGGCTCCACCTGCCGCCGCTGCGCGATCGCAAGGAGGACCTGCCCCACCTGTCGAACCACTGCCTGGAGCGGCTCCGCGCCCGGCTCGGGCTGCGCACCGAGGGCCTCACCGCCGGCGCCCTCGGCTATCTGCTGCGTCACGACTGGCCGGGCAACGTGCGGGAGCTCCAGAACCTGATCGAGTCGGTGGCGGTGACCCGCCCGTCGCGGACCATTTCGACCGAGGACCTGCCCGAGGCCTTCCGGCGCCGGCTCGAACGGCCCGAGGCCCTGCCCACCGACGAGAAGGAGCGCCTGCTGGCGGCGCTGCTGGCCTCCAACTGGAACAAGAGCCGGGCCGCCCGCAAGCTCCGCTGTTCGCGGATGACCCTCTACCGCCGCCTCGCCAAGCACCGGATCCCGGCCAGCGGGCCGGCGCCGCCCGCCAACTGAGCGCCCGCCGCGGCGGCGACGGGCAGCGCGGGGTCGGCCCCCGCCGCCCGGCCCCACCACGCCGCCGGCCGTGACAGTGCCGTGACACTGCCGCGTGACACCCGCGAACCGGCGCCGCCGCCAGCTGCCACCGGCCGCCGGCCGGCCCGGCCGCGACCGCGACGCTCCGGCGGGCCCCCGGGACCGTTACAGCCCGGTGCGACAACCGGCCGGCGGCCCAGCCTCACCGGCTTCACGACCCGGGCCACAAGTCCCTTCTTTTCAGCGTCTTGAACCGATAGGCCAGGCGACTCCCGAGGCTGGCACCGCGCTTGCCCCAAGGTGCTCGGGGTGAGCGACTACACCGTCATCGCCGAGGTGGGCGAATCGCTGGCCGACATCCTGTGGCAGGAGGTCCAGGCCGATCCGGTGGTCAACGCGCTGATCGACAACCAGGGGCGCATCTCCACCCAGTCGCCGTTCGACCTGCGCAACGACAACAACGTGCGGCTGTCGATCTATCTCTACCGCATCGTCGAGAACGCCTTCACCAAGAACAGCCCACCGGTACGCGGGCTCGGCGGGCGCCAGCGCAAACCGCCGCTGACGCTGGATCTGTTCTACCTGGTCACGCCGCTGCTGGGCTCGCCCCGCGAGCAGCAGATCGTGCTCGGCAAGGTCATGCAGGTCCTCTACGACCGGGCGGTGCTCGAGGGCACCGACCTGGCGGGCTCGCTGGCGGGCTCCAGCCAGGAGCTGCACATGATCCTCAACCCGGTCAGCCTCGAAGAGTCGACCCGGGTCTGGCAGGCCCTCGACATGGGCTACCGGCTGTCGGTCTGCTACGTGGTGCGGGTGGCGATGGTCGACTCGCGGCGCGAGGAAGCCCTGCAGCCGGTGGTCGACCGCCGCAACGACTACGGGGGCGTCTGATGTCCGGCGCTTCCACCCTGCAGTTCGTGGAGAGCCAGGCCAGCACCATGTCGCTGGGGTTCCAGCTCTTCGACCGTTTCACCACCCGCGACCGGCTGGCCGGCGAGGTCACGGTCAGCCTGCGGGACAAGCCCTACCGGCCGGTGCGCCAGACCGGGCACGCGATCTACGCCTTCCTGGACCTGCCGCCCGGGGCCTACACCGCCGAGATCCGCAGCGCGCCGGAGACGCCCTACTACCTGCCGGCCGAGCTGCCGGTGACGGTGCCGATGCCCGACCCCCGGTGGCCGCTGATCCCCGAGCTGCGTCTGGCCGACCCCAACCTGATGCTCGAGGACCCGGCACAGCCGGCGGCCTACCGCGCCCAGCGCGCCCTGGTCACCCTGCAGCCGGCGATCGCCTACCCGTTCCCCGACGGCGCCACCGTGGTCCGCGGGCGGGTGCTGGCCGGCGGCCTGCCGCTGGCCGAGGCGAGAGTGCGGCGGCCGGGCGACGACCTCGACTTCATCACCGGAGCGGACGGCCAGTTCGTCCTGTTCTTCAGCGACGTCAGCGGAATGGGTGAGACCGTCACCCTCCGCGCCAGCCACGCGCTGCACCCCGACGTCGATCAACCCGTCGACGTCCAGCGCGGCATGACGGCGGCGACCGACATCATTATGGCTCCCTAGCCGCAGGACTTCCCTGAAAAGGAGAAAGCGATGCCCGAGTACCTCTCCCCAGGCGTCTACGTCGAAGAGGTGGACACCGGCAACAAGCCGATCGAAGGGGTCGGCACCACCACCGTGGGTTTCGTCGGCCAGACCGAGCGCGGCCCCGCCGACCGCCCGCGGCTGCTCACCAGCTTCAGCGAGTACGCCCGCACCTTCGGCAGCTACCTCGACGCCAGCTATCTGACCTACGCGGTGGAAGGCTTCTTCCAGAACGGCGGCCTGCGCTGCTTCGTGCAGCGCGTGGTGTCGGGCGACGCCACCACGGCGGCCTCCACGGACACCCTCGACGGTCTCACCATCGACGCCCTCGGTCCGGGGGTCTGGGGCGACCGCGTCGCCGTCAAGATCAGCGACGCCAGCCTCGCCAACCCGGCGCTGTTCAAGCTCAGCGTCATCTACTGGGCGCCGGAGGTCACCGTCCCGGGTCTCGACACCGCCGGTTCGCTGGTCGATCCCACCGACCCCGCCAACCGCAGCGACCCCAACCGCCGCGAGCCGACCCTGCTCGAGGTCTTCGACGACCTCTCGGTGGACCCCGCCTCGAGCTCCTACTTCGGCAAGCAGGTCAACGACCGCTCCAACCTGGTGGAGCTGTCCGGCACCCCGGCCGCCCGGCCGGCCAACGCCGGGCCGCAGTTCCTGGCCGGCGGCAACGACGGCGCCGCCATCGACCCCGGCGACTACGTGGGCGACCCGCTCGCCGAGCCGGGGCAGAAGACCGGTCTGGAGGCGCTGGCCGAGATCGACGAGATCGCGCTGCTCTGCTGCCCCGACGAGAACAACTTCCTCCCCGACATTCGAATCCGGGATGCCCTCGTGCAGCAGTGCGAGGACCTCAAGGACCGCTTCGCGATCCTGCAGTCGCCCGAGACGGCGGACCCGGTGGCCACCCACCGGCCGCCCACCACCACCCGCTACGCGGCCTACTACTACCCCTGGCTCGAGGTCCGCAACCCGCGCACCGGGCTGTCCATGAACGTGCCGCCCGGCGGCCACGTGGCCGGCATCTACAACCGCAGCGACATCCGCGTCGGCGTCCACAAGGCGCCGGCCAACGAGCCGATCCGCGGCATCACCCGGCTCCAGCTGCAGGTCCCCAAGGGCCAGCAGGACCTGCTCAACCCGCGCGGCGTCAACGTGCTGCGCAACTTCCCCGGCCGCGGCAACCTGGTCTGGGGGGCGCGCACCACCAGCAGCGACAGCGACTGGAAGTACGTCAACGTGCGGCGGCTCTTCATCTTCGTCGAGGAGTCGATCGAGGAGGGCACCCAGTGGGTGGTCTTCGAGAACAACGACGAGCCGCTGTGGGCGCGGGTGCGGCGCAGCGTCGGCGCCTTCCTCAACCGGCTGTGGCTGGACGGCATGCTGCAGGGGGCCAAGGCCGAGGAGGCCTACTTCGTCAAGTGCGACCGCACCACCATGACCCAGGCCGACATCGACAACGGCCGGCTGATCTGTCTGATCGGCATCGCGCCGGTCAAGCCCGCCGAGTTCGTGATCTTCCGCATCGGCCAGTGGACCGGCGGCTCGGAGGTCGAGGAGCTGTAGCACCCGTTCGAGCAACTGGATGAAACCGGCCCAAAAGGAGCGACACCATGCCTGACGGCACGCGCAACGATCCGTACGGACAGTTCAACTTCCTGATCGAGATCGACGGGGTGGTCCAGGGCGGCTTCAGCGAAGCCAGCGGCCTGACCACCGACACCGACGTCATCGAGTACCGGGAGGGCAACGAGAACCACGTCACCGCCCGCAAGCTGCCCGGCTTGATGAAGTACAACAACATCGTCCTCAAGCGCGGCTGGACCCAGGACCGGTCGCTGTGGGAGTGGCGCAAGAAGGTCATCGACGGCGAGACCGAGCGCGCCAACGGCTCGATCGTGCTGCTCGACGAGGGCCGCAACGAGGCGCTGCGCTGGGACTTCCGCGAGGGCTGGCCCAACAAGTGGGAGGGCCCGGCGCTCAACGGCAAGACCAGCGAGGTGGCGATCGAGACCCTCGAGATCTGCCACGAGGGACTGGTGCTCGCCTAGCGCGGCGGCGAGGTCCGATTACGGTCCGCACCTTCGATGAGCGCCTATCTGACACCCGGCGTCTACCGCCGGCCGCAGCCCCAGGAGGCCGCTGACCTGCGGCGGGTGCGGACCGACGTGGCGGGCTTCGTGGGCTTTGCCGAGCGCGGGCCGCTGCCGCCACCCGGCGCCACCGAGCCGGCGGAGGCGGCGGCGGCCGTGGTGCGGCTGACCAGCTGGCCCGAGTTCGTGGCCACCTTCGGGGGCTACGTCCGGCAGGGCTACCTGGCCTACGCGGTGCGCGCCTTCTTCGACAACGGCGGCACCACCTGCCACGTGGTGCGGGTGGCGGCGATCCGCCATTCCGACCCCGCGCAGCGTCCTGCGGTGGCGCGCTACGCGCTGCCCGCCGGCCCCGCCCTGCCGCTGACGGCGGTACTCGCCGCACCGGCGGCGAGCGGCGCCCGGCAGATCGAGCTCACCGCCCCGCCGGGGATCGGTCCGGGGTCGCTCCTCGAGCTGACCCACGTCGAGGGTGGCGCGCTCCGGGCCGTGGCCTGGGCGGTGGTGACCGGCGTCCAGGGCACGACGGTCGAGCTGGCCGCCCCGCTGCCGGCCGCCTTCCCCGCCGGCATCACCCTGGCCAGCCCGGCCCCGGCGCTGCGGGTCCGGGCGCGGAGCGCCGGGGGCTGGGGCAACCGCGTCCGGCTCGCCGTCAGCCCCCTGGAGAGCGGCGAGGCGGTGGCGCAGTTCGCGCTGCGGGTGCGGGTCGAGGCCGGCCCCGATCGCACCCGCGCCGTCGAGGAGGAGTTCTACAACCGGCTGTCGCTCGACCCCCAGAGCCTCTACTGGGCGCCGGACGTGGTCAACCGGCTGTCCAGGCTCATCGAGGTCGAGGTCGACGCCCCCCGTCTGCTGGTCGCCGGCGGACCGCTCTCCCAGGGCGCGGTCCATCTGCAGGGCGGCCGCGACGGGCTGAGCGGCGTCGTCCTCGAAGACTTCACCGGCGGGCTCGCCGACTTCCGGGGGCTGCGGCTGCTCGAGGACGTCGACGAGGTGGCGATCCTCTGCGTGCCCGACGCGGTCTTCGAGAAGCCGCCGCCGGCGCCGCCCCGGCCGCAGCGCCCGCCCGACCCCTGCGCGCCGCCGCCGGAGCCGTCCGGACCGCCGGCCCCGGACCTCACAGACCCCACCGCCGAGACGCCGGCGCTGTCGGACGACGACCGCGAGCGCATCCAGCAGACCGCCGTCGAGCAGTGCGAGCGGCTCTACGACCGGGTGGCGATCCTCGACCCGCCCCGCCAGTCGACGCCGCTCGAGGCGGTGGCCTGGCGCCGCCGCTTCACCACCCGCTTCGGCGCCCTCTACTACCCGTGGGTCGAGGTCGCCGATCCGCTGGCCGCCGAGGGACCGCGCCGGCAGGTGCCGCCCAGCGGCCACGTGGCCGGCCTCTACGCCCGCATCGACAACCGCTTCGGCGTCGAGCGGCCGCCGGCCAACGCCCCGCTCGAGTTCGCCGCCGATCTGGTCGAGGAGATCGACGACCGCGGCCAGGAGGGGCTCAACCCGTTCGGGGTCAACGCCCTGCGCTCCTTCCCGGGACGCGGTATCCGGGTCTGGGGGGCGCGCTCGCTGGCCGGCAAGGACGACGCCGACTGGCGCTTCATCCACGTCCGCCGGGTGATGTCGATGATCGAGGAGTCGGTCGACGAGGCCACCCAGTGGGCGGTCTTCGAGGTCAACGACGAGGCCCTGCGCCGCAGCCTCCAGCACTCGCTGTCGGTCTTCCTGGAGACCATCTGGCGGCGCGGCGGGCTCAAGGGCAACCGCCCCGAGGAGGGCTTCTACGTCAAGTGCGACGAGACCAACAACCCGCGCCACGTCATCGACGCCGGGCAGCTGATCTGCGAGGTGGGGGTGGCGGTGGCGGCGCCGATGGAGTTCCTGGTCTTCGAACTGCGGCAGACGCCCACCGGCGCCCGCATCACCGAGCGATGAGAGGCGAGCGATGCCGTCGGCGCTGAGAATCGATCCGCTGGGAGCGTTCAACTTCTATCTGACGTTGATCGACTCCTCGGACGTCCTGGGCACCCTGCTCACCGCCGCCCTCGACTACAAGGTGGCGGGCTTCAACGAGTGCAGCGGCCTGGAGGCCACCGTCGAGGTCTTCGAGTACCGCGAGGGCGGCCTCAACGGCATGGTGCACAAGTTCCCCACCCGCGCCTCGCACTCCAACGTCACCCTGCGCCAGGGGGCGATCTACCTCTACGACGACCTGTGGAGCTGGCACTACGACTTCGTCCAGGGCCGCGGCAAGCGCAAGGACGGGCTGATCGCCCTGCTCGACGAGGCGCGGCGCCCCGCCAAGGTCTGGAAGTTCACCCGCGGGCTGCCCACCAGGTGGGTGGGCCCGAGCCTCAACGCCCAGCAGAGCAGCGTGGC
This sequence comes from Thermoanaerobaculia bacterium, assembly GCA_041567315.1. Classification (GTDB taxonomy): domain Bacteria; phylum Acidobacteriota; class Thermoanaerobaculia; order Multivoradales; family JAHEKO01. The sequence continues at coordinate 25,912 of JBFGCA010000025.1, read as the reverse complement.
GATCGAGTCGCTGGAGATCGCCCACGAGGGTCTGGTGCTGGAGGTGGGGGCCTGACCATGGACGTACGCATCGACCGGGTCGACACCGAGATCGTGGTCAGCGAGGGCGTCGGCCCGCTGGCGCCCGAGGAGGTCAAGCGGCTGGTGGCGCTGGTCCTCGAACAGGTGCGCCGCGAGGCCGCCGAGCGCGCCGACCGCCGGAGCGAGACGGTGATCGGCAACCGGGTGTTCGAGGTGCCGATCTAGGGGACCGCCATGGCGCTCGAAAAACTGACCATCTTCCCGGAGAACGGCGAGCCGATCGAGGCGCGCTTCAATCCCGAGGCCTACCAGCTCAAGAAGGCCGTCCAGCTCGCCGAGATCAACATCCCCGGCCTCGACTGGCCGGTGGTCCAGTTCGTGCGCGGCCAGAACGAGTCGATCAGCTTCGAGCTGTTCTTCGACACCACCGAGCACGGCATGGTGGAGGGCGCCCAGGACGTCCGCGAGCTGACCGGCAAGGTCCACGCCCTGATGCGGGTCGACGGCGACACCCACGCGCCGCCGCGCTGCCTGCTGTACTGGGGCGAGGCCGACAAGCTGTTCTCGTTCGGCACCACGATCTCGCCCTGGTGCGTGCTGGAGACCGTCGCCGAGGAGTTCAACCTGTTCAGCCCCTCGGGGGTGCCGCTGCGGGCCAAGCAGAACGTCACCTTCCGCGCCGCCTGGACCATCGAGGAGCAGCTCCGCGAGACCCCCCGCCACACCGCCAACCGCACCCGGCTGCGCACCCTCGAGCGCGGCGAGACCCTGAGCCACCTTGCGGGCCGGGTCTACGGCAACCCGGGCGCCTGGCGGCTGATCGCCGAGGCCAACGACGTCGAGGATCCGCTGGCGGTGGAGCCCGGCACCGAGCTCGAGATCCCGCGGGCGGCCTTCGGAGGCCAGACCCGATGACCACCGCCTCGGCGCTGCCGGTCAACGTCTACGAGGGGCAGGACTTCTACGTCCCCTCCTATCTGGTCAAGGTCCAGAACCGTGAGCTGCGCGAAGAGGTCAACGACATCCTGAGCGTCACCTACACCGACAGCCTGAGCGACGTCGACTCCTTCACCCTCAAGGTCAACAACTTCGACTCGGCGGCCGACGTCTTCGACCAGACCGCGCTCAAGTACAGCGACGCCTCCACCTTCAACCCCTGGCAGGACGTCGAGGTGTGGATGGGCTACGTCCGGCAGGGCCAGGACGAGCGGCGGCGGATGCTGATCGGCGAGATCACCTCGATGACGCCCGACTTCCCGGAGTCCGGGGCCTCGACGCTGGCGGTGCGCGGGCTCAACCTGTTCCACCGCTTCCGCACCGAGCAGAAGACCCGGCCCTTCTTCGGCAAGAAGGACACCGAGGTGGCCGAGAGCCTGATCCGCGAGATCGCCGACGACGTCCGCAAGCGCTCGCCGCAGCTCGAGCTCCGGCTCGACCCCGAGGACGCCCGCCGCAACAAGGAGCGGGAACAGCCGATCCCCTACCTGCTGGTCAACAACCAGTTCCCCATCGTCTTCCTGATGGAGCGGGCGCGGCGCATCGGCTACGAGCTGTCGCTCGAGGAGCTGCCGGCCGGCGAGAACCGCCAGGTGACCTTCCACTACCGCCCCACCAGCGACGTCGACCGCACCACCTACGTCCTCGAGTGGGGCCGCTCGCTGATCAGCTTCCAGCCCCAGCTCAAGGTCTCCAACCAGGTGGCCGAGGTCACCGTCCGCGGCTGGAGTCCGCGCACCAAGGACAAGATCGAGCACACCGCCAAGCGCGCCGACCTGGCCGACCAGGGGATCGTCTCGCCGGCCGACCTGGCGGTCACCGAGCCCGGCCTGGCGCAGAAGCGCGAGGTGGTGGCCGACCGGCCGATCCAGACCGAGGCCGAGGCCCGCGAGCTGGCCGAGAAGATCCTGCGCCAGGTCGGGCAGAGCCTGGTGGAAGGACGCGGCAAGACGATCGGGGTGCCCGACCTCAGGGCCGGGGTCAAGGTCGAGATCCGCGGGCTGGGGAGCCGCTTCTCGGGCACCTACCTGGTGACCACCACCACCCACACCATCGGCGAGGGCGGCTACACCACCGAGTTCGACGCCCGGATGGAGAAGCCATGAGCGTGGTCCAGGGTCTGGTGACCGGTCTGGTGACGGCGGTCGACGACAAAGAGGGCGAGGGCCGGATCAAGGTCTCCTATCGCTGGCTCGACGACGAGCACCAGACCGACTGGGTGCGGATCGCCGCGCCGATGGCCGGGCCCGGCCGCGGCGCCTTCTTCATGCCCGAGGTCGAAGACGAGGTGCTGCTCGGCTTCGAGCACGGCGACGTGCGTCACCCCTACGTCCTCGGCTTCCTGTGGAACGGCGTCGACGCCCCGCCCGCCGACCACGTGCGGTTGCGCCGCTTCCGCTCGGTCAACGGCCACCAGATCAGCTTCATCGACTCGACCCCGGCGGGCGGCAGCAAGGGGGCGCTGGTGGTCGAGGACGCCCACGGCAACGTCGTCACCCTGTCCAACGGCAAGGTGGTGGTCAAGAGCGTCGGGGTGCTCCAGCTCGAGGCCCCCACCATCATCCTGCAGGGTCCCGGCGGCGGCTGGCGGCGCGTGGTGACCCCCAACAGCAACCCGATCTAGCGGAACCCGAAGATGCCCGAACTCGACATCGAAGTCTCCCCCGATCTCGCCAAGCTGTTCGAGCTGCCGGAATGCACCGAGATCAAGCTCCCGGATCCCGGCTCGGTGAGCATCCAGTTGCCCACCGGCGGCTCGATCAAGGCCATCGCCGATCTGTCGAAGGGCATCCCCACCGACTGCTCGCTGAGCTTCAGCCTGATGGTGCAGCTGGCGCCGCTGCTGGCCAGCATGGAGTGCATCGTCAAGATCCTCAACCTCCTCAAGCCGCTGATCGACGTCATCAAGGGGCTACCGATGCCGCCGGTCAAGGCGATCCAGGAGTTCGTCAAGGCGGCGGTCGACCTCGCCCCCTGCCTGCTGATCCCGACGCCGGCCGCGATCATCCCGTTCGTGCGCGACATCCTGTGCCTGGTGCTCAAGATGCTCAAGTGCTTCCTGGGCCAGATGAAGACGGTGATCGGGGCGATGCAGGGCCTCAGCCTGCAGATCCAGACCGCCGGCGACAACCCCGAGCTGCTGGCCAGCCTCCAGTGCGCCCAGGACAACGCCGCCACCTCGGCCGGCCAGCTCACCAAGGCGATCGAGCCCATCGGCGTCATTCTCGACCTGGTCGGCCCCTTCATGGGGATCGCCGGCGTCGAGCCGATCCAGCTCCCGCAGCTGGGCAGCGACACCGACCTCGAGACCCTCAACCAGACCGTCGAGACCATGCAGGGCGTGGTCGGCACCATCCAGATCGTGGTCGACACCCTGGGGGGCTGCCCGTCATGAGCGCCGCCACCCGCAGCGACTTCATCGGCCGCGGCTGGCGGTTCCCGATCAAGATCGGGGCCCACGGCGGGCTGGGCTGGTCGGAAGGCCCCGAGCGGCTGCGCGACGCCATCTGGCTGATCCTCGCCACCGGTCTCGGCGAGCGGGTGATGCGGCCCACCTTCGGGGCCGGGGTCTCCGACTACGTGCTGCAGGCCAACAGCGCGGTGGTCCGGGCGCGGCTGGCCGACGCCATCCGCAAGGCCCTGGCCACCTGGGAGCCGCGCATCGAGCTCGAGGCCGTGCGGGTCGACCCGGTCGAGGGCGAGCCCAGCCAGGTGCTGGTCGCCGTCGACTACCGGGTGCGGGCCACCAACGAGCTGTTCAACGTCGTCTACCCGCTGTATCTCGAGGAAGGGACCGTCTGATGCCTTTCGAGGAGATCGTGCTCGACGACCGCCGGTTCGAGGACCTGGTCGCCGAAGCCAAACGCCGCATCCCCGGCTACACGCCGGAGTGGACCGACCTCAACGACAGCGATCCGGGGATCGCCCTGACCCAGCTGTTCGCCTGGCTGGGCGAGATGATCCTCTATCGCCTCAACCGGGTGCCGGACAAGAACTACCTCAAGTTCCTGCAGCTCATCGGCATCCAGCTGGCGCCCCCGGTGCCGGCCGAGGCCGATCTCGCCTTCACCCTCACCTCCAAGGACCTGGGGCGGGTGGTCGAGGTCCCGCAGGGCACCCGCGTCGCGCTCGCCGACGCGGTCGACGGCCAGCCGGTGATCTTCGAGACCGACGACAGCCTCTACGCGGTGGGTGGCGAGCTGCAGCAGCTGCAGAGCTTCGACGGCGCCCGCTACAAGCTGCTGACCGAGGAGAAGCGGGTCGAGACCGGGTTCTTCCACCCGCTGAGCGAGACCCCGCAGGCCGGCGCCGCGTTCCTGCTCGGCTTCGACCGCGCCTTCCCGGCCGGCCGCCACCGGCTGCGCTTCTACGCCTACACCGCCGACCTCATCGCCGAGGGCAAGGGGGTGGCGGCGGACGCGCCGGTGCCGGCGCCGCCGGTCGAGGCGGTCTGGGAGTACTGGGCCGGCAAGTCGGCCGGGTGGCAGCGGCTGACGGTGGTGAGCGACGACACCGCCAGCCTCACCCGCACCGGCTTCCTCGAGTTCGAGGCGCCGAGCGGTCACCAGGCGGTCAAGTACGGGCTGCTCCAGGGCGATCAGGACGACGCGCTGTTCTGGCTGCGCTACCGCGTCGTCGAGCTGCTGGGCGCGGGCTACGAGCTCGCCCCCCGGCTCGAGGACGTGGCGCTCAACACCGTCACCGCCACCAATGCGGTGACGGTGACCGACGAGCTGCTGGGGGCCAGCGACGGGCTGCCCGACCAGGAGTTCGAGCTGGCCCAGGCGCCGGTGCTCCCCGGGACCCTGGTGCTCGAGGTCGACGAGGGCGACGGCTGGCAGCCCTGGCAGGCGGCCGGCGACTTCGCCGCCTCCGGCCGCGAGGACCGCCACTACACCCTCGACGCGGCGACCGGCACGGTCCGCTTCGGCGACGGCAAGCAGGGCAAGATCCCCCGGGCGCTGCTGCCCGAGGGCCCCGACGGGCGGCCGTCGGCCCTGGTCGGCAGCCCCGAGGGCCGGGGCCTGCCCAACGTCCGCGCCCGCCGCTACCGCTGGGGCGGCGGCGAGCGGGGCAACGCCGGCGCCGGCAAGATCACCTCGCTCGAGTCGTCGGTCCCCTTCGTCGACAGCGTCACCAACCCGCGGCCGGCCTCGGGCGGCCAGGACGAGGAGTCGCTGGCCCACGCCCGCCAGCGTGCCCCGGAGGCGATCCGCAGCCGCGAGCGGGCGGTGACGGCGGCCGACTTCGAGTTCCTGGCGCGGCAGACGCCCGGCGCCCGCATCCGCCGCGCCAAGGCGCTGCCGCTCCACCACCCCGACTACCAGCCGGCGCGGCCGGCGGCGGTGGGACGCCCGGCGGTCACCGTGCCGGTGCCGGGAGTGGTCACCGTGCTGGTGGTCCCGGACAGCAAGAGCGCCCGCCCGATGCCCACCGAAGACACCCTCGGCCGGGTGGCCGCCTGGCTGCGTAGCCACGCGCTGCTGACCACCGAGATCTACGTCGCCGCGCCCCGCTACCGCAAGGTGTCGGTCGAGGCGCGGGTGGTCGCCCAGTCCACCGCCGCCAGCGGCCAGGTGGACCAGGCGCTGACCCGCATGCTGCTCGACTACTTCCATCCGCTGCGCGGCGGCGAGGCCCGGCAGGGCGAGACCCCGACCGGCTGGCCGTTCGGCGGCACCATCTCGTTCGCCGAGGTCTACCGCCGGATCCTCGACACCGACGGGGTCAAGAGCCTGGCCGCCGACGCCCTGACCCTGCTGGTCGACGGCGAGCGCATCGACCAGTGCGTCGACGTCGAGCTGGGGCCCGACGAGCTGGTCTACTCCGAGTCCCACGACATCCGGGTGAGCTACTCATGAGGGGCACCGGCGAGCCGCGCCACGCGCGGCCCCCGCACCTGCTGCTGGACGGCGTCGCCGGCTGGCGGATGCAGGTCCACGAGGGCGTCACCCTGACCCCCTCGCAGGGCCACTGGACGCTGGAGCCGCTGCCGGGACAGGCCGAGAGGCTGATCGCCCTGCCGCTCCAGGAGGCCGCATTCCGCTGTCCGGCGGCGCTCGCCGAGGAGGCCTGCGGCGGGCTGCTGGTGGCCGACGCGGCGCTCCACCGCGTCAAGCGCCTGGCGACGGGCTGCAGCGGACCGGTCGTAACCCTGCCTTTCGGCGGCGGCCCCGGCTCGGCCCCGCGGCGGCTCCGCGAGCCGCGCGGCGTCGCGGCGCTACCCGGGGGCGTCGTGGCGGTGGCCGACACCGGCAACCACCGGCTGCAGGGCTTTGCGCCGGTGACCTGGGCGCTGCTCTGGGTGCTGGGCGCCGGCGGCCGCCGGCCGCGGGCCGGCGACCGGCCGCTCGAGTTCGACCGCCCGTGGGGGCTGGCGGCGGCGCCCTGCGGCGCGCTCTGGGTGGCCGACCGCGGCAACCGGCGGCTGCAGAAGATCCGCCCCGACCGCCGCTCGGCCGAGATTGTCGGCGCCGGTGAGCTGGTCGACCCCACCGACCTGGCGGTGGCGCCCGACGGCCGGGTGGCGGTCGCCGATCCGGGGGCCGAGCGGGTGGTCCTCTACTCGCCGAGCGGGCGGCAGCTCGACGTCCTGGAGGGACTCCAGCTCCCCTCGAGCGTAGCCTTCGGCGCCGGCGGCCGGCTCTACGTCGGGGACGGCATCGGACGGGTGCACGTGTTCGTACCCGAGCTCGCCCCGGCGGGCGGCGGCAGGCCGGGCCGTCGCGGCACGGTCCACGCCTGCGGCGATCACGGACCGACGACGGCGAGGCCGTCTCGGGAGGAGGCCGTCTCCTGGCGCCGGGTCGGGAGCGGGGTGACCGGGCTGGACGGCGCCATCGTCGATCTGCTGTGGAGCCGCGAGGGCGACCTGGTGGCGCTGGTCAAGACCCGCCCGGTCAATCCCGGCGACCGGCTGACCCGGACGCTGTGGCGGATCGACCCGGCGGCCGCCTACGCCGGGGCGCCGCCGCGACCCTCGGGCCGCCGCGACCGCGGGAGCCTGGTCACCGAGGCCCTCGACAGCGGCATCGAGGCCTGCGTCTGGCACCGGGTCGAGCTGGACGCCGCGGTGCCCCCCGGCACCAGCATCGAGATCGACAGCTTCACCTCGGAGGTCGACCCGCCGGCGGCGGGCGACCCCGCCGACCCCGGCTTTCCCCACTGGCAGCGGGGCGTCCTGGCCGGCGCGTTCGACTCCGCCAGGCTGCCCGCCTACCCCGACTGTCTGGTGCAAAGCGCCCCGGGGCGCTACCTGTGGCTGCGGCTGCGGCTGCGCACCGACGGGCTGGCCACCCCGGAGCTGCGCTCGCTCGAGGTCTCCTACCCGCGCCGCAGCTACCTGCGCTACCTGCCGGCCGTCTTCCAGGAGGACGACGAGAGCCGGCGCTTCCTGGAGCGCTTCCTGGCCATCTTCCAGACCCCGTTGGAGGACCTCAACGGGCGGCTCGATCGGCTGTGGCAGCTCTACGACCCGGCCGCCGTCCCGGCGCCCCACCTGCGCTGGCTCGCCGCCTGGCTGGCCGTCGTGGTCGACCCCGAATGGCCGGCGGCCAAGCTGCGCGAGGTGATCGGCCGGGCGGTCGCCGCCTACAAGCTGCGCGGCACCGCCCCCGGGCTCGAGCAGGCGCTCCGCGACTACGCGGGGGTGGAGGACGGCGCGGTGCTCGAGCACTACCGGCTGCGGCGCTGGCCGGCCCTGTCGCTGGCCGCCCGGCTCGACGGCTCGGCACGGCTGTGGAGCCGCGACTTCTACCAGCGGCTGCAGCTCAGCTCCTACTCGCAGCTCGGCTACTTCCGCCTCACCGAGGACCCCGAGCCGGCCCTCGAGCCGCTCGACTGGGGCGCCCACCGGTTCTCGGTCCTGTTCCCGGCCGATCCCTACCGCCTCGAAGAGACCCGCCGCCGGGTGGCGGCGGTGGTCGAGCGCGAGAAGCCGGCCCACACCACCGCCACCCTGTGCCCCGTCTACCCCCGCCTGCGGGTCGGGGTGCAGGCGAGCGTCGGCCTCGACGCCCGGGTGGCGGGGGTGAGCCACCTGGTTCTCAACCGGCTGGCGACGCTGAGCTACGACACCGTGCTGGCCTGCTCGCCCGCCGAGCTCGCGCTCGGCCGGCTGGGCGCGACCTCACGTCCCCGAGCGGGGGTCTCCACGAGACTCCAATGAAGGAGCCCGTCATGACGATCGAGAACAAGAAGTCCAAGGAGTGCCAGGAGGAAGCCCGGCAGGTCGAGTGCCTGCCCTGCGACCTCGGCGTCTTCTGCCGCAACCACTACTTCACCGGCAAGCTGCTGACCGAGCGCGACCTGTCGGCCGAACAGCGCTACTTCATCGACAAGCTGCGGCTGCACCATCTGGCGCTCCACGGCTGGGGGGTGGTCTGCGGCCTGCGGGTCAAGCCCCATCCCCACTGCCCCGACCGGCGGCTGGTAATCGAGCCGGGGCTGGCCATCGACGGCTGCGGCCGCGAGATCCTGGTGCCCGAGGAGGTGGAGATCGAGCTGCCCGAAAAGCCCGAGCCGCCCCCCGAGCTCGAGGACCCCTGCCCGCCCGAGGTGCCCGAGCAGCGCTACCCGCCGGACCGCCCCGGCGACCAGCAGCCGCCGGATCAGAAACCGCCCTACGGCGGCGGCAAGTCCGACCGGCCCGGTGGCTATCCGCCGCCGGACGAGCCGCCCGGCGACCGCCCGCCCGGGTACGGCAGGCCGGACCAGGAGAGGCCCGGCTACGGGAAGCCGGGCGACAAGCACCCGGACGACCAGCGGCCCGGCTACGGGAAGCCCGACCAGGAGAAGCCGGACTACGGGAAGCCCGACCAGGGCGAGACCTGCCCGGTCCCCGAGCCCCCGCCGCCGGAGACCTCGCTCTACCTCTGCGTGCGCTACACCGAGTGCGAGACCGAGTTCAAGCCGGCGCCGTTCGACGAGTGCGCCTGCAACGGCGACTCCAAGCGCCCCAACCGGATCTGCGAGGGCTATCAGTTCGAGTGGGAGCTGCTCACCCGGCCCCCCGAGGACTGGGAGCGCATCCGCAAGCTCCGCTATCCGGCCGAGGTCGAGGACTGTGCCGAGCTCTACGGCACGGCGCTCGAGCCCTGCCCGCAGCCGGGCTGGCCGCTGTGCCTCCCGCTGGCCGAGGTGCGCTGCTACGAGCCCGGCGCGGAGGTGACCATGGAGATGATCGACAACCGCGGATGGCGGCGGCTGCTGCCCAGTACCCGGCTGCTCGACCGGCTGATCCGCTGCATCCTCGACAAGCTGCCGACCAAGAAGCTGACCCGGATCGAGGACACCGGCTGGACCCACGGCAGCGAGTACCGCTTCACCGACTTCTGGAAGTTCTTCGTCGGTGACGACTCGCTGCCCCAGGCGCTGACCATCCGCTTCGAGCGCCCGGTGCGCGACGACGGACTCTCCGGGTACAGCTATCAAGCGATCGCCGTCCGCCGGACCGACAAGGGCGGCGGCGGCTACATGGAGGTGGTGCCCGCCAAGGTGTGGGCCAGCCCCGACCGCACCGAGTTCTTCCTGCGACCCGAACCCGACTACGTCAAGCGCTGTCTCAGCGAGGTCGACTTCGAGCTCTACCTGTTGCTGCGCTGCGACCTCATCCTCGACGAGCGGGGCTGCGCCGTCGACGGCGATCTGCTGGCCAGGCTCAAGAGCGACGGCAGCTGGCAGGCGGCGCCGCCGACCGGGAACGGGCTGCCGGGGGGCCGTTTCGAAAGCTGGATCCGCGTCTTCGCGGAGCCGCGGAGGAGGGCATCATGACGCGCGCCAACGTCGTCTCCAAGCCGAAGAAAGAGACCACCGGAGCCTGTGGCTGCAAGGAGGTCGCCACCGTCGACACCTGCTGCGAGCTCGAGTGCTTCGAGCGCCCCAGCTATTTCTGCGGCCACCTGCTGACCGACGCCGACCTCAACCAGGAGCAGCGCTACTTCCTGGGCAAGAACAAGCTCTACCACCGGTCGCTGCACGGCGACGGCGTGGTCTGCGGGCTGCGGCTGACCTGCGACCCCGACTGCGAGGGCTCGATCCGCGTCGGTGAGGGCTACGCCATCGACGACTGCGGGCACGACCTGGTGGTCTGCGAGCCGGCCCGCTTCGACGTCCTCACCGCCCTCAAGAAGAAGGGCTGGCTGGTCCCCAAGCCGCCCCCCGACCCCTGCGACCCCAAGGGCGAGGAGCCGGAGTGCGAGATCCGCCAGTGCTTCCACGTCGTCGCCTGCTACCGCGAGGAGCCGGACGATTTCGAGGCGCCGCAGGCGGCCGGCTGCCGTCCCGACCTGTCGGGCTGCGAGCCGACCCGCATCCGCGAGACGGTCTGCTTCGACCTGCTCGACGAGCTGCCCGCCGACGCCGGTCCGCTGGGCGACCTCGAGGCGCGGATCAAGGCCTGCTTCAAGCTGTTCAGCCAGGGCGCCTTCGCCGCCGCGCTGGAGAAGGAGCTCGAGCTGCTCACCGCCATCGCCGGCGGCGGCGCCGAGCCCGGCAAGCACCAGGTCTACTTCGACCTGTTCTGCAAGCTGCGGGGGCTGTTCCTGCTCTACCTCGACAAGCACCCCGACCGCTACAACTGCCGGCTCGAGTCCGAGGTCCGGCAGGCGGCCTTTCCCAAGGCTCCCTACCGCGGCGACAAGCCCGACAAGGACGCCGCCGGCACGCCCGCCGGCGTCCCGGCCAAGGACTACGCCCGGCAGGTCGCCGACGCCTTCTGCCACCTGCTCGGGCTGGCCTGGCGCTACGCCGTCTCCTGCGCCCTCGGCGAGCTGGTGCCGCCGTGCCGCGAGCCGGCCAAGGCCTCGTGCGTCGTCCTCGGCACCGTCGAGGTGGTCAACGGCTGTCTGGTCAGGGTCTGCAACTGCCCGCGCGACTACGTGTGGTCGTTCGCCCACCTGTTCGAGGTGCTGCTCGCCACCCTGGGCGCCTCCCTGAGCTGCAAGAGCCAGGAGGGGGAGACCTGCTGCCGCGAGCACCCGTTCGACTGCAAGGCGCTGCTGGCGCTGCTGGCGCAGGACCGCCGGTGGGCCGAGAAGGCGGCCACCGCCCCCTTCACGGCCTTCGCCAACCTCGGCGATTCGATGCGCTACGGGTTCGACCTCACCCGCACCGACGCCTTCTCGCCCGGCATCTTCCTCAACCGCAGCGTCCGCGAGGTCCAGGTGGCGGCCGAGCAGCTGGGCCTCCAGGTCCGCTTCGAGGAGGGCGGGGCCTCGCCGCTGCCGTTCGCCATCTCCGAGGTGCTCCAGACCTTCGGGCTGCAGACCCGGGAGGAGCCGATCGTGGTCACCGAGCGGGACGGCTTCGCGGTCGCCGCCCACACCTGGCGCGCCCCCGAGGCGATGCTGGCCCCCGAAGAGCGCCAGGCGCTGGAGGCCGACATCGCCAAGGCCGAGGGCATCGCCGCCCAGGCGGAGCGCAAGACCACCGCCCTGGCGACCCAGCTCGAGACCGCCAGGAAGGAGCTGACGGTGCTGCGCGCCGACCTCGACCGCATCCTCGCCAGCCAGGACGTCATCGTGACCCCCGGCGGTCCCCAGACCCCGGTCACCCCGGTGACGCCGGAGCGGCCTCAGATCACCGAGGCGGCGCGCTGCGCCGCCACCACCCGCACCGGCGAGCGCTGCAAGCTGGCGGCGCTGCCGGGCTCGCGGTTCTGCCAGGTCCACAAGGGTCTCGAGGGCCCGCAGGACGACGAAGGCTGACCCTCAGGAGGGCGACGATGAGCACCAAGATCGAGCGTCTGCGTTACTACGAGCGCCAGTACCTGAGGAGCTTCGACCTCGCCGCCGAGCAGGACTACCATCTCGAGATGCGGCGCCGGCTCAACCTGGCGCTGCACCTGTGCGGGATCGTCGACGGCCTGGAGCTGCTCGAGGGCGAAGTGGTGCCCGGGGCGCCGGACCAGGTCTACGTCAGCCCGGGGATGGCGATCGACGGCTACGGCCGCGAGATCCTGCTCGCCGCCCCCTACGCCTTCGACGAGGAGGACGCGGTGGCCAACGAGCTCGAGCCCGGCCGCACCTACTCGGTGTGGATCGCCTACCGGCGCCAGGCGGCGACGCCACCGGCGCCCGGCTACCGGGTCTGCGACCTCGAGGACCAGTACACCCGCTGGTGCGAGTCGTTCCGGCTTCTCCTGGTCGAGCAGAGCCCGACCTCGGACGACAAGCCCGACGTCTTCGAGCCGCTGCCGGACGACCCCGACAAGGCGCCGTTCCCGGTCCGTCTGGGGACGGTCGAATGGAAGACCGATCCGGTCACCGGCATGGGGATCTTCGCCAATCCGCTCTCCCAGGGCCGCGAGTACGTCGGCTCCCGGAGCCAGCGGATCCTCGCCCCGGCGTTTCCCAAACCCGACCCCGCCAACCCGGCCGCGGCCGCCGTCTTCGATCCGCTGGGTCAGGCGAGCGCTCTCGATCCGCCGCTGTCGGTGGTCGTCGAGGACAACCTGTTCGCCGGGAAGAACCTGGTGGTGGGCGACAACTTCACGGTGGACAAAGCCAAGATCAAGCCGCCGCCGCCCGGCACCTTCCCCTCGGCCACCGGCAACCTCAAGGTGGCCGGCGACCTGTTCCTGGCGTCCAACGTCTACGCCAGCGTCGCCGGCGAGTGGCTCGACCTCGGCGAGTACCTCAAGACCTTCGTCCCCGAGATCCTGGTCGGCGAGCAGACCATCGTGCCGGTGGCCGGCGCCGACCCCTCGAAGGGGACCGAGGTGATCACCGTCTCGACCAAGCTGCCCCAGGTCTCCGACTCGTCGCTGGCGGTGTCGCTGTCGGGGATCGAGTGGATCGACTGGACCAAGTTCGGCGAGTGGCTGGGCGAGGTGGACCAGAACACCCCGGTCCAGCTCGACGTCACGGTGCTCTCCAAGTCGGTCAACGGCCAGGACCACGAGTTCACCGTCCAGTGGGAGATCGGGCCGCGCTCGACGGCGGCCGGCCTCAACCCGGCGATGCTCAACGTCAGCTCGTTCAAGGTCAGCTGGGTCGCCGTCTTCACCCCCTGAGCCGGCGGGCGGACCGGTGCCTTCATGAGCCTCGCCGTCGAACAGTTCGCCACCCGCTGCCGGGTCCCGCCGCGGCTGCGTCTCGATGAGCGGCGCTTCGACGAGATCGTGCGGCGGGAGCTGCCGGCCGAGCTGCCCCGGACGCTGGCGCCGCGCTGGCCGGGGCGGCCCGGTCTGGTCCGCGTCCGCCGGCTGCCGGTCGAGCTGGCGGTGACCCCGGCCGACCTGCGGTCCGGCCGGCTGGCGGCGCTGTGGGCCGCCGCCCTTTCCCGCGTCCTGCTCGAGACGCTGGCCGCCGGCGAGGACGCCGGCGGCGTGGAGACCGCCCGGGCCGACGACCGCGCCGGCTGGCTGGCCCGCTTCGTCGGCCACCTGCTCGACGGCAGCGCCGCGCGCCGCTGGGAGTACGACGAGTTCCGCGAGCTGCTCTCCCGCCGCACCGCCGACGCGGCGCTCGGGGCCCTGCTCGCCGAGCCGGCCGAGAGCGCCGCGGCCCTGGCCCGCCTGGAGAGCAGCGGCACCCTCGAGCGGCTGCTGCGGCTGCTCGACGAAGCGGCGCTCGAGCGGCTGATCGCCGCCCTGTCGGCGACCGCGCGCCCCGCGGCGGGTGAGTTGACGGTCGAGACGCTGCTCGCGGTGGGCCGGCCACTGGCCGCCGGCGAGCTGCCGGTCGGCACCGGCGGTCTGGTCGATCGCCGCCTGGCCCTGCGGCTGTTCCTGCACCTGGCGGGCGAGGGCCCTTCCCAGCCCGCCGGCCCGCCTCGCACTCCGCGCCAGGTACTCCACGCCTTGACCGCCCTCGCCGAGCTGCTGGCGGCGGACCGGCGTCCCGGGGCGCGGACGGCCGCCGGCGCCCGGAAGGGCCTGCCCCGCGAGGTCGAGACCCTGCTGGCCGAGCTGCGCGGCCGGTCCGGCCGCGAGCCGCTCGCCGACCTGCTCGCGGCGCTGGCCGCCCGGCTGCCGGCGGGCGCTCCCGAGACCGCCGCCGCCGACTGGGTGACCAGCGAGCTGGCCGGGCTCTTCCTGCTGGTGCCGCTGCTCGCCCGCTGGGGCTGGCCGCGCCGGGTCGAGGCGGCCCTGCGTGAAACGCCGGGTGCCATCGGCTTCTTCCTCGCCGGTCTGGGTCTGGCCGTCGCCGGCCGCGCCAGCGCCGCACCTGAGCGCCCCGATCCGGGGCTCACCCTCTTCGCGGGCTGCGAGGGCTGGCTCGATCTCGCCGGTCTGACCCGCTTCCTGGCCGCCGGGGAGCCCGCCGACCGCCGCCGGCTGGCCGACGAGCTGCTCGCGGCGATCGACCCGGCAGGTCCACCGCGGCGTCCGGGCCGCGAAGAGCCCGCCTCGCGCTTTGGCCCGCCGAGCGATTCGATAGCAGCCGCCCCGGGGAGCGCGCCGGGCAAGCGGCCCGAGGACGCCTCGGCGACCTGGCTCTCGCTCTTCGACCTGCTGGCCGATCGCCTGCTCCGCGAGTGGGCCCTCCGCGTGCGCGGCTTCCGCCGCGCCCGCCGGGCCTTCCTGGTCCGCCAGTTCATCGCCGTGCCGGGCCGGGTCGGGGTCGAGCCGGAGCGGATCACCGTGCGGCTGGCACCGCACCCGTTCCAGGTGGCGCTCCGCGTCTCCGGGGCCGACCAGCCGCTGGAGTCGGTCGCCTGGCTCGGCGGCCGGCGGCTCGAGCTCGTGCTGGAGGGTCTGTGATGGAGCCCTACGCCGACAGCCGCGAGCATCTGCGCGACGAGCTGGCGCGCCTCGACCTGCTCCTCCGCCGGGCGCTGCTCCTGGCCGGGGACGGAGGCGAGGCACCGCCGGACGAATTCCGAGGCCTGGTGATCGCGGAGTCCGAGATCGAGTCGCTGGTCGCCGGCGGCGAGCTGCTCGACCAGCGCTGGAAGCGCCAGGCCTCGATGCGGGCGAAGCTCGAGCCCCTCGATGCTCGACTCGAGCAGTTCCGCCAGGCGATCGACCGCCGACGCGAGCTGACGCGCCGCGGAGGCATCGAGCTGGCCTTGCCCCGGCTGGCCGGCGTCTTCGCGCTGTCGCCGGCCGAGGTCGATCTGCTGATGGTGGCCCTGGCCCCGGAGCTCGAGCCGCGGTACGAGACCCTCTACGCCTATCTTCAGGACGACGTCACCCGCAAGCGGCCGAGCGTCAACCTGGCGCTGGAGTTGATCAGCCGGTCGCAGCCCGAGAAGCTCTCCGCCCGCCGCCTGCTGCAACCTCAGGCACCGCTGCTCCGCCACCGACTCCTCTTGTTGGGCGAAGAGCCCCAGGAGCAGATGCCGCCGCTCCTCCGGAGGTTCCTCAAGGTGGAGGAGGCCGTAGTGGACTTCCTGCTCGACCTGCCGCGCCCCGAGGCGGAGTACGGCCTGCTCAGCGAGGCGACAAGCCGGGTGGGAGATCTCGAGCTGGACGGCGACGTTCGCGCGCAGGTCCGCAACCTGGCGACGAATCTAGCCGGTGAGCGCGGGCAAGGCGTTCTCGTGCAGCTCGCAGGGCGATCGGAGAGCGGCCTCCTGGAGGCGGCGCGGGTGCTCGCCGGGACCCTGGACCGTCGGGTGCTGCTGGTGGAGCTGGCGCAGCTCGAGAGCGGCGCTCAGATCGACGCCCTGCTTCGCGACGCCCTGCTGTGGAACGCCGTACCGGTGGTGCGCGACGGCGAGCCGCCGTTGCCCACCGAGGAGCGGCGGCACCGGCAGGCGGTCGAGCGAACGCTGTATCGGCGCCTCGAGCGGTTTGCCGGGCCCCTGGTGCTCCTCGGCTCCCCCGAAGCCAGCCGTCGACTACCCTCGGGAGCCCGCGTGCGGCGGGTCGATATCGCGGAGCCGAGCTTCTCGCTGCGGTGCGCTGCCTGGGAGACGGCGCTGAACGGTCGCGGGAACGGCATCGAGGCGTCGCGCCTGGCCGACGCCTTCCGCTTCGGCGGCGGCAGGGTCCGCCAGACGGTCGACCTCGCGATGGGCCTGGCTGCCGAGAGGGACCCACTGCGGTCCGGGCCGACGATCGAGGACCTGTTCCGCGCCGGCCGGACCTTGACGACGCCCAACGTCGGCCGCTTCGCCGTGCGCGTGGAGCCGCGCTACCAATGGCCGGACATCGTGCTGCCCGAGGGGAAGCTGAGGCAGCTGCACGAGATCGCCGTCCGGCTGAGATTCCGCCAACGCGTCCACCGCGACTGGGGCTTTGGCCGCAAGCTCTCCCGCGGCAAGGGACTCACCGTGCTCTTCACCGGCCCCTCGGGGACCGGCAAGACCATGGCTGCGGAGATCCTCGCCGCCGAGCTGTCTCTCGAGCTGCTCCAGATCGACCTCTCGAGCGTGGTCAGCAAGTACATCGGCGAGACGGAGAAGAACCTCGCCACCATCTTCCGCGAGGCCGAGGACAGTCAGGCACTGCTCTTCTTCGATGAAGCGGACGCCCTGTTCGGCAAGCGCACGGAGGTCAAGGACGCCCACGACCGCTACGCCAACATAGAGGTCAACTACCTGTTGCAGCGGGTGGAGCAGTATCGAGGGATGACGATTCTGGCCACCAACATGCAGCGCAACCTGGACGAGGCCTTCCTGCGCCGCATCCATGAGATCGTCGAGTTCCCGCTGCCGGACCCGGCGCTGCGGAGCCTCATCTGGCAACGCCACCTGCCGCCGGAAGCACCGCGGCGGGGCGATATCGATTTCGAGTTCCTGGGCCGTCAGTTCAAGCTGGCCGGCGGCGACATCCGCAACATCGTACTCAGCGCGGCCTTCCACGCGGCCAGCGAATCGGCCCCCATCGGCATGTCTCACCTCGTCCTCGCCACCAAGGCGGAATTCCACAAACAGGGCAAGCTCTGCTTGAAGGGCGATTTCGGCCCCTTCTACGAACTGGTCCACGACAGCGGATAGAAGACCATGAAGTGGCTTTTCCGATCCAAAGACGCGGAAAGCGTAGACCGGGGAACCGAGCCGGCCCGCCAGGATGCGCGCCCCAGCCCTCGCCCGTCGCCCATCCTCCGCCTCCAGCGACTGGTCGGCAACCGGGTCCTGCAGCGGCTGGCGACCGGACGGGCCCGGCGCGCCGCGGCCCAACCTCCGGCCGGGCCCGGGCGCCCGCTGGACGGGGGCACGCGGGACTACATGGAGTCGCGCTTCGGCCACGACCTGAGCGAGGTCCGGGTGCACGCCGACGTGGAGAGCGCGACGTCGGCCGCCTCGCTGGATGCCCGCGCCTACACCAGCGGCCGTGACATCTACTTCGGCCACAGCGAGTACGCGCCCGGGACAACCGAGGGCCGCCGCCTGCTGGCCCACGAGCTCGCCCACGTGCTGCAGCAGACCGGTGCGGGGACCCCGGCTGGCACCGGGGCCCGCGTCGTGCCAGCGCACGACCCCAGCGAGATGGAGGCCGAAGCCGCAGCGCGGAAGGTGACGGAGGCTGGCGCCGACGTGGCACCCGTCGACCCGGGGCACCTCCGGTCGGCAACGGGCATCCAGCGGGTCACACTGACGGCAAAGGACTACGACGGCCTGGCAGAGCAGCTACACGACGCCATGTACAGGTTTGGGACGGACGAAGAGGCGATCTTCGTCGCCCTCCAGAAGCTGGAAAAAGACGCCGCCGCGATCACCAAACTCAAGGACGTCTACAAGAAGAAATACGCCGCCGACCTCGAGGCCGACATCCGCAGCGAGATGAGCGGCAGCGAGCTACGCTTCGCCCTCGAGCTTCTCGGGATCGCGTCCAAGAAGCCGGAGGAGAGGGTCGCCGCGGGGCCACCCTCGACCGCGGCCGAGTACGAGTCGGTGGCCGCCCAGCTCCACGCCGCCATGAAGGGACCGGGTACCAACGAAGAGGAGATCTACGCCGCGCTGATGCCGTTCAAGCGCGACGCCGCCAAGCTCACCACGCTCAAGAGCACCTACAAGACCAAGCACTCGGGCGGCCTCTACGGCAAGAGCCTCGAGGACGACATCAAACAGGAGATGAGCAGCGACGAGCTGGCCTACGCCCTCTATCTGCTCAATGCGCCGCCGCCGGCCACCCCGAGCGCGCCGACCACGGTCGTGGCAGCGGGAACCGAGCAGCACACGGGCAAGGTCCCCGGCGGGGAGGTCTCGGTTCGAACGGGAGTCAGCTATGATTCCTACACGGGCGGGTTTTCGGTCGGATACAAGGGCGGACTCGCACCGGAAAGCCGATGGCTGCAGTTCTTCTGGGAGGAGGCTCTGGCGACGCAGGCCGACAAGAGCGTCAAGCGTATCGCCGGATCGTATACCTACGCCACCGGTTCTGCCGAGCTCACTACAGATCCTTCGGCACCCAAGTACAAGGTCGACTCGGCGTCTTCCACCAGTCCCTTCTATGAGGCCGGATTCACTCATGTTCGCGGGGCGGCGGCAACCACGATTTATGACCGCCCGGGTGCCATCACGAGCTACATCCACAAGGCGTTCGATGCTGGTGCGACCAAGGTTGTGGACCGCCTGTACTTCGAGACCTTCCTGGTTCGGGACTACAAGACCATCTACCGGGTCGGAGTGGTCGTCGAGTGGGTGTACACCTCCAAGACCAGCGTGACTCGGACCACGAGCTCCACAGGCGGCGGCGAGGTCAAGGCGCTGCCTGCCGGGATGAGAAAGCAGCTGATCAAGGAGTTTCCGAAGTTCGACTACATTCAGTGAGATGCGGGAGGAAGGGTGATGAGCCCAATCGGGGAAACGCTGGTCTTGGCCGGTCTGCTGCAGCTCGACGGGGGTGCGCTGGCCGATCAGCGGGTGCTGCTGATCTCGGAGGACACGACGGCCCTGTTGGCGAGCGCGGCCACGGACGAGCGCGGGCGGTTCGAGCTCGCGGTACCGCGCGAGCACTCCGGCGGCCGTGTGGTCCTGCTGGCCAAGCTCCAGGGGCCGGTCGTCGCCGTGAAGCACGCTGTCGTCGATCTGCGGGCGGGGCGGCCTGGCCCCCAGGAGTTCCACTTCGACTCGACCGCGGCCGAGTTCCACGCCGTCCGCGGCAGGGTCGAGACCACCTCCGGCTGGCCCCCGTACCTGATGCTGTTCGTGGACCCGGTACGGATCGAGGGAGTTCCCGAGCCCCTGGCCGGGTTCTTCAACCAGCGGGACGAGAACGTCCTCGAGTCCTACTTCTTCCGCACCCGCGTCGACGGCGCGGAGTTCAGCCTGCGACTCCAGCGCGGCACCTACCGCATCGGCGCCGACTACCTCGACCGCTCGCGACCCAACATCGTCGATCCGCAGTTTGAGAACTACGTGGCCGCGCGAGTCGAGACCGACGGCGAACCGGAGCCGCTCCCGGGCAAGCGCTACAGCGGATACCTGCTCAAGGTCGACCGCGATCGGGCGGTGACGATGACCATCGAGGTGGTGCCCGACGAGGAGCTGAGCCCCTAGGTGGCTGCGAAGGTGAGAGCCGATGGAGGACGGCCGCTCTCCAGGAGCGCAGAGTTGTGGGGTCTGGTGTGAGATGGCCTCTATCCGAGAAGGGTCGCGAGCTGCCAGTAGGTCCGAGCCGAGGCAGTCGGAGGCGAAATCAGGCGAGGCTTTTCGGAACGCTCCAGCGGGCAGTCCAGAGCACGGCCTCGGTGGGGCGCTTGCGTCGAGCATCAACAAGCCGGTTCTGAGTCATCTGACCCGGTCGCTGCAGACCCGGGAGCTGTCGCTGGAACAGGTGGCGAAACGGCGGCTGGCAGCCGCAGCTGGATCAGTGTCAGCGACCCGGACGGACTTCTCGAGCAGGAAGCCGAGCGGGTGGTCGAAGGCGTGGTCGACCGGGAAAGGCCAGCCGGGGGCGAATCTGCGGTCGCAGGCCTGGGACCGAGGACGTCCCAGCGGTCGAGCAAGTCGGGGAAGTACACGGCCCAGGAGCGCGAGAAGATGCGCCTCGGAAAAATAGTGGGTACCGCGGAGGACGAGAGCCTCGCCACCAGCCACGGCTTTCAGGTCGGTGACATTGTCTTCCGTCTGGGTAGCAGGGCGCTCGCCAGGATGATCGGTACGCCGGTAACACATGGAGGGGTCCGAATGGGCGGCGGCCTGATCCACGACTTGGTGGGCTTCGGCACGAGGTACTTCCAGGTCGTGAAGTAGCGCCTATGCAGAGGGCCCTGAAGACCAAGGCCGCTGGCCAGGACCTCGAGCCACGGCGGCGCGAGGCGGAGAGATCCGACACGAAGCGCGGTCCTGAGGAGACGGCGCCGGAGCTAGTGCTGGACGGGTTCCTCGCGGCCGCGCCGGGTGACGCCTCCCGCGGCGGCGCGGCGCGGATCCTGCGCAGCCCGGTCTTGAGCCGCCCCTCTGCCGCCGGCCTTCGTGCCATGACCGCCCGGCGGGCGCAGCGCCACTACGGCAACCGCAGAGTGCAGCGGTTGCTCCACGAGGGTGGGGAGGAGCGAGACGGCGGCTCGACACCGACCGTCGCCGCGGAGGAGGTGATCCCTGCCTCGAGCCCGGGCCTGCCGCTGGACGATGAGACCCGGGGATTCATGGAATCCCGCTTCCAGCGCGACTTCGGCGACGTCCGCGTCCACACCGACGCGGCGGCCGCGGAGTCGGCCGAGGCGCTGTCGGCCGAGGCCTACGCCACCGGGCGCGACATCTACTTCGCCCGCGGCCGGTATGCGCCCCAGACCCGCGAGGGACGGCGGCTGCTGTCCCACGAGCTGACCCACACGGTGCAGCAGGCCGGAACGGCGGGGTCGCTCGCTCCGGCGGCCAAGGGCTCGGGCACCGTGGTCGTGGGGCGTGCCGATGATCCTCTGGAGCGGGAGGCGGAACAGTTCGCGGAGCTGGTCACCAGCACGGCGGTTTCTGGCCGTGAAGGACGGCGGCTGTCGGCCCACGAGCAGGACCCGACGGTGCGGCAATCGGGATGGCGCTCCTCCACGGTCGTGTGGCGGCAGCCGGCGGGAGGCGCGGCACACGCGGCGACCGCGCCTACGGTCACGACGATGGGCGATTTCATCGACCTGGTGCGACGAATCGAGACGGCCAATCCCGGGCGCAGTGCGATGGAGATCGCTCGGCTGATCTTCCGGACGAAATACCATTCTGCCGCGTGGGAGTGGCTCCTGCCCTCCACCGCAGGGACCCCTCAAGTGAGTGCTGGCCGCGGGGTGACGGGCGGCGACGTGGCAACGCTCTCGAGGAAGCTCGTCGTTTCGCTTCCCGGGGGTGGGACCGCCGATGCGCTGCACGTGATCTCCGCCCTTGTGGCTCATGCGGAGACCCGCGCGCCTGGGAGCGGCGGCGCCGGCGGGCGAGTGGCCGGGCTGCTGGTTCGGCCCCTCCCGGCGAGGGTCTCGCAACGCGGCGCCGCGAGCTGGGTCGGTGACGTGGGCCAAGCCGCGGCCGAGTGGATGACGGTTCACCCACACCCACGGGGTGGGTCCACCAAACAGCACTACATGGATGAGTATGCTCCGGAGTTCGATCTGCTGGCCGACGTCGACGGCGTGGCGATGACCTCGACGACGGGAGCCTCGGGTTTTGCCTTCAATCCCGCGCAACCGCTGTCCCAGAATCTGGAGCGCTTTTTCCTTCCGACAGCGCCCCGCCAGGCGAGGTTTCGGCGCTTCCACATCTTCTGTGCAGTGGAGGGCCTCACCCTTCAACCTGATGGTGTAACGCTCTCCAGCAGTGCGACCTCTACGATCGATGACCGGATCCATGACTTCGCAGACTGGTTTACGAAGAACAATCCGAGCATTCTCACGTGGATGGCGGTCAATGGCCCGAGCCCGGGGATGCCGACGTTCAACCCGATATGGCAGGAGTGGACCCGCCGGGCCAGTGACTGGCGATGGTTCGCTCGGAAGTTCCGCGATTTTGTGCAGCAAAATCTGCAGGCGGAAGGACCCTAAGGGTCAAAGACGAGACACCGCCCCGGCCGTTGCTGGATAGGGTCCTGTGCAGCAGGCGCTGAGAAGACACCAAGAGGAGCCGGACGGCGGCTCGACACCGACCGTCACCGCGAAGGAGGTGATCCCTGCCTCGAGCCCGGGCCTGCCGCTGGACGACGAGACCCGGGGCCTCATGGAGTCCCGCTTCCGGGAGATGCACCTCGATCCGGGCGGGCGGCGCATCGATCCCGAACGCACACGGCATGAGCTAATCGACTGACAAGGAGGTGACGCCATGATCGCGCACTGGATGAAACGCTTCATGTTGCGACCGGTCGCGAGATGCAGCAGCGGCTGCTGTAGAAGCTCGTGAGCGCCTGGGCCGAGGCCGTCCTGCTGTCGGCGGTGGCGGCGTACCTGGCGTTCACGGTGGCCGAGACGACGCTCTTCGGCCCGCTGCGGAGCTGGGGAGCGGACCGCAACCGGTGGCTCGGCAAGCTGCTGGCTTGCGGCTATTGTCTCGGCTCGTGGTTCGCGCTGGCGCTGGTGGCGCTCCTGCGCCCGCGGTTATTCACGGTCTGGTGGTTGTTGGACTACGCCCTGACCGCTGTCGTTGTCGCGTGGCTGGCGGCGTTCCAGTGGGCCGCTCTGAGCTACCTGATGGCTCGGACCGGGAAGTAGGCGTCGGCGGGCTGCTAGGGGCCGCGAGGGCCGGCCTGGTCGGCATCTGCCGCGGCGCCGCCCTGCTCCTCGACGCTCCCGAGGTCGACCCGCCGGGCCTGCAGCCAGCGGACGCCGAACAGGTCGACGATCCCCCGCCAGAGGCGGTTGTGGACGCCGTACTTGGCGCGGCCGAAGCGGCGGGGCCGGTGGTTGACGGAGAGCTCGCGGATTCTGGCCCCCTCCATCTTGAGCAGCGCCGGCAGGAAGCGGTGCATGCCGTCGAAGGCCGGCACGCGCCGCAGCAGGGGTGCGCGGTAGGCCTTGAGGGTGCAGCCCACGTCGGTGACGTCGTCGTGGAGCACCGCGCGGCGCACTCCGTTGGCGATCTTCGAGGAGACCCGGCGCAGCCAGCCGTCGCGGCGCTCGGCGCGGATCCCCGAGACCACGTCGCAGCCTTCGAGCGCCGCGAGCAGCCGCGGCAGGTCCGCCGGGTCGTTCTGCAGGTCGGCGTCCATGGTCACCACCACCTCGCCGCGGCAGCGCTCGAAGCCGGTTGCCAGCGCCGCCGACTGGCCCTGCCGGCGCGGCAGCCGCAGCACGCGGAGGCGCGGATCGGCGGCCCCCAGCTCGGCCAGCAGCCGCGGCCCGCCGTCGGTGCTGCCGTCGTCCACCAGCAGCACTTCCCACGGCCGCCCGAGCGCCTCCAGCGCGGCGGTCAGCTCCTCGACCAGCGGCGTCAGGCTGTCCACCTCGTTGTGCAGGGGAATGACGACCGAGAGCTCGGGGCGCGGCACGCCGGCATCCTAACGCCGGGCTCTCGACCGCACGGCGCCCGGTCCGACCCGGCCGGCGCCGGCGCCCGTCAACCGCCCGGCCGCAGCAGCGCCACGACCGCCGGATCGTCGGCGGCGAGGCGCTCCATGCGGTAGATCGTCTTGCGCCCGGCCGCGGACCGCTCCGGGTGCCAGAACTCCCAGACGATCTCGCCGTCGCCGGTCACCTCGAACACGCGCCCCTTCTCGGACTCGCAGATCACCGTGTTGCCGTTCGGCAGCCGCTGGGCGTCGCCGGCCCGGGCGGTGTAGAAGGCGTCCGCCGGCTCGGCCTCCCAGGCCCAGACGGGCTCCTGATTCACCGGATCCAGCTCGAGGACCCGCGAAGAGCCGCGCCGCGTGCCGTTGTCGAAGACCAGTACGTTGCCGTTCGCCAGCATCACCGCATGGTGCTGCCAGTCGAGCGCCGGGGTCCCGCTCCAGCTCCACACCGGCCGGCCGGTGTCGCGGTCGAGGACGAAGACGTTGTTGACGTGCCGCGCCGAGACCAGCAGGTTGCCGGCCCGGAACCGTGGATCGGTCTCGCCCAGCGGCGTCGGCGGCAGCAGCTCCACGCTGTTGAGATGGTGGTACTGGAAGCGCTCGCCGTCGTAGCCCACCCGCCGCCAGAAGGCGGCCTCCTCGCGAAGCGGCATCAGCCCGTCGACGAACGACGGGCCGTGGAACCGCCGGAGCTCTTCGAGGTGGTCGAAGCTCGACCAGTGGACCCCCTCGTCGCCGCCGTCCGGCCCGACCAGCAGCAGGTTGTCGAAGACGATCCCGGGCTGCTGGCGGTAGGTCCGGTTCTCCCGGCCCAGCACCAGCAGCCGATCGTCGGGTAGCTCGACGAAGTCATGGTGGACCCGCCCCCGGAACGCCCAGACCAGCTTCGACTCGCGATCCAGCCGGTAGAGGGCGTCGCTCGAGCACAGCAGGCCGAGGTCCCCGTTCCGGAACAGCTCGGCGTGGAAACAGAACCGGTTCTCGGCGTCCTCGACCGTCCGGCCCAGCGACCAGCGATGGACGACATCGCCCGACATGTCCATGAGAAACGCCCGGCCGTCGCGGTTCGAGAACAGGTTGAGGCCGGGGGCGGCTTTTCCCGGGTCGTGCCGGGTGACGCCCGCGAGCCCGCCGTCGGCCTCCCGCGGCGGCTTGAAGTCGACGTAGCCCAGGGCCGAGAGACGGTCCAGCTCCTCGGCGCCCGGCGGCTCGCTCGGCACCGCAGCGCCCGACGGACGGTCGGAGCCGCGCTCCGGCGGCCCGCAGGCCACGGCGCTGGCGACGCCGAGGACGAGAACCAGGGTTCCCCTCCGGAAGCTGACCGGCCTCGCCAGGCGCATCCATGGATCCTACCCGGGCCCGGGCACCCGACAGCCTCCGGCTAGCGGGCGACGATGTTGACCAGGCGGCCGGGGACGACGATGACTTTACGGACGGTCTTGCCGGCGGTGAAGCGGCGGGCGCCGGCGCTGGCCAGGGCGCGCTCGCGGGCCTCCTCGTCGGCGATGCCGGCCGGCACCTCGACGCGGTCGCGGAGCTTGCCGTTGACCTGGACCACCAGGGTGACCTGCTCCTCGCGGGCCGCCTCTTCGTCCACCCCGGGCCAGGCCGCCAGGTGGACCGAGCCGGGCTTGCCCAGGCGGTGCCACAGCTCCTCGGCGACGTGCGGCGTCACCGGGGCCATCATCCGCAGGTAGAGGTCCACGGTCTCCTCCCACTCGGGGCTGCCGGCAGCCCCCTGGGCGCGAGCCCGCGACATCTCGTTGAGCAGCTCCATCAGCGCCGCGACGATGGTGTTGAACTCGAACTGCTCGAAGTCCCCGGTCACCTGGCGCAGGGTCTGGTGGAGCTTGCGGCGCAGACCGGCCAGGACCTCGGGCGGGGCCTCGCCGGCTGCTTCCTCAGCCGCCGGCGTCTCGGCGTCCGGCTCGGCGATCAGCGACCACACCCGGCGCAGCCAGCGCCAGGTGCCCTCGATGCCGCGGGCGTTCCACGGCCCGCCCTGCTCCCAGCGGGCGAAGAACATCAGGTAGCTGCGGACCGCGTCGGCGCCGTAGCGCTCCACCCACTCGTCGGGCGCCACCACGTTGCCGCGGCTCTTGGACATCTTCTCGGAGTCCTCGCCCAGCACCGTCCCCTGGTTGCGGAGCTGGAGCATCGGCTCGTCGCCCCGGAGGATGCCCATGTCGCGGCACGCCTTGTGGAAGAAGCGGGTGTAGATCAGGTGCATGGTGGCGTGCTCGATGCCCCCGGTGTAGGTGTCGACCGGCATCCAGTAGTCGTACTCGGCGGGGTCGAACGGGCCCTCGTCGTACGCCGGGCTCAGGTACCGCAGGTGGTACCAGGAGGAGCACATGAAGGTGTCCATGGTGTCGGTCTCGCGCTCGGCGTCGCCGCCGCACCGCGGGCACCGGGCGTGCCGCCAGGTCGGATGGAGCTTGAGCGGGCTCTCGCCGGTGGGGGTCCACTCGACGTCCTCGGGGAGCACCACCGGCAGCTCCTCGGCGGGCACCGGCACGATGCCGCAGGCCGGGCAGTGGACCATCGGGATCGGCGCTCCCCAGTAGCGCTGGCGCG
>JBFGCA010000024.1:0-46059 GCA_041567315.1 Thermoanaerobaculia bacterium | reverse complement strand
TGCTTGACCGCGCCGGCCGCCCCCGCGGCCCCGGCCGTGGCCCGACCGGCGGTGGCGCCGCGGGCGGCGGGGGTCCCGCCGGCGCCGGGACCGCTCGCGCTACCGGTGGCGCTGCCGGGGCCGGCCGCCGCAGTGCCGCCCGCGGGCGCCTCGCCCCCCGCGCCCGGCTCGGCGACCGCCACCTGCTCCTGCCCGGGTCCCTGGTCGGGCAGCTCCTGGCCGAGCACCAGCGGGTCGAGCGCCGCCAGCCGCTCGGGCTCGGCGCCGGCCAGGAAGGCCCGGGTGGCCTCGCCGATCCCCCCGGCCGCCGCCACCAGCTCGGCCTCGTTGCGTGGCACCACCCGCACCCCGCGGACGATCTCCAGCATGCGGTCGACCTCGGGCACCGCCGCGGCGCCGGCGATGGCCCGCAGCTCGGCCACCGCGCTCCGCACCCGGCGGGTCATCGCCCGGGCGTAGATCCCGTCCTCGGCCGCCACCGCCACCCCTCGCAGGCTGTACTCGAGGTCGAGGGCGCGGCCGGCGACGTACATCACCCGCCGCCGGCTCATCGGGCGCTCGGCGTTGACCGCCCCGCGCCCGGCCAGGGACGCCGCCAGGAAGTTGTGGCGGATCTGGCCCTGCGACCACTCCACCAGCTCGAAACCGGCGCTGCCGGTGGTGTGGCCGCCGACGTTGACCAGCCGCTCGTCGGGCACGGTGTGGCAGCTGAAGCAGTTGGCGGCCACCGGGTAGAGGTCCGAGGGCCGCCGCATGCCGGCGCGGCGGCTGGCCTCGATCCGTTGCCGCCGGTGCTCGGCCGACTCGCCGCGGTGATCGGCGGCCCCGCCGTAGTCGTTGTGGACGTCGATCCAGTCGCGGCCGGCGCCATGGCAGGACTCGCACGAGACCCCGGAGTCGGCGCGGATCTCCTCGCCCTGGACCACCGGCGTGTAGTGACAGCTGAAGCAGATGCTGTCGCGCTTGATCAGCCGGAAGCCCAGCTTGCGGGCGATGGCCAGCGCCTGCTCCTTGCGGTGGAGGGTGCGGAAACCGGTGGCGTGGGGGGTCTCGCGCCAGACCTCGATCTCGGCGACGTGGCACTCGCCACAGGCCTCGGCGGTGACCACCTTCTCGGGATCGACGCGGACGTGCTCGCGAAACGGCAGCTCGGCGGCGGCGGGGCCCGCCGACAGCAGGACCGCGACGGCGGCCGGTCCGGCGACGCGCGCGGCAGCCACGGTCAGAACTTGACCAGCAGCTCGAAGCGGCCGCCGGAGAGCGAGCGGTCGGCGCTCAGGCCACCCTGGCGGCGGCCCAGGAAACCGTCCCAGACGAGGACCGTGCGGCGGCCGAGCGCCATCTGGTAGCGCACCGTTGCGGCGGCCTCGTCGGCGATGGCGGCGTCGAGCCCGACCCGCACCGCGACCTCGGCCAGCAGCTGCCGGCGCTTTTCCACGCCGAAGAACTTCTGGTAGCCGGCCGCACCGCCGGCGACGTCGCGCGCGCGGCTGTCGAGCGGCGCTCCGTAGCTCCCCAGCCCGACCGCCGCGAAGCCGATCCCGGCCCGCCCCAGCGGTCCGCCCTCGGCCGGACCGCGCGCCGCCGAGGAGAACTCGTCGGCCGCCACGAAGCCGGTCAGATAGGCGTGATCGTAGGTGTAGTGCGGCGTCCACGACAGCTCGCCGAACAGCAGCGCGCCGTCGGTGCTCACCTGGGTGATCTCGTCCACGGCGCGCGAGCCGAGGAGGCGGAAGGTGGTGTTGTACCGCCCCAGCCGCTGCACCGCGCTGACGCCGCCGGCCAGCAGGTCGCCGGCAAGCCGGCCGCCGCCCACCCACACCAGATCGGCGTCGATCGTCGACCGCCGCAGGTCGGTAGAGGTCAGGATCGCCACCAGCTCGGCGTCGTCGTCCTCGCGGTTGGCGCGGTGGACGTCGCCGGCGCCCAGGAACAGCGTCGCCCGGAAGTTGGAGGTGCCGCGCGGCAACAGCGTATTGCGGGTCAGCCCCAGACCGTCGATCGAGTCGGCGATCAGCATCCCCTCCTGGAAGGAGAGCGGCTGGCGACCCAGCGAGAAGCCGACGTCGCCGCGCCCGAAGTCCCGGCGGTCCAGGTTGGGGAAGATCTCGCCGACGTCGCCCTCGAAATAGAGCGAGGTGATCTCGGCGTTGAGCTCGTCGCGGAAGCGGTCGCCGTCGCGGCCGAAGCGCCCGATAAAGGCCGGGTCGCCGGGTTCGGGCTCGAACACGTAGCTGGTGAAGCGCCCGTCCCGGTCGAGGTTGCGGAAGCCCACCACCAGCCGCTCGGTGCCCGAGAGCTGGAGGTTGGCGAACAGGTCCAGCCGGGTGGCCAGCTCGGTGAAGCGGACGGGCCCGGCGTCGAAGGTCTGGAGGGCGGCGCGGAGGGCGCCGAAGAGCACCAGGCTGGGCTGCCAGACGGCGCCGGTGGGCAGCTTGAAGCCGGGGTGGATGCGCCCGGTGCCGAGATAGGGGTTGCCCAGCTCGAGGAGATAGCGCGGCCGCTTCGGGAAGCCCTCGAGCTGGAGCGGCACGTAGTCGTCGCTCAGCTCGCTCGAGTGGTGTTTCCCGGCCGCCTCGTGCTCCCGCTCTGCGGTCTCCGGCTCCGCGCCGGCGCTCGCGGGGGCAGCCAAGACCGGCAGGACCGCGATCCAGGCCACGGCCGCCAGGCCCCTGCCCCACCACCCGGGCCGGGCGCTCACGGCGCGGCGACCCCCTCGCCCCCGCCGCCCGGGATCTCGAGCTGCCGCTCCCAGAGCACCAGGTGCCCCTCGACCACCCGCTTCGCCACCTCGCGCGCGCTGAGGCCGTAGTCGAAGCCGACGTCCTTGATCTCGTGGATCAGGTTGACCGGCACCATGCCGGCCACCAGCTCGACCCGCACCCGGTAGGGCTCGCGGCCGGTCAGCTCGCCAGGCCTGACGCGGTAGCGGGCCCAGCGCCGCCCCAGCGGCTCGATGTTCTGCTTGTGCTTGCGGGCGCCCGCCGGGCGGCCGGTGAGGATGGTCGACGAGGTCGAGGGACGCAGGAACGGCAGCGGGTCGGGCGAGTAGTTGACCGCCAGCACCTGCTCGCGCTCGCCGCCCCGCACCATGCGGGTGACGAAGCGCCCCTGCAGGCTGAACAGATAGCGGTCGAGCGGCAGCTCGCCGTTGTGGACGTAGAGCGAGTGGAGATCGCGGACGTCGCCGTTGGGGTCGAGGTCGCCCGAGCGGAAGAGGACCGCGCCCCCGGCGTCGGTCACCGTCACCCGCAGGAAGACCAGCCGCTCGGCGTCGAAGCCGGTCGGCACGCCGTGGCCGGAGGTGGCGTTCTTGACCTCGACCCGGAAGGCGAGGCCCTTCCTCGGGTCGGCCCGGTCGACCACGATCTCGCCCAGCTGGTAGCCCGCCTGGAGCACCTTCTTGCGCTGCTCGTGCGCCTCGGCGAGCAGCGCCAGGTTCTCGTCGATGACGTCGCGGGCGTCGTAGCGGTCGTCGGGGAACTTCCAGACCTCGGGGAACGGGTGGTCGTCGCCTACCTCGAGCTCGAACTCGTCGGTCCCCCACCCGGCCTGCCAGTCGAACTCGAGCCAGTCGCGGAGCGTCGCCAGCTCCGAGGCCGCGGTGTTGTGGGGGAAGATCCCCGGGTGGACCACCGAGTAGTCGGGGCCGATGAACATGTGGTCGGTCACCTTGCGCGTCGCCGTCGGCTGCCCGCCGACCACCGCCGCCGGGCCCTCGTCGTAGCCTGCGGCCACCCCCGGCTCCTTGCCCATGTGGCAGTCCTGGCAGGACGTCTTCTGGCGCGCCGCCGGCGAGGTCTTGAACTCGCTGAACGCCTCCTCCAGCCGGAAGCCGTTGATCAGATTGACGTCGTGGCAGGTGCCGCAGAAGCCCGAGGTGGTGAGCTGGAAGAACGGCTCCGCCCGGCCGTGGATGGCGCGTCCGGCCCGGCCGCGCTCGGGGTTGACCCGGTAGTCGGGGCTGGCGATAACCCGCGCCAGCTCGTCGTTGCCGCGCGGCCCGTAGACCGGCTCGAAGAGGTCGCCCTCGACCAGCGCCAGCCGGCCGCTGAGCTTGCCGTAGGCCCGGTTCTGCCGGTGGCAGACGATACAGGTGACGCCCTCGCGCGAGGTCGGGTGGCGGTCGAGGTTGCTCAGGAACTCCGGCTCCTCGAGGTTCATGCCCACCGGCGTGTGGCAGCGGATGCAGAAGTCGCCGTTGGTGCCGTTGGTGAGCTTGAGGACGGTGCCGTGCATGGCGTTGAAAACCGGGCTGAGCTGCGCGTAGGCGTGCGGCGACACCGACCACTGCCGGTAGTGCGCCGGGTGGCAGGTGGCGCAGGTGGTGGCCGACGGGAAGCGGTCCTCGAGGAACAGCTTCCGGTGCTCCTCGTCGGCGCTCGCCGCCTCCTCCGCGCCCCCCGGCTCGACCTGCGGAGCCGCTGCCTCTGGGCTCCCGGCCACCGGACCCTCCTGGACCGTGACTTCCGGCACCGGATCGGTCGCGGCCGGCGAAGCCGGGGCCATCACGGCCACGAGGACAGCGCCCGCGATGAGGCGGTTCCTCAAGTCCTCGCTGAGCGACGGCGCCAAGTGTCGAAACCTTCCAGGTGGAAGTGCCGGGTGAACGACGCCTCAGTGTAGGCCGCGCCCGAATCGCCCGTCAACCGGCGCCAGGCATCGGCCCGTCGTGGAGCCGGCCGGGGTGGGGTGCTGCTCAAGCTGACCCATCCCCAACGAAGCGCGCCGCCAGCTCCCCCTTCACCACCTTGCCCAGCGGATTCCGCGGCAGGTCGGGCAGGACCACGAGCCTCGTAGGCACCTTGTAGGCCGCCAGCCGCTGCTTGCCCCATTCCCGCAGCTCTTCGAGCTCGAGCCGCTGCCCCGGAGCGAGCACCACCGCCGCCGCCACCCGCTGCCCCCACTCGGGATCGGCGACGCCGACCACCGCGCAGTCCTCGATCGCCGGGTGCTCGCGGAGCGCCGCCTCGACCTCCAGGGCGGAGATCTTGTAGCCGCCGCTCTTGAGGACGTCGACGCTCTGGCGGCCGAGGATCCGGTAGCTGCCGGCCTCGACGACCGCCTCGTCGCCGGTGCGGAACCAGCCGTCGTCGCGAAAGGCCGCGGCGGTGGCATCGGGGCGGCGCCAGTACCCGGCGAAGACCGTGGGGCCGCGCACCTCGATCTCGCCCGGCTCGCCGCCGGCCACCGGCCGGCCGTCGGGGTCGACCAGCCGCGCCTCGACGCCGGGCAGCGGCGTGCCGACGTACCCCGGTCGTCGCTCGCCGCGAAGCGGATTGGACAGCGCCATGCCGATCTCGGTCATCCCATAGCGCTCGAGCAGGGTGTGGCCGGTGATCTCGCGCCAGCGCGCGAAGAGCGTGGGCGGCAGCGCCGCCGAGCCCGACACCATGAGCCGCAGCCGGCGGGCGCCGGCCGACCAGCGCTCGCGGGTCGCGGCCGGCGCCTCCTCCCAGACGCGGAGCAGCTTGGCGTAGACCGTGGGGACCGCCATGAAGAGGGTCGGCTCGCCGCTCGCCAGCCGCTCCCAGCAGCGCGCCGCGTCGAAGGCCGGGAGCATCTCGCACACCGCTCCGCTCCACAACGCGCAGCAGACCACGTTGACGATGCCGTGGACGTGGTGGAGCGGCAGCACCAGCAGCACGCGGTCGTCGGGTCGCCAACCCCAGGCCTCGACCAGCGACTCCACCTGGGCAGCGATCATGGCGTGGGTGAAGACCACCGCCTTGGGCCGGCTGGTGGTGCCGCTGGTGTAGACCAGCATGGCGCGGCGATCGGCGCCGACCGCGGGGAGAGCCGGTGTGCCCGTCGAGTCGACCGACGCGGGGCGCGCGCTCGCCAGACCTCCCGTTGCCGGATCACTGTTCCCGGGCACCGCCGCCGTGGCGTCAGCCGCCGCAGAGCCGGTCTTCCAAGTAGGGCTACCAGGATCGACCAGCGACGCAGGGGCGAGGAGAGGCAGCTCCCGCGAGTCAGCCACCGGCTGCAGCCGCCCCTGCAGCTCAGGGGCCACGATCAGCGTCTCAGCTTCCGCGTCGTCCACCACGTAAGCCAGCTCGGGCTCGGGATGCTGGAGGCACAGCGGGACGGCCACTCCGCCGGCGCGCCAGATCCCCCACTGGAGGGCCACCCAGGCGCGGCCCGGCGGCACCAGGAAGGCGACCCGCGCCTCTTCGAGATCGGCGCGGCCGGCGAGGAGCCGCGCCGCCACCCGCTCGCTGGCGGCCAGCAGCTCGGCGTAGGTCCACGTTCCGTCGTCGGCCATCACGGCGAGCCGCCGGCGGTGGCCGTCGGCCCGCTGGACCAGGGGGATCCCGCTCACGGCGTCCCCTACAATCTCACGCGAGGACGGTCCCGGGCCGGGCCATCTGCCGCCGGGCCGATCTCACGCCGCAGGCCAGCGATGCACCGCTATCAGGAGGTCGACGACTACTACCGGCGGCAGCACTTCGACTTCTACCGGGACTACCGGTCGCCGTTCTGGTCGGTGACCTTCGAGCTCGAGATCACCGCCCTCAAGAACCATCTGGCCGAGCGCGGCTGGCCGGTGTATCTCAACCTCTGCTACTACTTCACCCGGGCGATGCAGGAGCTCGAGGACTTCCGCTACCGCCTGCTCGACGGCCGCATCGTGCTCTACGACGTCGTCCATCCGGGGCTCACGGTGCCGGCGCCGGGCGGCCTGTTCAGCTTCCAGTACCACCAATACGACCCCGACCCCGAGCGCTTCAACCGGCGGGCGGCGCGCGTCGCCCCGGCCGACGGCGTCAGCCTCACGGAGTCCGAGCACCGCAACTACGTCTTCTTCACCGCCCTGCCGGGCGTCCCCTTCACCTCCTTCACCCACGCCTCCGACGACCCCCACGAGACCGAGCCCCGGGTCGCCTTCGGCCGCTTCCGCCGCGACGGCGGGCACCTGCTGGTCCCGGTCGGCCTCCAGGTCAGCCACCTGTTCGTCGACGGCGCCATGGTCGGCGCCCTGGTCGAGGAGGCACAGAGCTGTTACGACAATCCAGGGAGAAACAACCAATGAGCGACTCCACCATCTACACCTCCCGGGTCCGCATCGAGCGGCTGCGGGGACCCGTCCGACGCGCCTGGCTGCCGGCCGAGGACCAACCGGCGATGTTCGGGGTGCACTCCGAGATCGCCGCCCACTACGGGGTCGATCCCGCGGCCTTTCCGCCGCACGCGACCACACTGGACTACGTGGTGGCCGCCACGGGCGGGTGACTCACCGGCACGCTGGCCGCAGCGCTGGAGGCGCGCGGCGTCAGGCTGTCCGAGGGCGACCTCACCTCCGAGGTCGAAGGCGACGTCGAGACCGACGACAAGGTGCTGGTGATCCGGCGAATCCGCGTGACCTACCGGCTGCGCGCGGCCGAGGAGCACCACGCCCTCGCCGAGCGGGTGCACGGCTTTCACGCCGGCTTCTGTCCGGTCGCCCGGACGCTCCAGGGGTGCGTCGAGATCTCGACCGAGCTGCGGTTCGAGCAGGCGGACTGAAGCCACGGGGAGCGGCGAGTCGGCGGGGCCAGAGCCGGGTGAGAAGCAGAGCTGGGTAAGACGGGCAGCCAGTGTGCCGGAGAGGCCGGCTCGCGGGTCCGGCCGGCCGGGATCGGGCGCCCTCGCTGAAGCGCCCACGTCAGGTCGTGGAGCTCGTCCTCCCGGTGGTCGCGGGGAGGGTCGGGCACTCGGACCCGGGAGCGTCGCGCCGGAGCGGTCCGCGTCCCGCGGGGCCGGCTGCGAGGGCGGGCCGGCTCAGCCCTACGGGGAGGCGCGCGCCGCGGCTGCGAGCAGGCGGCGGTAGGACGCCTCGTCGTCGACGTCGTGGAGCGGCAGGGGGTTATCCAGCTCCACTTCCACGATCTCGCCGGTGTGGCGCGGCAGAAGCTGGCGGCCTCCGGCGTCCCCGGTGATAGTGGCCAGCTCGGCGAAGAGCGCACGGTCGAAGAGCACCGGGGCGCCGCGGCGGCCGCGGTGGGTGGGGACCACGATGGGGCCGCCGGTCGCGCGGTAGGCGTCGAGCAGGCGGTCGAGCACCGCGGCGGTCAGGAACGGCTGGTCGGCAGGTAGGAAGATCGCGGCTGGTGCGCGGGGATCGACCGCCGCCAGCCCGGCCCGCACCGAGGCGCTCTGTCCCCGGCGGAAGTCAGGGCTGTCAACGATCCGCAGCTCGAGGCCAGCCAGCGCCGCGCTGACTTCGCCGGCCCGCCAGCCCACGACCGCGATCAGCTCGGCCAGCCCAGAGTCGAGCGCCTGACGGGCGGCATGCCGCACCAGCGGCCGCCCCAGAAACGGCACGAGCTGCTTCGGGCGGCCGCCCCCGAAACGCTCCGACGGCCCCGCCGCCAGCAGCACCCCGCTGACCCTCGAGCCCGAGGTGCAGCCCGAGGTGCCACCCTTTTCGCGGGAGGTGCCACCCTCTTGGTCAGAGGTGCCACCCGTTTCGCACGGGGTGCCACCCGTTTCGGGAACGGGAGGGCTCAAATCCGGACGCCGTGGGTCGCGGCCACCACCTGGGCGAGGATGGAGAGGGCGATCTCCTCGGCCCGGCGGCCGCCGAGGTCGATGCCGATGGGGGCGCGGATGCGGGCGATCTCGGCCGGCTTGAAGCCCTCCTCCTCGAGCGCGGCGACCCGCTTGGCGTGGGTCTTCTTGGAGCCCAGGGCGCCCAGATAGCGGGCAGGGGACGGCAGGGCCACGCGCAGGGCGGGCAGGTCGATCTTGAAGTCGTGGCTCAGCACCGCCAGGTAGGAGCCTTCGTCGAGCTTCAGGCCCGGCAGCACCTCCTGCGGCCACTCGCAGTGGAGCTCGTCGGCGTGCGGGAAGCGGTCGCGGGTGGCGAAGGCGGCGCGGGGGTCGATGACCACGGTGCGGAAGCCGAGGCGGCCGGCCATCTCGACCAGCGGCACCGCGACGTGGACCGCCCCCACCAGGACCAGCCGCAGGGGCGGGGGGTGGACCTCGACGAAGAGGTCGACCTCGGCGCCGCCCACCTCGACCAGATGCCGTTGCGAGGCCAGGTCGGCCAGCGCCTCGCGGCCGAGCCGCTCGCCCTCGCGGTCCAGGTCGGCACTGCCCAGCCCGCCGAGCGGCTCGGCGCTGGGCCGCAGCAACATCTGGCCACCCGCTCCCGGCCCGCCCACCACGGTGACCACCACCGCCAGCTCGCCCGCCTCGAGACGGGCCCTGAGCTGCCGGTAGATCTCGCTGCGCATGCTCGGCGGGCCCTACGGCGCGCGGCTCAGCCGGCTTCGGCCCTCGTCGCGTCCAGCCTCGTCGCGTCAGACCTCGTCGCGTCTGGCTTCGTTGCGCCTGGTCTGGTCGCGGCTGAGCCTGCGGCAGTGCGCTCGGTCGCGGCCGGCCCGCCGGTGTCGGCCACGGCCGACCCCGTCTCCGGCAGCCGCTCGACGAACACCTCGATCTCGCCGCCGCAGCTCAGGCCCACCTCCCAGGCGCGCTCGTCGGTGACCCCGAAGCGGAGCAGCCTGGGATCGCCCGAGTCGAGGACCTCACGCGCCTCCTCGATCACCGCGCCTTCGACGCAGCCGCCGCTCACCGAGCCGGCGACGTCGCCGGCCGAGGAGACCGCCATCTTGGCGCCCAACGGCCGCGGCGCCGAGCCCCAGGCCTTGACCACGGTGGCCAGCGCCACCCGGCGGCCGCCGCGCCGCCAGCGCTCGATCTCGGGCAGCAGGTCGCGCACGCGGTCGGACCCGGGCGGCTAACCCGCCCGATCGCGGGCGGTCTTGAGCGCCCGGCGGCCGTAGACCCGGGCCAGATTCGCCCGGTAGGGACCGGAGGCGTGGAGGTCGCCGAGCGGCTCGCCGACCTCGAGGTGTTCGGTCACCGCCCGGTCGATAGCGTCGTCGTCGGCCGCACTGCCGACCAGCGCTTCGGCCACCGCGGTCGCCAGGAGCGGCATCGCCGTCACCCCGTTGAAGCCGAGTGCCGCGGCGGTGCACTCGCCGCCGGCCAGGGTGACCACCGCCGCCGCCCCGCAGACCGCGTAGCCCGAGGCCGGGTGCTCGACCTTGAGGTAGCAGCTCCCCGTGCCCGCCGCCAGCCGCGGCACCTCGATCTCGGTGATCAGCTCGCCGGGGCGCACGTCGCTCTGCAGCAGACCGTGGAAGAACTCGTCGGCCGGCACCCGCCGCTCGCCGTCGGCGCCCTGCAGCCGGACCGCCGCCCCCAGCGCCACCAGGACGGCGGGCAGGTCGGAGGCCGGATCGGCGTGGGCGATGTTGCCGCCGATCGTGCCCTTGTTGCGGACCTGGGGGTCGCCGATCTTGCCCGCCGCCTCGGCCAGCAGCGGGCAGGCCTCGCGCAGGGTGGGGTCGGCGGCCAGCCGGGCGTGGGTGGTCAGCGCGCCGACCCGCAGCAGGTCGCCGTCGGCGCACACCCCGGCCAGCTCCTCGAGCCGGCCGATGTCGATCACGACCGCCGGCTGGGCCAGCCGCAGCTTCATCATCGGGATCAGGCTGTGGCCGCCGGCCAGCAGCTTGGCACCGGCGTGCCGGGCCAGCAGGTCGAGCGCCTCGGCGGTGCTGGCGGCGCGGTGGTACTCGAAGGCTGGCGGATACATCTCAGGAGTCCTCCCCGGAATGGATGGCCCGCCACACCTTCTCGGGGGTCAGCGGCATGTCCAGATGGCGGACGCCGTGCGGGGCCAGGGCGTCGACCACCGCGTTGACCATCGCCGCCGGCGAGGCGATGGCGCCGGCCTCGCCCACCCCCTTTACTCCCAGCGGGTTGTGGGGACAGGGGGTGACGGTGCGGTCGAGCTCGAAGGAGGGCAGCTGGTGGGCGCGCGGCAGCGCGTAGTCGAGCAGGCTGCCGGTCAGCAGCTGCCCGCCCTCGTCGTAGACCGCCTCCTCCCACAGCGCCTGGCCGAGGCCCTGGGCGATCCCGCCGTGAAGCTGCCCGTCGACGATCATCGGGTTGATCACGTTGCCGCAGTCGTCGACCGCGAGGTAGCGCGCGATCGCCACCTCGCCGGTCTCCGGGTCGACCTCGACCACCGCCACGTGGGTGCCGAACGGGAAGGTGAAGTTGGCGGGGTTGTAGAAGGTGGTCTCCTCGAGTCCGGCCTCGACCCCGTCGGGCAGGTTGTGGGCCAGATAGGCCTGGAGCACCACCTCGCCCCAGGCCTTGCTCTGGGCCGGGGCGCCGCGGACGAAGAACTTGGCCTCCTCGAAGACGACGTCGTTCTCCGCCGCCTCCAGCAGGTGGGCGGCGATCCGCCGGCCCTTGGCGATCACCTTGTCGACGCTCACCGCGATGGCGCTGCCGCCGACCGCTGCGCTGCGGCTGCCGTAGGTGCCCATGCCGAAGGGCACCTCGTCGGTGTCGCCATGCCTCACCTCGACGTTCTCGACCGGGATCCCCAGCTTGTCGGCGACGATCTGGGCGAAGGTGGTGGCGTGCCCCTGACCATGGGCCGAGGAGCCGGTGTAGACGGTCACCGTGCCGGTGGGATGGACCCGCACCTTGGCGCTCTCCCACAGGCCGGCCTGGGCGCCGAGGGCGCCGACCACCTGCGAGGGGGCGAGACCGCAGGCCTCGATGTAGCTCGACAGCCCGATGCCGAGCAGCTTGCCGCCCTGCTCGCGGCGGCGCCGCTGCTCGGCCCGCAGCTCGGCGTAGCCCACTGCCTCGAGCGCCCGGTCGAGGGCCGGCTCGTAGTTGCCGCTGTCGTACTGCAGGGCGACCTGGGTCTGGTAGGGGAAGGCGTCGGGCGGCACGAAGTTGCGCCGCCGCAGCTCGGCCGGGTCGAGCCCGGTCTCGCGGGCCGCCAGGTCCATCAGCCGCTCGACCACGAAGGTGGCTTCCGGCCGGCCCGCCCCGCGGTAGGCGTCCACCGGCGCGGTGTTGGTGAAGGTGCCGGTGACCCGCACGTGGATCGCCGGGATGTCGTACTGACCCGACAGCAGCGTGCCGTACAGATAGGTCGGCACCGCCGGCGCGAAGGTCGACAGATACGCCCCCATGGCGGCGTGGGTGCGCACCCTGAGGCCCAGGATGCGGCCGTCGCCGTCGAGCGCCAGCGCCGCCCGGGTGCGGTGGTCGCGCCCGTGGGCGTCGGTCTGGTTGGCCTCGGAACGGGTGGCGGTCCACTTGACCGGCCGCTTGAGCTGCATCGCGCACCAGGCGGTCAACGCCTCGTCCGGGTAGTGGTGGATCTTGCTCCCGAAGCCGCCCCCCACCTCGGGGGCGATGACCCGGATCTTGTGCTCGGGCAGCCCCAGCGAAGCCAGCGACAGCAGCAGCCGGTGGACGTGCGGGTTCTGCGAGGTCATCCACAGGGTCAGGGCGCCGCGCCGCTCGTCGAACTCGGCGAGCGCCGCCCGCGGCTCGATGGCGTGCGGGATCAACCGGTTGTTGCGCAGCTCGAGCTCGACGGTGCGGGCGGCGCCGGCGAAGGCCCCCTCGACCGCGGCGGCGTCCCCCAGCTGCCAGTCGAAGGCGACGTTGCCGGGGGCCTCGGCGTAGAGCTGGGGGGCGCCCTCGGTGGTCGCCGCCCGCGGGTCGGTGACCGCCGGCAGCGGCTCGTAGTCGACGGCCACCAGCTCGGCCGCGTCGCGCGCCGCGTAGACGCTCTCGGCGACCACCACCGCCACCCCGTCCCCGACGTGGCGCACCACCTCGGTGGCCAGCAGCGGATGGGGCGGCGTCTTGAGGTCGGGCAGCAGCCAGGCGGTGGGCACCACCCCGCCCACTCCGCTGGCGACGACGTCGGCGCCGCTGTAGACCGCCAGCACTCCCGGCGCCGCTGCGGCGGCGGTGACGTCGACGCCACGCAGCCGGGCGTGGGCGTGCGGGCTGCGCACGACGACCGCGTGCACCATCCCCGGCCGCTCGAGATCGGCGGTGTAGCGGCCCCGGCCGGTGATCAGCGCCGGGTCTTCGCGGCGGCGGATCGAGGTCCCCAGCACGCCGGCCATCTCACTCTCCCCCGGCGGCCGCCCGGCGCACCGCCTTGACGATGTTGTGGTAGCCGGTGCAGCGGCAGAGGTTGCCCTTGAGGGCCTGCCGGATCGCGGTCTCCTCGGGGTCGGGCTCCTGGGCCAGCAGCCCGGCCGCCGCCAGGATCATCCCCGGCGTGCAGTAGCCGCACTGCAGGGCGTGCTCCTTCCAGAAGGCGCGCTGCAGCACCTGCAGCTCGCCGTCGTCGGCCAGCCCTTCGATGGTGGTGACCCGCGAGCCGTCGGCCTGCACCGCCAGCTGCGTGCACGACTTGACGGCCCGCCCGTCGACGAGCACCGTGCAGGCGCCACACAGACTGGTGTCGCAGCCGACCTTGGTGCCGGTCAGGCCCAGCGCGTCGCGCAGCCAGTGGACCAGCAGCTGGCGCGGCTCGACCTCGGCCCGGCGCTCGACGCCATTGACCTCGACGCTGATCGGAAAACCCATCCTTCTGCCCCCCTCGAGGTCGCGGCGCCGGATCCCTTCACCAGCAGAGCAGCGCCGGGGCGACGCCGGACCGCCGGCCGACGACCTCCACCGGTAGTGCCGTGGCCGTCCGTTGGGCGAGTTTTACCACAAACCCGCCAGCCTACGGGGGGGCGGCGACCGCCACCCGCGGGGGTGGCGCGCCGTCGGAGGCGGCTGTCATAATGCCGAAGACGGGACCGATCTCCGTCGAGGAGGTGCCTACCATGTCGCACGACGCCAGCGAACGCTCCCGGCTCCGCAGGTGGGGACTGCTCGCCGCCGCGCTCGGTCTCGGGCTGGTCGCCGCGCTCGGCGCGGGCAGCGCCTCCGCGGACGAGGACGAGGCCTTCGCGCGGGCCAAGGGGCGGGTGACCTACCGCGTCTACTGCATCAACTGCCACGGCGCCAAGGCCGAGGGCGACGGCTCCCTGGCCGAGCTGCTGACCGTGAAACCCGCCGATCTCACCCGGCTGCAGGAGAACAACGGCGGCCGGTTCCCCACCGACAGGCTCAGGGAGGCGATCGACGGCCGCCGCGACGTGCGCGGTCACGGGCGCCGCGAGATGCCGGTGTGGGGCGACGTCTTCCAGACCTCGGGTCTGGGGCTCACCGAGGACGACGAAGAGCCCGAGTCGCGGGCCAAGCGCAAGATCGACGAGGTCCTGCTCTACCTGCGCTCGATCCAGGTGCCCGCCGCACAGCCGGCGCAGCAGTAGGCGGGCGGGCGGACGCTCCGGCGCCTAGGCGCCGAGCAGCCCGACCACCTCGCCGTCGACCAGATCCATGCGCGCCGCCTGCGGCGAAGCCGGCAGGCCGGGCATCCGCATGATGTCTCCGAGGAGCGGCACCACGAAGCCGGCCCCGGCCGAGACGATGAAGTCGCGGACGGTGATCTCGAACCCCTCGGGCCGACCGGCGCGGCCGGGATCGTCGGTCAGCGAGGTGGGGGTCTTGGCCACGCACAGCGGCAGCCCGGCGAAGCCCAGCTCCTCGATCCGCGCCAGCAACCGCTCGGCCGGCTTGGTGTAGCCCACGTTGGCCGCCCCGTACATGGTGCGGGCGATCCTGGTCAGCTTTTCGGGGATCGGCTGGGCCCAGTCGTAGAGCGGCCGGAAGGGGCTCGCGGACCTCTCGGCGTGCTCGACCAGAACCGCCGCCAGCTCCTCGCCACCCTCGCCGCCGCGGGCGAAGACGTCGGCGACGGCGAACGGCGCCCCGAGCTCGGCGCAGGCGCGGCGCACGCAGTCGATCTCGTCGTCGGCGTCGGTGGCGAAGCGGTTGAGCGCCACCACCGGCGTCTCGCCGAAGGCGCGGATGTTCTCGACGTGCTTGCGCAGATTGCCGAGCCCGCGCCCGACCGCCTCCGGGTCCGGCCGCTCGAGGTCGCCGCGGGCGACGCCGCCGTGGCGTTTGAGGGCGCGCACCGTGGCCACCAGCACCACCGCCGCGGTGTCCAGCCCGGCCGACACGCACTTGATGTCGAAGAACTTCTCGGCCCCGAGGTCGAAGCCGAACCCGGCCTCGGTGATCACCCAGTCGGCGTAGGCGAGCGCCATCTTGGTGGCGATCACCGAGTTGCAGCCGTGCGCGATGTTGGCGAACGGGCCGCCGTGGATGAAGGCCGGCACGCCTTCGCAGGTCTGGACCAGGTTGGGCAGCAGGGCGTCCTTGAGCAGCACCATCATCGCCCCGACGGCTTGTAGATCGCGCGCCGTCACCGGCTCGCCCTTGTAGGTCATCGCCACCAGCAGCCGCGCCAGCCGGGCCCGCAGGTCGTCGGCGTCCTCGGCCAGACACAACGCCGCCATCACCTCGGAGGCGGCGGTGATGTCAAAGCCGGTCTCGCGCGGCACCCCCTGGAGCTTGCCGCCCAGCCCGATGACCACGTGGCGCAGCGCCCGGTCGTTGAGGTCCACCACCCGGCGCCACAGCACCCGGCGGGCGTCGATCTCCAGTGGGTTGCCGTGGTAGACGTGATTGTCGACGATCGCCGCCAGCAGGTTGTTGGCCGCGGTGATGGCGTGGAAATCGCCGGTGAAGTGGAGGTTGATGTCGGCGGTCGGCACCACCACCGAACGGCCGCCGCCGGTGGCGCCGCCCTTCAACCCGAAGGTGGGCCCCAGCGACGGCTCGCGCAGCGCCAGGCAGACCTTGCGGCCGCGCCGCGCCAGCCCCTGGGCGAGCCCGATCGAGGTGGTGGTCTTGCCCTCGCCGGCGCTGGTCGGGGTGATCGCCGAGACCAGCACCAGCCGGCCGCGCGGCCGGCCCGACTGGCGGGCCTCCAGCCGCACCTTGGCCTTGTCGTCGCCGTAGGGGACCAGGTGCCGCGAGTCGATCCCCAGCTCGCCGGCCACTTCGGTGATGCGACGGGGCCGGCCTTTCATCGCCCGGCCAGTATACGGAAACGGCGGCGGCCGGAGTGGCCGCCGCCGTCCGCTTCGCAACCGGCGACGGGACCTAGTCGGCGCTCTCCTCGCCACCCCCTTCGGCCGCCTTCTGGTGCCAGGTCACCGCCCGGGCGATGTTGGTCGACAGCGGCGTGCGGACCTTGGCCATGGCGTCGGTCATCTCCTTCCACTCTTTGGCGGTGTAGAGCTCCTGGGCCTTCTTCTCGATGAGCTCGTTGGCCGCCTGCATGGCAGCCATCGACTGGGTGGTCCACCAGATGACGACGTTGCCATCCCCCGAGCTGCCGGTCTGGTACTCGAGCACCCCGTAGTCCAGCACGTGTCCGGCCGCCTTGGCCATCTCGAGCAGCGGCACGTAGCCCTTGCCCAGGTATTCGCGGTAGGCGTCGTTGCCGTAGGCCTGGACGTCGATGAGGTCGATCTGCATGAAGGGGCCGTCCAGCTTGCCCTCCCAGTCGCCGGCCCGCGATGCGGGCACGGCCAGGGCCGCGAGCGCCAGGACGATCAGGATCGGTTTGAATACTCTGTGGGACATGTGCTCCTCTCCTTTCCTCGGTGAATTCGTCGTGGGCAGGGCACGTCTGCACCCGTCGCCGTTGCCGGCGGCCGCGCCCACGCCCTCAAAGATTGCCAAGCATCTTACGATACGGACGCGGACTGTCGAGGGGGGCCGGACTCAGGGCGAGCCCATCATGCTGCGGCGCTTGTAGCCGGCCGGCGGCTCGAACTCGGCGGGGTCGAGGGTGCGGCGCTGCGCCGAGCGCAGCGTCGACTCGTCCTCCAGCGAGCCGTCGTCGCCGAACTCGCGGGTCACCACCGGGAAGCCGTCGATCTCGTTCATCTGGGCGATGACCGAGTCGCCCATGCCGCCCGGGGCCCCCCCGGCCGGCAGCGCGTCGAGCATCTCCTGCATGAACTCGGCCATCGCCTGGAAGGCGCCGGTGACGTCGCCGCCGCCCTCGACGTTGCCCCAGTCGGTGACCCACAGCTCGCGGATCTTGGTTCCGCCGCGCACCACCTCGTACTTGACGCAGGGGTACCCGGAGTGGGTGGCGCGCTCGCCGGTGCGGCGCACCTCGGCCCGCTGCCGAGGCGGCGGCGGCGCCGGCATGCGCTCCTTCATCATCTTCTCGACCATCGCCCGTTGCTCCTCGGGCACGTTCTTGAGCGCCTCGGCGATCTGGTCGTTGATGCCCCCCAGCTTGGCGGCCAGCTCCTTCATCGTCGCCTCGTCGATCACCACGTAGCTCTTCTCGTCGTGGTCGACGACGATCATCTCGCGCCGGTCGCCGCGGAAGATGGCGTCTCCCCTGCCGCGACCCTGCTCGTCGGGGGCGATCTCCATCTTGAGGTTCTTGCCCCCGGCCGCCACCTCGGTGGACTCGACCCTGGGCGGCGACGCCTCGTGGTCGGTGGTCTCGATCTCGTAGACCACCCCGGCCGCGAGCGGCGCCGCCGCCACGGCCAGGACCGACAACAGGCTGGTGATTCGACCTCTCATGGCTCTTCCTCCTGGCCGGCCGCGGCCGCCACGGGCGGCGCCGCCGGCGTTGGGTGTCGATTGTTTCGGTTGCGGACCCCGGCTGGCTTTCTAGCCGCTCCCCGACGGATCCACCATCAGCTCGACCGTCTCGCCGGCCGGCACGGTCACCGTCAGCTCGCGCCGCGCGCCGCGGATCTCGTTGACCTGCACCCGGTAGTCGCCGGGCAGCAGGACGAAGGTCTTGGGGTTGGAGCGGGGGCTGGTGTAGGTGCGGCCCTGGGCCACCGGCTTGCCGCTCTCGACGCTGACCAGGTTGAGGGTGGCGTCCACCAGCTCGCCGCCGCGGGCCGCCCCCAGCTTGAGGGTGCCGCTCGGCCAGTCGTGAAACACGGCGGCGCTGCCGCCGGGGTCGACCGCCACCTCGCCCAGGCTGTGTTCCGGCCCGCCGCTGATCTCGACCGACCTCACCGACACCTCGTAGTTGCCGGCGACGATCCGCACCCTGGCCGGATTCGAGCGGGCCGCGGCGTAGGTGCGGCCGGTGGCGACCTCCTCGCCGCTGCCCGGCACCCGCACCCGGTAGACGGCGTCGGTCAGCTCGCCGTTGCGGGTGGTGCCGATCGACAGCTCGCCGGTCGAGTAGTCGACGATTCGCTCGACCTGCGACCCGTCGGCGATCTCGACCTCGAACACGCGGGTGACGTCGCCCCGGATCCCCACCGCCTGGACCTCGACCCGGAAGCGGCCGTCGGGCAGCGGGATGAGCCGCGGGTTGGTGTCGGGCGACCCGTAGGTCCGCCCGGCCCCCGCCTCATCGCCGGTGGCCACCTCGGTGACCAGGACGGCGGCGTCCTGCAGGGCGCCGTCGGCGATCGCCTGCACCGACAGCCGGCCGGCCGGCACCGTCGGCGCCATCGCCACCGCGGTGTCCAGCGCCCCCGCCAGCTCGTCGGCGCTCTCGGCGCTGAGGAACAGCCCCTCCCCGGCCTGGGCGGCGCACTCGAGCTGCGAGACGTCCTCGCCGGCGACGTCGAAGCCGACCACGTGGAGCCGGAAGTCGATCCCCTGCTCCTTGGCGGCGCGCACCGCGGCACAGGGATCGCCGCCGCAGGTCTCGAGCCCGTCGCTCACCAGCACCACGGTGGCCCCACCCGGCCGGCCGCGCAACGAGTCGAAGGCCTGCTGCACCGCCCGGGTGATCGGCGTCTTGCCCTTGGGGTTGAGCCCGTCGACCTTGGCCTTGAGCGCCGTCTTGTCCAGCGCGCCGATCGGCACCACCGTCTCGATGTCCTCGCAGTCCCCCTCCCGCCGGTGACCGTAGGCCACGACGCCGACCTCCGACCCGTCCTGCAGGCCGTCGACCAGCCCGCCCAGCACCCGCCGGGCGATGACGATCTTGTTCTCGCCCTCGATCTGCCCCCACATCGACCCCGAGGCGTCGAGGATCAACAGCAGCGGCGCCGCGGCGTTCTCCTGGGCCGCCGCTCCCGGCCCCAGCAACGCGAAGCCGGTGACGATGGCGGCCAGAGCCAACGCTGTGACGAGAGGTTGTCTCGCTCGCGACATCTGGAGCCCTCCTTGAAAACGGGGGAACAAGCCGGGGCGCGAAGCATACCCGATGGCAGGA
This sequence comes from Thermoanaerobaculia bacterium, assembly GCA_041567315.1. GTDB lineage: Bacteria > Acidobacteriota > Thermoanaerobaculia > Multivoradales > JAHEKO01. Next base: position 27,101 of record JBFGCA010000024.1, on the reverse strand, counting down.
CCGCGGGCCACCGGCAGCGTCGAGCTCGCGTCCTCGGTGATGGCCTATACTCCGTGCGCCCTCGAAGGGGCCGTCCGGCCACCGGCGGGGGCGCCGCCGGAAACACCGCACAGCCAAGGTCAGGAGGGAAGGCGCGATGGAGCGACGCAAGGTGGTCATCATGGGCGCCGCCGGGCGCGACTTCCACAACTTCAACACCCTGTTCCGCGGCCGGGAGGCCTACCGGGTGGTGGCCTTCACCGCCACCCAGATCCCCGACATCGAGGGCCGCACCTACCCGCCCGAGCTGGCCGGCGAGCTCTACCCCGAGGGCATCCCGATCCGCCCCGAGGGGGAGCTCGAGGAGATCGTCAAGGGCGAGGCGGTGGACGAGGTCTGGTTCTCCTACTCCGACGTGACGCACGCCCACGTCATGGACCTGGGGAGCCGGGTGGTGGCCTGGGGCGCCAACTTCGGGATCTGCTCGGCCACCCGCACCATGCTGCCCGCCGCCAAGCCGGTCCTGGCGGTCACCGCCGTCCGCACCGGGGTGGGCAAGTCGCAGACCACCCGCTACCTGTCGCGGATCCTCCGCCGGCTGGGCAAGCGGGTGGTGGCGGTGCGCCATCCGATGCCCTACGGCGATCTCGCCGCCCAGGCCTGCCAGCGGTTCGCCGCCTACGAGGACCTCGACCGCCACGACTGCACCATCGAGGAGCGCGAGGAGTACGAGCCGCACATCGACAACGGCTTCGTGGTCTACGCCGGCATCGACTACCAGGAGATCCTGGCCCGGGCCGAGGAGGAGGCCGAGGTGCTGCTGTGGGACGGCGGCAACAACGACACCCCGTTCTTCCAGCCCGACCTCCACCTGACCCTGGTCGATCCCCACCGCCCCGGCCACGAGCTGTCCTACTACCCCGGGCTGACCAACCTGCTGCTCGCCGACCTGCTGGTGATCAACAAGGTGGACACCGCCCGCCCCGAGGACGTCGAGCGGGTGGAGGCCAACTGCCGCCGCCACAACCCGCGCGCCCGGGTGGTGCGCTGCCGTTCGCGGATCACCGTCGACGATCCCGGGCTGATCCGCGGCAAGCGCGCCCTGGTGGTGGAGGACGGCCCCACCCTGACCCACGGCGGCATGAGCTACGGCGCCGGCTGGTACGCGGCCCGCGAGGCCGGTGCCGCCGAGATCGTCGACCCGGTGCCCTACGCCGTGGGCTCGATCCGCCGCACCTACGAGGACTACCCCAACGCCCGCAAGATCCTCCCCGCCATGGGCTACGGCGAGCGTCAGATCGAGGAGCTGCGGGCCACCATCGAGGCCGCCGACGCCGACGTGGTGGTGGCCGGCACCCCGATCGACCTCACCCGGGTGGTGTCGCTCGCCAAGCCGGTCGCCAAGGTGCGCTACGAGCTAGAGGAGCTCGAGCCCGGCGCCATCCAGGCCGAGATCGAGGCCGCCCTGGCCCGCGCCGGCGGCCGGCGCGCGTAGCGGCTCGGGCTCCTTCGAGGATCCCGGCCGGCACCGGCCGCCGGGCCGGGCGAAACCCACTCCCGGGCGCCGCCGTAGGCAAGGTCGGAGGAACCCATGACGACAAGCTCCCAGGGTATCGTCCCCGTCCTCGACCGGGTCTTCGGCGTGCTGGTGGACGGCCGCTCGTATCTCAACGTCCTCTATCTGATGCTGGCCTTTCCGCTGGGCATCGCCTATTTCGTCTTCCTGATCACCGGTCTCTCCCTCGGCCTGGGGCTGCTCATCCTGTGGATCGGCGCGGTGGTCCTGGCGGTCGTGCTGCTGGCAAGCTGGGGCCTCGCCGGCTTCGAGCGGCAGCAGGCGATCTGGCTGTTGCGGGCCGAGGTCGGTCCGATCTGGATGGCGGCCTCCGAGCAGGGCTTCTGGCCCAACGCCAAGTCCTTCCTCAGCCACCGCGTCACCTGGACGGGGCCGCTGTTCCTGCTGCTCAAGTTCCCGCTCGGCATCGCGTCCTTTGTCACCACCGTGGTCAGCCTGTCGCTCAGCCTCTCGCTGCTGCTGGCGCCGCTCTACTTCTGGTTCTCGCCGCCGGACCTCTACTGGTGGGTGGCGGACACCCTGCCCGAGGCCCTGCTCTGCACGGTGCTGGGGTTCCTGCTGCTGGTGCTCTCGCTCCACCTGCTCAACGCCTTCGCGTGGCTCTGGCGGCAGCTGGCGGTGCTGCTGCTGGGACGCGGCGAACCGCGGGACGCGCGGCCGGCGCCGGCGCTCGCCGCGGCAGCCGTTCCATAGTCGCCGCGCACGAGACCTACGGCGCCCCGGTCGTCTAAGATGACCGGTTCATGGCGCTGCGCATTCTCCTGCTCCAGGCCCGCGAAGAGGACGACCCGATGCTCGAGGAGGAGGTCCTCTCCTTCGCCGAGAAATCGGGGCTCGACCCCGAGTGCTTCGTCCAGCACGACCTGCTGGCCGGGCCGCCGGAGCTGGACCGGGTGCTCGAGCACGACGCCCTGATGGTCGGCGGCAGCGGCGACTACTACGTCTCGCAGCGCAACCTGCCGGGCTTCGACGAGCTGCTCGGGGTGCTCGCCGAGGTCGCCGCCGCCGGCCACCCCACCTTCGCCTCCTGCTTCGGCTTCCAGTTGTTGACGGTGGCGCTCGGCGGCGAGATCGTCCACGACCCCGACTCCACCGAGGTCGGCACCTACGAGCTGTGGCTGACGCCGGAGGGGCGGAAGGACCCGCTGCTCGGCGGCCTGTCGCCGCGCTTCCACGCCCAGCTCGGCCGCAAGGACCGCGCCGCCCGGCTGCCGCCCGGAGTGCCCAACCTGGCCGCCAGCAAGCGCAACCCCCACCAGGCGCTGCGGCTGCCCGGCCGGCCGGTGTGGGCGACCCAGTTCCACCCCGAGCTCGACGCCCGGACCAACCGCCTGCGGTTCCTGCGCTACCTCGACGGCTACTCGATGCACATGACCCGCGAGGAGCGGCGCACCGTCCTCGACCGCTATCTGGAGAGCCCGGAGACCGAGAAGCTCCTGCCGCGCTTCCTCGAGCTGGTCTTCGGCGAGCCGCGCGGGCGGGCGCTGGTGACCATCGCGCCGCCCCCCGCCTCCCGGAAGGCCGCTTCGTGAGTCCGGGCGCCGGCCCCCCGGCCCGGCCCGGCTGATGGGACGACTCCTCCTGCTGGTCGCCAGCACGCTGATCAGCCTGGGCCTGGCCGAGGCGGCGGTGCGGCTGCTGGACCTGGGGCCGGAGATCGCCGAGATCAGCGCCGGCGTCTTCCGGCTCTCGCCCAACCCGGTCCTCCAGTACGACCTCCAGCCCGGCACCCACGACGGCGACGTGCGCGTCAACGACGACGGGATGCGCGACCGCGCCTTCCCGCTGCGCAAGCCGCCCGGGACCTTCCGGATCGCGGTGATCGGCGACTCGGTCACCTACGGCTTCAAGGTCCCGGACCACCAGAGCTACCCCAAGCTGCTCGAGCGGCTGCTGGAGGTCTACTTCGGCCAGCGGACGACCTTCGAGGTGCTCAACTTCGGGGTCCCCGGCTACAGCGTGCCCGAGATCGTCGAGAGCCTGCGGGTCAAGGCCCTGCGCTACGACCCCGACCTGGTGATCTACGGCTACTGTCTCAACGACCCCGAGCTCTACAACCCCTTTGCCCGGACGCTGCGGGCCGGGCTGGCCGGCCGCCAGCGCGGCTACCTGGAGCGGCTGGCGGCGGGCAACCTGCGGCTCTACGCGCTAGCGCGGTACGTCCTCGACGCCTCGCGCCTCCCCCCGCCACCGGCCGATCAGACGGCGGTCTGGGACAACGACCCCGGCAACCTGGCGGTCCGCTCCGGACCCCGGGCCTACGAGGCCTACATCGCCCGCCTGCACCGCCACGAGCCCTCCTGGGCCGTCGTCACCGACGGCTTCGAGGAGCTGGGCCGCATGGCGCGCACCCAGGGGATGCCGATCGCCGTCGCCGTCTTCCCGCTCATGCGGCGGCTCGAGCCCTACACCCTGGGGCGCGTCCACCGCAAGCTGACCCGCGCCGCCGAGGAGCGCGGCCTGCTGGCCGTCGACCTCACCGCGCCCTTCGAGGCCGCCGAGGCCGACCCGCGCTTCGCGGCACGGCTGAGCCTCGACGTCGCCCACCCGCGCCCCGGCGGCCACGGCATCGCCGCCCTCGCCCTCCTCTTCTGGCTGCTCGACAACGACCTCGTGCCCGGTGGCGACTCGTCCGGCATCGACCGTCTGCTGAGCGAGCAGCCGGCGGCCGCCATGGTGCGCTCCGCGCTGGCCGCGCCCGCCGCCTGAGTGTGCTCGCTTCTTCGACGGCGTGTTAGGGTTCCGCCGATGCTGCCCGAACGCTCGACGGCGGGCGCTCGCCTGACCGCCGCGTTCCTGTTGAGCGCACTCGCGATCGCCGGGTTGCCGGCGCTGGGCCTGGCGGCCGACTCGGCGGCCACCGCACTGGAAGCCTGCCGGTCGTGTGAGGGGTGCGACGACGGGCGCTGCGACGACTCGTCGCCCTTCGAGGCGGGAGATCACTGCTGTCCTTCGAGCTGTCTGGCGCACTCGCTCTGGACGCTCTCTGCGCCGCAGCTGATGCCCCCGTCCCAGCGCTTCGAGAGTGCGGTGCAGCACGATTCGCCGGCCCCGCTGCAGGCGATGCCGCCAGACATCTCGGAGCCGCCCCGGCGCTGACCTCCAGTCTCCCGACTCACTAGCAGCGCGTCGAGTCGCCGGGCTCGCGCCGCGGCCTGCCGGTGCTTTCCGAGGTCGAGGCACGCGCGGCTCGCCGCGCACGATCCAGATCTTCGAGCAGGAGGTTCTTGGTGACCAAGCGACACAACAGGACGGCGATGGCGGTTCTCGCGGCGGCTGTGGTCTACGCCCCCGCCACTGCGGCTCGAACCTACGAGCTCGAGGAGCTGCGGGCCGCCGCCCGCGCCCAGCACCCGACCCTCGCATCGGCGCAGGCGGCCGTCGACGCCGCGACGGCCATGGAGCGACGGCGGCGCCTCCTCGACGATCCCGTCGCCCTCCTCGAATCGGGACGGGCGGACGGCGGCGCCGCATCGGGCACCGAGTGGCGGGTCGAGCTCGCTCAGCGCGTTCCGCTGCCCGGCTCCCGCCGCTGGCGGGTGCGCGCCGCCGCGGCGGTCGGCGAGCAGGCCCGCCACGACCTGCGGGCCCTCGAAGACCTGCTGGACTACGAGGTCGGCCGGCTGTGGGTGGGCGTGGTCCTGGCCGGGCGGGCGGCCGAGGTCGGCGGCGAGAGCGAGGCGATCGCCGGCCGCCTGCTGGAGCTCATCGAGCGGCGGGTCGAGGCCGGCGAGGCCCCTCCGCTCCAAGCGATCAAGGCCCGAACCGAGTGGTTCGCGAGGCGCCGGCTGTCACTCGAGCTCGGCCGCGAGCTCGCCACCGCCCGCGCGGCGCTGGACGTCGTCTGCAATCGCTCGCTCGGCGCCGACTTCGTGGTGGCCGGCGATCTCGACGCGCCGCGCGCGCTGCCGCTCCTCGAAGTGCTCCTGGCGTGGCTCGACGACTCGAGTCCGCGGCTCCGGGCGGCCCGGGCGATGATCGCTGGGTTCGAGGCGGAGCGGGCCGCCGAGAGGCTGGGCGCGCTGCCCGATGTGGAGCTCTCGATCGCCCGCGAGTCGGAGCTCGACAAGGAGGCCACCTCGGGCGGCGTCGCCCTCACCCTTCCGCTGTGGAACCGGAACCGGGCGGCGGTGGCCGGTGCCGAGGCGGACCTCCGGAGAAGCCGCGCCGAGCTCGAGGACCTCCGGCTGGAGCTCGAGATCGAGCTGGAGCGGGCGGTCGCCGAATACCGCGCCGCCGCCGAGACCCTCGCCCTCTACCCGGAGGGTTGGCGCGAGGCCGCGCAGCGGACGGTCGAGATCTCGGGCTTCAGCTACGAGAACGGCGAAGGCTCGCTGCTCGACCTCCTGGATGCGCAGCGCGCGTCGCTCGAGGTCGGGCTGGCCGAGGCCGAGACCGGGGCGCGCCTGACCCTCGCCCGCTTGCGGATCGAGCAGCTCCTGGGAGCGTCCCTCGAAGAGGTCGATTCAGATGACGACGACTAACCTCCGGATCCTCTGGTGTCTCCCGCTCCTCCTGGCGGCGGGCTGCGGCTCCCCGCACCCGCCGGCGGAGCGCGGCGAAGCCGATGCCCACGAGACGGGTGCCCACGACAGGGGGGCCCACACGATCGCGCTGTCCCCGGAGGCCGTCGAGAGCGCCGGCATCGTCGTCGAGCCGGCCTCCCTCCGCGTCCTGGCGCCGACCGTCGAGGCGACCGGCCGGCTCGGGTACGACGAGAACCGGATGGCCGTGGCCACTGCCCGGATCGGCGGCCGTGTCTCCCGGGTCGTCGCCGACTACGGCGCCCGGGTCGCCGCCGGCGAGGTGCTGGCCTGGATCGACAGCGCCGAGCTGGGCGCCGCGCAGGCCGACTACCGGCGGGCGCTGGCGGCGGCCCGGGTGCGCGACGCCGAGTACGAGCGGGCGCGGCTGCTGCTCGACGGACAGGCGATCAGCCGCGGCGAGCTGCTGCGCCGGGAAGGCGAGCGGCAGACCGCGCGGGCCGAGCTGGAGGCGGCGATCCAGACCCTGCACCTGCTCGGACTGAGCGCCGCCGACGTCGAGGTGCTGGCTTCCGAGAGCTCGCGGCCGACGACCGTCTACCCGGTGCGGGCGCCGATCGCGGGCCGGGTGACCGAGCGCGCGGCCTCGGTCGGGCAGGTGGTGACCGCCGACGCCAGGCTCTTCGTGGTGGCCGAGCTGGGCGAGCTGTGGCTCACGCTGCAGCTCTTCGAGAAGGACCTGCCCGCGGTTTCGACCGGTTCGGCGGTGAGCCTCGAGTGCGAGTCCCATCCCCAGCACCGCTTCGAGGGGCGGATCGACTACGTCGCCGAGGTCGTCGACCCCCACAGCCGGACGATAGCCGCGCGCGCCGTCATCGACAACTCGGAGGGCAAGCTCAAGCCGGGGATGTTCGTCTACGCGACGATCGCGGCCGGCGGCGGTCTCGAGACCGCAACCCGGGTGCTGGCCGTGCCGCAGTCGGCAGTCGCCCGGATCGACGACCGCGACTGGGTTTTCGTGGCCGAGGGGGAAGGAGCCTTCGAGCGCCGCCAGGTCCGCCTGGGGCACCGGTGGGACCGCTGGGCCGAAGTGCTCGAGGGGCTCGACCCCGGCGAGGGCGTCGCCGTGGCGGGCACCTTCGCGCTCAAATCCGAGGCGCTCAAGGGCGGCCTCGAGGGGCACCACCACTGATGCCGGAGAGACTCATCGACTGGGCGCTCGACAACCGGCTCTTCGTGCTCCTGCTGGTGGCGGTGCTGATCGGGGGCGGGCTGGTGGCGCTCGACCGCCTGACCATCGACGCCGTGCCCGACGTGACCAACGTGCAGGTGCAGATCGTCACCTCGGCCCCCGCCCTCGGCCCGCTGGAGGTCGAGCAGTACCTGACCTATCCGGTGGAAGCGGCGATGAGCGGACTGCCCGACGTCGTCGAGCTGCGCTCGACCTCCCGCTACGGCATCTCGTCGGTGACCGTCGTGTTCGAGGACGGGACGCCGCTGTTCTTCGCCCGCCAGCTCGTTCAGGAGCGGCTCCCCGACGCCCGCAGCGACATCCCCGCCAACCTGGCGACGCCCGACATGGTGCCGCCGACGACCGGCCTGGGCGAGATCTATCACTTCACCCTCGAGGGCGACGGCTACTCGCCGATGGAGCTGCGCGGCATCCTGGACTGGCAGATCGCCTTCCGGCTGCGCCAGGTCCCGGGGGTCGTCGAGGTCAACGCCTGGGGCGGCCTGGCCAAGCAGTTCCAGGTCCGTGTCCAGCCGGGGAAGCTGCTCGCGCACGGCGTCTCCCTGGCCGAGGTGTTCGAGGCGGTCGAGCGAAACAACGCCATGGCGGGGAGTGCCTATCTGGAGCACGACAGCGAACAGCTGCTGGTCCGCGGCGAGGGTCTGATCTCCTCGGCGGACGATCTCGGGCAGGTGGTGATCGCGGTGCGGGAGGGGACGCCGATCCGGATCCGCGAGGTGGCCACGGTCGAGGAGGGCGGGATGCCTCGCCGCGGGGCGGCGACCCGCGACGGCCGGGGAGAGACCGTCATCGGCATGGTCCAGATGCTGGCTGGCGAGAACGCGCTCGAGGTCACCCGGCGCGTCAAGGAGCGGATCGCCGAGATCGAGCGGGACCTGCCCGCCGGGGTCGTCATCCGCCCCTTCTACGACCGCACCGAACTGGTCCGGCGGACCCTCCGCACCGTCACCCGGAACCTCGTCGAGGGCGGCCTGCTGGTGGTCGGCGTGCTGCTGCTCCTGCTGGGCAGTCTGCGCGGCGGGCTGATCGTCGCCGCGGCGATCCCGCTGTCGATGCTGTTCGCGTTCGCCGGCATGGTGGCCCTGGGCGTCAGCGGCAACCTGATGAGCCTGGGGGCGATCGACTTCGGTCTGATCGTCGACGGCTCGGTGGTCATGATCGACAACGTCGTCCGCCGGCTCAAGGGCTCGGCCGCGGCCCCGCTGGCCGCGGTGCGCGAGGCCGCCCTCGAGGTCGGCCGGCCGCTGAGCTTCGCGGTCGGCATCATCATCATCGTCTATCTGCCGATCCTGACCCTGACCGGCACCGAGGGGCGGATGTTCCGCCCGATGGCCATCACCGTCATCCTCGCCCTCTTCGGCTCGCTGCTGCTGGCGCTGACCCTCATGCCGGTGGCCGCCTCGCTGCTGCTCCAGGGCCGCGCGGTCGAGCGCGAGACCTGGGTGGTGCGGCTCGCGCACCGCCTCTACCGGCCGACGCTCGGTTTCGCCCTGCGCGCCCGCTGGCTGGTGGTGACGGGGGCCGTCGCGGCCGTTGCCGGCGGCTCGCTGCTCTTCTTCCGGCTCGGCGGCGAGTTCCTGCCGACCCTCGACGAAGGCGACGTCGTCGTCCAGACGCTGCGGCTGCAGAGCGCCTCGATGACCCACTCGATCGACGCCGGTCTCGAGGTGGAGCGGACGCTGCGCTCCTTCGACGAAGTGAAGACCGTGGTTACGCGGATCGGCTCCCCCGAGGTGGCGACCGACCTGATGGGCATCGAGCTTTCGGACGTCTTCGTCGTCCTCGAGCCCGAGAGCGAATGGCGGAGCGGCCGCTCCAAGAGCGAGCTGGTCGAGGAGATGGCCGCGCGGCTCAACAACGACGTGCCCGGCATGGGCTACTCGTTCACCCAGCCGATCGAGATGCGGTTCAACGAGCTGATCGCCGGCGTGCGCTCGGACGTCGCGGTGAGCGTCTTCGGCGACGACCTGGACACGCTCGAACGGCTGGGCCGGCGGATCGGCGACACGCTGCGCGGCATCCGCGGCGCGGCCGACGTCCAGGCCGAGCAGGTCCAGGGCCTGCCGGTGCTCCGCATCCGGGTCGATCACGCCCGGGCGGCGCGGTACGGCATCGCCGTCGCCGACGTGCTGGGGGTCGTGGAGGCGATCCGCGCCGGCCGGCCCGTCGGCGTGGTGATGGACGGCGTCCGGCGCTACGACATCGTCGTCAAGTTCGATCTGCCGATCGACGCCGACGTCGCCACCATCGGCAACCTGCCGGTGCTCGACCCCGACGGACACCCGGTCCCGCTGGCGCAGCTCGCCGAGCTGCGGCTCGAACAGGGCCCGGCACAGATCAGCCGCGAGTTCGGGCAGCGTCGCTTGATCGTCGAGTGCAACGTGCGCGGGCGCGACCTCGAGTCCTTCGTCGCCGAGGCCCGCCGAGCCGTCGAGTCGACCCTGGAGAAGCCCGACGGCTACTACCTCGCCTGGGGCGGCACCTTCGAGCAGCTCGAGCGCGACCGCCGGCGCCTGATGATCGTCGTGCCGCTGGCGCTGCTGGCCATCTTCACCCTCCTCTACGCCACCTTCGGCTCGGTGCGCAGCGCCCTGGTGGTCTACACCGGAGTGCCGCTGGCGGCGGTCGGCGGGGTGCTGGCGCTGTGGCTGCGCGGCATCCCCTTCTCCATCTCGGCGGGGGTCGGTTTCATCGCGCTCTTCGGGGTCGCCGTCCTCAACGGCGTCGTCATGGTGTCGGCGATCCGCCGCCTGCGGGCCGCCGGCACCTCCCTTCGAGACGCCGTGCGCCGGGGCTGTGAAGAGCGCCTGCGGCCCGTCCTGATGACCGCCCTGGTGGCCTCCTTCGGTTTCGTCCCGATGGCCCTCTCGACCTCCGCCGGCGCCGAAGTCCAGCGCCCGCTGGCCACCGTCGTCATCGGCGGCCTGGTGACCTCGACGCTGCTGACCCTGGTCGTCCTCCCCACCCTCTACGCCTGGCTCGGCGAGCGCCCGCCGGCCGCCAAGCGGGATGCAGCGCCGCTCGAATCTAAAGGAACTTGCCGCACGGGACACTAGAACGGCAGCGGCTCGCCCTCGCGGCGGGTGAGGGCGGCGTAGAGGTCCTGGAGGCGGCGCGTGAGGGGGCCGGCGGCGGCGGGGCCGATGGGACGGCCGTCGATCTCGAGGACCGGGGTCAGCTCGCCCATGGTGCCGGTGGTGAACACCTCGTCGGCGGCGTGGAGCTCGGCGAGGGTGACGCGGCGCTCGCGGGCCGGGATGCCCGCGCCAGCCGCCAGCTCGAGGACCACGCCGCGGGTGATGCCGGGGAGGCAGTGGTCGGCGACCGGAGTGGCCAGGGCGCCGCCGCGGGCCAGGAACAGGTTGGTGGCGTTGGTCTCGGCCACGAAGCCCTCGAGGTCGAGCATCACCGCGTCGTCGGCTCCGGCGACGTCGGCCTCGATCTTGGCCAGGATGTTGTTGAGCAGGTTGGCGTGGTGGATCTTCGAGTCCAGGGTCTGGGGGGAGTGCCGCCGCACCGAGGCGGTGATCAGCCGGATGCCGTCGCGGTCGTAGACCGGCGGCTTCCACTCGGCGAGGACGATCAGACAGGGGCCGGCGCGGTTGAAGCGCGGGCTCATCCCCGAGGTCACCTTGGGGCCGCGAGTGAGGGTCAGGCGGACGTGGACGCCGTCGCGCATGCGGTTGGCCTCGAGGGTCCGGAACAGCGCCGCGCGCACCCGGTCGAGGTCCGGCGGCGGCTCGAACCGCAGCGCCCGGGCCGAGGCCCGCAGCCGTTCCAGATGGGCGTCGAGCCGGAAGATCCGCCCGTCGTAGACCCGCAGCCCTTCCCACACCGCGTCGCCGCCCTGGACCGAGCTGTCGAAGACCGAGACCTTGGCCTGGGCCCGGGGCAGCAGCCGGTCGCCGACCCAGACCCGGATCTCGGCGTTGCGCGGGTCGGGCAGCTCGTCGGGCCGGTAGTCGCTCATCGTCTGGCCGGCGGCGCCGCCTCCTCGACCGCCGCCGGGCGGGGCGCCCGGAGGGCGGCGGCGTAGAGCGCCTCGTAGTGCGGCCGGCACTCCGCGAGCAGCGGCTCGAGACGCTCGGGGAACGACCCCACCTTGGGCCGGTAGGGCTCGAATCCGGTCGACCGATGGACGTTGCGGTACCAGTGCGGCGCCCACACGCCGTCCTCCGGGCGCGGGCCGGGCGGCCAGGAGAGCATCGCCCGGTCGAATTCGAGCCCCAGCCGCCGGCACAGCTCGGCGAGCACGGCGGCCGGGTCGAGGAGCAGCTCGCGGGCATCGAGCACCGGCGGCTCCTGCCCGCGGCCGCGCAGCTCGGCGAGCAGCGCCGACTGCACCGCCAGCCCGGTGTCGGCCAGGGTCGCCCGCGGCAGCTGCCGCACCAGGGTGCGGAGCACCTCCGCCGGGTCGCGGATCAGCAGCACGTTGAGGGTGCGGTCCAGGAAACCGCGATCGAGCTCCACCAGGTGGTGCGCCATCTGCTTGAAGAAGACCACCGGGCGGTCGCAGGGACCGAGGACCACCTCGCGCACCACCCGCTCGCCGTCGGCGTCCATCGCCGCCAGCACCTCCTCGCGCCCCGGATGGGGGGCGCCGCTGAGCCGCAGGTAGTGGGCGTAGAGCGGCTCGTCCACCACCCGCGTGTCGCCGCGCTGCGCGAACGAGTACATCAGGGCCGTGGAGACGTTCCGCGGCCCCGACCACAGACAGATCCGTCGGGTGGTCACGCCAGCCCCTGGGCCGCCTGCAGTCGGCGAGCGGCGGTTAGCCGGAATGCCCTTCCGCGGCTCGCGCCGGCTCGGCGGCGACCGCCTCGGCGGCGGGCAGCTCGGCGGCCTCCCCGTCGGCCGGGGCCGCAGCGGCAGGCTCTTCGGCGGCGGGCTCCTGCGCGGACGGGGCCTGATCAGCGGTGGCCTGCCCGGCGGTAGCCGACGCGGCGGGCGCGGCCTTCTTCGCCGCCGTAGTCTTCTGGATGATGTTGGGCCGCGGCGCCAGCACCATGATCATCCGCCGGCTGTCGAGCCTGGTCCGCGACTCGATGGTCGCCAGCTCGGCCAGCTCCTCGCTCACCTTGTCGAGGATCAGATCGCCCAGCTCGGGGCGGCGCAGCTGCCGGTAGCGGAAGAAGATGGTGACCTTGACCTTCTTGCCCTGGTTCAGGAATCGCCGCGCTCGCTGGGTCTTGATCTCGTAGTCGTGCTTGTCGATGTTGGGCCGGTACTTGACCTCTTTGACGTCGATGACGTGGGTCTTCTTGCGCGACTCGCGGGCCTTCTTCTCGCGCTCGTACTTGAGCTTGCCCCAGTCGAGGATGCGCACCACCGGCGGGTTGGCCGAGGCCCCGACCTCCACCAGGTCGAGACCGCTCTCCTCGGCCCGCTTGCGAGCCTCCTCGACCGGGACGACGCCCACCTGGGCGCCGTCCGCGTCGATCAGGCGCACCGGACTCCTGCGGATCATCTCGTTGACCCGGACGCTGGGCTCTCTGCGGATGGGAGGGAATCTCTTTCGTCTCAACGGCACCAGACGCTCGTCCTTTCTCTGAAGATCGTGGATCTCCCCGGCCGTGCGGAGGACCGGGGGCAGCCATCGCGCTGCCCGGCAACGCCAGCGGAGCGGAACCCGCCCCGGAGGCACCGGTCGGCGACCGGCCCCCGTGGCTGCCGCCACGCGCTCACTGGCTCAGCATCGGGGCGAGGAGGGAGGCCTCGGCGGGAGGCGAATTGCGGTCGAACTCCGGCAGCACTTGCCAAATGATAGCACAGTTCCGGGCTCTAGAGCCTCTTCCGCAGCAGGGCGAGCTGGCGCTCGACCTCCGGCCAGGCGGTGCCGCCGAGCGAAACCCGGCGCTCGACCGACCGCCGCGGGTCGAGCCAGCGGCCGAGGTCGGCGGCGGCCCGGGGGTGGAGCGCCGCCAGCTCCTCGCCGCCCAGCGACGCCAGGTCCCGGCCCTCGCGCTCCAGACGCCGCACCAGGGCGGCGACGATCTGGTGCGCCTCGCGGAACGGCACCCCGGCGAGCGCCAGCCCGTCGGCCAGCTCGGTCGCCAGGCTGAAGTCCCCGCGCAGCTCGGCCTCGAAGCGGCCGGCGTCGATCTCCAGACCGCTCCACACGGCGGCCATCACCCGGCAGCAGTCGCGGGTGGTCTCGACGGCGTCGAACAGCGGCTCGCGGTCCTCCTGCAGGTCGCGGTTGTAGGCCAGCGGCAGCCCCTTGACCACCGTCAGCAGCGCCATCAGGTCGCCGTAGACCCGGCCGGTCTTGCCGCGCACCAGCTCGGCGGCATCGGGGTTGCGCTTCTGCGGCATGATGCTCGAGCCGGTGGCCCAGGCGTCGGGCAGCCGCGCGAAGCCGAACTCGCTGGTCGACCACAGCACCAGCTCCTCGGCCATCCGCGACAGGTGGGTCATCAGGATCGCGCAGGCCGCCGCCACCTCCTGTTCGTGGTCGCGAGCCGCCACCGCGTCGAGGGCGTTCTCCATCGGCGCCGCGAAGCCCAGTAGCTCGGCGGTGCGCCGGCGGTCGACCGGCAGCGGCGTGCCGGCCAGGGCGCAGGCCCCCAGCGGGCTGGCGTCGAGGCGGCGGCGGGCGTCGGCCAGCCGCTGGCGGTCGCGGTCGAGTGCCCAGGCGTGGGCCAGCAGGTGGTGACCCAGCAGGATCGGCTGGCCGCGCTGGAGGTGGGTGTAGCCGGGCATCAGCACCCGCCCGTCGGCCTCCACCCGCTCGAGCAGGGCGGCCAGCAGCTCGGCCACCGACCCGTCGAGGTCGGCCAGCCGCCGCTTGAGCCACAGCCGCACGTCGGTCGCCACCTGGTCGTTGCGGGACCGGCCGGTGTGGAGCTTCTTGCCCAGCTCGCCCTCGAGCTCGACCAGCCGCGCCTCGACCGCCATGTGGACGTCTTCGTGCTCGTCCCCGGGCCGGAAGCTGCCGTCGGCCAGCTCGCCGCCGACGCGCTCGAGCGCGACGTCGAGCCGGGCGGCCTCATCCGCCTCGAGCAGCCCCACCTCGCCCAGCATCCGGGCGTGCGCCCGGCAGGCGGCGATCTCCTCGGCCGCCATCCTGAGATCGACCGCCAGCGACGAGGCGAAGCGCTCCATCTGCGGCGCCGGCGGCCCCTCGAAGCGCCGCCGCCGGTCGCTCACTCGCCCTCCGAGATGCGGCGCGACGCCAGGGTGCGCAGCCGCAGGGCGCGCAGCCGGATGAAGCCGGTGGCGTCCGACTGGTCGTAGACCTGGTCGGCCTCGAAGGTGACGGTGGCCTCGTCGTAGAGGGTGTGGGTCGCCGAGCGCCGCCCCTCGATGGTCGCGTGGCCCTTGTAGAGCTTGAGCCGCGCCTCGCCGTTGACCCGCTCCTGCACCCGGTCCATGAACGACTGCAGCGCCTCCCGCTCGGGGCTGAACCAGTAGCCGTTGTAGACCATCTCGGCGTAGCGCGGCACCAGCTCGTCGCGCAGGTGATGGACCTGGGGATCGAGGGTCAGCGACTCCACCGCCCGATGGGCCTGGTGCAGGAGGGTGGCGCCCGGGGTCTCGTAGACGCCGCGGCTCTTCATGCCCAGGAAGCGGTTCTCGACCATGTCGACCCGGCCGATGCCGTGGCGGCCGCCGATCTCGTTGAGCCGGGTCAGCAGCTCGACCGGCTCGAGCCGCTCGCCGTCGACCGACACCGGGGTGCCGCGCTCGAAGCCGATCTGCACCCGCTCGGCCCGGTCCGGGGCCTCCTCCGGGTCGGTGGTCATCCGAAACATCCCCGGTGGCGGCGCCGCCCAGGGATCCTCGAGCACCCCGCCTTCGTAGGAGACGTGCATCAGGTTGGCGTCCATCGAGTAGGACGGCTTGGGGGCGGCCGACAGGTCGATGCCGTGGCGCGCGGCGTAGGCCACCAGGTCGGCCCGCCCCTTGAGCTCCCATTCGCGCCACGGGGCGATGATCTTGACGTCGGGCTGCAGCGCATAGGCCGACAGCTCGAAGCGCACCTGATCGTTGCCCTTGCCGGTGGCGCCGTGGGCGATGGCGTCGGCGCCGGTGCGGCGAGCGGCCTCGACCAGCCCCTGGGCCAGCACCGGCCGGGCCAGGGCGGTGCCCATCAGGTAGTACCACTCGTAGACCGCGTTGGCGCGCAGCGCGGGGAAGATGCAGTCGCGGACGAACCGCTCGCGGAGGTCCTCGACGATCACCTCCGCGGCGCCGGTGCGGCGGGCGGCGCGCCCCGCTTTCTCCAGTTCGTCGGCGCCCTGCCCGACGTCGCCCGTGTAGGTGACCACGGCGGCGCCGTAGCGCTCGCGGATCCAGTGCAGGATGACCGAGGTGTCGAGACCTCCCGAATACGCCAGAACGACCCTCTTCATGACTCCTCCCCGGCTACCGGCCGCAGCGCCGCCGGAGGCGATTCGAGCCGGCCTCGTGGCGGCCTGCCGACCGATCCTCTTATTGGCTGGAAGACGACCTGCCCGACTGCGTGTGACGGAGTTCACTCGCCCGGGCGAGTCCGCTAGGCTATCATCGCAGAGTGGCTCGACGGGCGAGGCGGGCGGGCGATTTCGGGGGCCTGATCGGGTTCCACGGCCCGTCATCTTGCCGTCATGCGGCCGCTGGGAGCATGCAGGCGGTTCGCGGAGGCCGAAAGGGCGGGGGTTGACGCGGACGCGAGTATGGTAGATTCATCACAGTCGGACCTATGGCGAGCAGCGGTGCCCAGCCCGCTTCCGGGAGATGCTCGCTCGCCGCAGAGTCCGTATAATCGCCTTGTTCCACCGGACGAGACTTCGGTAGACTGGCCGGACACGGTTCGAGAACCGAGCCCAGAAAGGAGCAGCAAGATGCGGAGACTTACGGCGATCGGCGTCGGCGCGGCGTTCCTCGTCGCCCTGTGCGCCGTCCCGGCAATGGCGGACACCTCGCTGGCAGTCACGGCCGGTTGCGCGCTCAACGCGTCCAACTTCGGCCTCGAGGTGACCCACGACGGGACCAACACCAATGCCTTCCTGATCGACGACAGCCCGACCAACGAGACCCGCCACATCGTCAAGGTGTTCAGCAAGCTGACCGCCGGCTACACGATGACCAACGGCGACACCCACCAGATGATCCGCGCTCGCGACCCGGGCGGCTCGGGCACCATCTGGCGCGCCCAGGTGCGCCGCCGGCCGGACGGCCAGTTCACGATGGTGATGTGGCACAACCTGGACGTCGGCTCGGAGTTCGTGGGCGAGGTCTTCTTCACCCCGAACGCCAACCAGTGCTTCCAGTTCGACTGGCAGGCGTCGAGCTCGGCTGGAGCCGGCGACGGGCAGGCCTCGATCAAGAAGTGCGCCGGGCTGCCCAAGTCGAAGACCAACCGGGACAACTTCTTCGTCGTCAACCAGCAGCAGCTCGGCTCCTTCGCCGGCATCGACCCGGGGACCTCCGGCGTCATCTGCCACGACGACTACGAGTCCCGGCGCGCGCCGTAGCAGGACCGGCGGCAGCTGCCGGCTCGGTGTCTCGAACCCACGCCCTGCCCCCCGGCAGGGCGTGGAGCCCGGGCCGCAGAAGCGGCATCGGGCACCAGCGCTACCGGTCAAGTCGAGCATCCAGGGCGGCCGTCGGGCCGCCCTTTTCTTTGATCGGGCGGTCGGACGGATCCGGGTCAGGGCACCGAACGACCCCACCGAACGCCCCGAGGAGCGAGGACCAGCATGACCCCTAGAGCCCCCTCGATTCGCGTGTGGACAGGCGGCCTCGCGACCGTCGCCCTGCTGGCGGTCCTGGGCGTGGCGGGCTGCGGCTCGCCACCACCGGCCGGCGAGCAGCCGCCGGCCGAGCCGGCCCCCGAGGCCTCCGGACCCGCCATCTCCGAACAGGATTTCGAGACCGGCCAGGCCGAGGGCTGGCAGCCGGAGGGCGACGCTGCCCAGCAGCAAGAAGAGCAGTCGCCGCCACAGTAGCCACGCCCCGGGGCGCTCCGCCGCGGCGCGCCCCGGAATTCCCAGGAATGCCCTCCACACCGGTCCCCGCCGGCCCCGCGTCCGCTCCGGCCGCCGTGCCGGTCTACGACTCCGCACGGCGGCCCCATCCCTTCGTGGAGGAGCTGCTCGAGCTCTGGCGGTACCGCGACCTGGTCCTCCAGTGGAGCCTGCGCAATCTCACGCTGCGCTACAAGAAGTCGGCGCTCGGCGTGCTGTGGACGTTGATCGAGCCGCTGATGCTGATGGCCATCCTGGCGGTCGTCTTCTCCACCATCTTCAAGTTCATGGACCGCTATCCGGTCTACCTGCTGGCCGGTCTGCTGCTGTTCGACTTCCTGAGCCGCTCGACGCTCCAGATCAGCGACGAGATCGTCGAGAGCCAGAGCCTCGCCAAGCGGATCCACGTGCCGAGGAGCGCCTTCGCGGTGGCCTGGATCCTGACCTTCCTGGTCAACTGGCTGATCGCGCTGCTGCCGCTGCTGGCCATCATGCTGTGGTTCGACGGTCAGCTCACCTGGGCGCTGCTCACGGTGCCGCTCGGCATCGTGCTGACCGCCCTGTTCGCCCTCGGCGTCGGCCTCATGGTGGCCACCCTCGCCGCCTTCTTCCAGGACGTGCGCCTGACCTACCAGGTGCTGCTCACCGCCTGGCTCTACGCCACCCCGATCATCTACCCGCTGAGCATCGTGCCCGAGAGCCTGCAGGGCTACTTCCGGCTCAATCCGATGCTCCATCTCTGCACGCTGGTGCGTGATCCGGTCTACTACGAGCGGGTCGCGGCCCCGGAGACCTGGGCGATCGGCGTCGCCCTGAGCCTCGGGGCGGTGCTTCTCGGCTGGTGGACCTTCACCCACTGGCGTAACGCCTTCGACTACCGCTCGTGAGCCTGCCCGACGGCATCGCCAGCGCCGCGGCGCCGATCATCGCCGTTCCGCCGGCGATCGAGCTCCACCAGGTGAGCGTCTGCTTCACGGTCGCCAAGGAGCGGATCGTCAGCTTCAAGGAGTACGTCCTCCATCGCCTCAAGAACCGGGTCGAGCACCAGCAGCTGTGGGCGCTCAAGGCGGTGGACCTGGAGGTCCGGGCCGGCGAGACCCTGGGGCTGGTGGGCCGCAACGGCGCCGGCAAGAGCACGCTGCTCAAGGTGATCTCGCGGGTGCTGCGCCCCACCCAGGGGCGGGTCATCGTTCGTGGCCGGGTGGCGCCGCTGCTGGAGCTGGGCGCCGGCTTCCACTTCGACCTCACCGGCCGCGAGAACGTCTTCCTCAACGCCACCCTGCTGGGCCATCCCCGGGGGCCGGTCGAGGAGCGCTTCGACAGCGTCGTCCGCTTCGCCGAGCTCGAGGAGTTCATCGACCTGCCAGTGCGCAGCTACTCGAGCGGCATGCTGGCGCGGCTGGGGTTCTCGGTGGCCACCATGTTCCGGCCGCAGATCCTGATCCTCGACGAGGTGCTGGCCGTCGGCGACGCCTCCTTCCAGCTCAAGTGCATCCGCCGGATCCAGGAGTTCCAGGCCCGCGGCACCGCCATCCTGCTGGCCAGTCACGACCTGTCGAGCGTCGCCCAGCACTGCCACCGGGTGGCCTGGATCGAGGACGGGACCATCGTCGACATCGGCGAGGCCAGAGGGGTGCTGGACCGCTACTCGACGGCGATGGTCGGCGCCTCCTGAGGTCGGGAGACCGGCGGTGAGCCCCGGCCCGCTGCTCTCCGGGCTGGTCATCCACTGGCGGTGCGAGGCCGGTCTCGCGCGGCTGGTCGAGGCCTGGCCCGCCGATCCGCGCTTCGAGCTGCTGGTGGTCGACAACGGCTCGCGCGGCGCGCTGCCGGCCGGCCGGGCGCGGGTCCTGACGCCGCCGCGCAACCTCGGGTTCGCCGGCGGCGTCAACCTGGCGGCCGGCGAGGCCGGCGCCGACCTGTTGCTGCTGCTCAACGCCGACCTGGAGCCCCGGCCGGGAGCCCTGGAGCAGCTCCTGGAGGGGTTCGAGCGCCTGCCGGCGGCGGCCGGTCTGGCGCCGCGGCTGGAGTCGGCCGACGGCAGCTCCCAGCATCGCTGGCAGCTGCGCCCGCTGCCCGGGGCGCGGCACCTGCTGGCCCAGTGTCTGTTCCTGCCGATGCCCCGGGGCGCCGCCCGCGAGCCCGCGCCGGGAGCGGAGGTGGCGCAGCCCGCAGGCGCCGCCCTGGCGCTGCGCCGCGCGGCGCTGGCTGCGGTAGGGGGGCTCGACGCCGGGTTCTACCCGGCCTGGTTCGAGGACGTCGACCTGGCCCGCCGCCTGGCGGGGCTGGGACGGACTCTCCATTACTGGCCCGCCGCCCGCTTCCGCCACCAGCTGGGCAGCAGCGTCGCGGAGCTGGGCTACGGCGATTTCCTGTGGCTCTACTACCGCAATCTCCTCCGCTACGCCGCCAAGCACCATGGTCCGGCGGTCGCCGGGGTGGCCCGCACCCTGCTGCCGGTGGCGGCAGTGGGCCGCCTGCTGCTGCTGCCGGTGCGGCGGCCGCGCCGCACCGCCGGTCGCCGCGAGGCGGCGCGCGCGCTGCTCGGGCTGGCGCTGGCCGCCGGCGGCGGCTGGCGGTGGCCGGCGAGCCGGGCGCGGGCCTGGGCGCCGCCGCCGGGGACCCGAGAGTCGTGAGCTCGCCGCCCAGGGTCGCGGTCTGCGTCGTCACCCACCAGTCGGCCGCCGACCTGCCGGGGTGCCTCGAGGCGGTCGCCGCGCTGCGCCATCGCCCCCTCGAGGTGGTGGTGGTCGACTGCGCCAGCGCCGACGGCAGCGCCGAGCTGGCCGGGCGGCTGACCGCCGCGGGCTCAGGGCTGCTGCCGGCCGCGGTCGGGGGGCGGGTGGTGGCGCTGCCCGAGAACCGGGGGTTCGCCGGCGGCATGAACCGGGCCCTCGCCGCCACCGACGCACCGTTCGTGCTGACCCTCAACCCCGACGCCCGGCCGGCGCCCGACTACCTGGAGCGGCTGCTGCCGGCGTTCGACGGGGAGGCCGGCGAGCGCGTGGCGGCGGCCACCGGCCGGCTCACCCGGCCGGCGGAGGGCGAGGTCCGCCGGCTCGACGCCTGCGGGATGCGTCTCACCCTCACCTGGCGCCACCTCGACCGCGGCTCCGGGGAGCCCGATCGCGGCCAGTTCCCGGCGCCCGAGCGGGTGTTCGGGGCGACCGGCGCCGCCAGCCTGTTCCGCCGCCGGGCGCTCGACGACGCGGCGGTCGACGGTGAAATCTTCGCCAGCGAGTTCCACTCCTTCCGCGAGGACGCCGAGCTGTGCTTCCGGCTCCGCGAGCGGGGCTGGGAGATCCTCTACCTGCCGGCGGCGGCCTGCGAGCACCGCCGGTCCAACCTCCCGGAGCGGCGCGCGGCGATGCCGGCGGCGGTCAACTTCCACTCGCTCAAGAACCGCTACCTGCTGCGCGCCTATCACCAGGATGCCCTCAACCTGGCGTTGACGCTGGGACCGGCGCTGCTCCGCGACCTGGGGGCCCTCGGCTACGTCCTGCTGCGCGAGCGCAGCTCGCTGGCCGCCTACGCCTGGCTGTGGCGCCGCCGCGCGGCCATCCGGCGCCGGCGCCGGACCCTGCGCGCCCGGCGCCTGGCCGGCAGCTGGACGATCAACCGCTGGTTCCTGCGCCGGGGGCTGCCGTGGTGAGCGGACCCCGCGTGGCGCTGATCGGGAGCCGCGGCATCCCGGCCCGCTACGGCGGCTTCGAGACCCTGGCCGAGGAGCTGGCGCCGCGGCTGGCGGCGCGCGGGCTGCGGGTCACCGTCTACTGCCGCTCGCACTACACGCCGCGCGGCCTCGGCCGCAGGGCCGAGGCCGACCTGGTGGTGCTGCCGACGGTGCGCTCCAAGTACCTCGACACCCCGCTCCACACGCTGCTGTCCTGCCTCCACGCCGCCGCCCGGCGCTACGACGCCGCGCTGGTGGTCAACGCCGCCAACGCCCTGTGGCTGCCGCTGCTCCAGCTCGCCGGCATCCCGGCGGCGCTCCACGTCGACGGTCTCGATCGGCGGCGGGCCAAGTGGGGTCTGCCCGGACGGCTGGTGTACGCGCTCTCGGAGCGGCTGGCGGCCACCCTGCCCGAAGCGCTGATCACCGACGCCGAGGTCATCCGCCGCTACTTCCGTGAGCGGCTGGGCGCCGACCCGACGGTGCTGCTCTACGGCGTCGAGCCACGGCCGCTCCCCCCCGGCGAGGTGATGGCGCGGCTGGGGCTCGAGAGCCGGCGCTTCTTTCTCTACGTCAGCCGGTTCGAGCCCGAGAACAACCCGCACCGGGTGGTCGAGGCCTACCGCCAGGTCGGCGGCGAGCTGCCGCTGGTGATGGTCGGCGGCGCGCCCTACGCCGATCGCTTCGGGCGGCGGCTGCGGGCGGCTGCCGATCCGCGGGTCCGCTTCCCGGGCCCGGTCTACGGGGACGGCTACCGCGAGCTGCTCTCCCACGCCCTGGCCTACGTCCAGGCCACCGAGGTGGGTGGCACCCATCCGGCGCTGGTCGAGGCGATGGGCTACGGCAACTGCCTGCTGGTCAACGACACCCCTGAGAACCGCGAAGTGGCGGGCGAGGCGGCGGCCTACTTCGAGGCCGCCCGGCCGGAGACCCTGGGCCGCCGCTTCGCGGAGGTGCTCCGCGACCCGGCGGTCGCCGCCCGGCGCGGGCGGCAGGCCGGCCGCCGGGCCGCCGAGCGTTTCGACTGGGAGCGGGTCGCCGACGGCTACGCCCGGCTGCTGCGTAGCCTGGCCGGCGGCGGAGTGGGTTAAGATCCCCGTGTCGCCCAGGTACCGGGCAGTTGCGCCCGGGGGAAGCATGCTCAAGGAACGGGCCCGGATCGTCGCCGGCGGCCTCTACGCCCTCGATCTGCTGCTGGTCCTGTCGGCCTTTCTGCTGGCCTTCTGGCTGCGCAACCGGGTGCTTCCGGGTCTCGGGGTGGTGCCGGACCGCCTCTACCCGTTGGCCCGCTACCTGCCGCTGCTGCCGGTGGTGCTCGGACTGTGGGCACTGCTGTTGCCGCGCTCGGGTCTCTACGGCTCGCACCGCACGATGTCGCTGCGCGAGGAGGCCTGGGAGATCGTCCGCGCCTGCGCCGTCGCCGCCCTGCTGCTGGTGCTGGTGATCTTCGCCGTGCGGCTCGACGACCTGCTCCTGGACGGCGACCGCATCAGCCGTCTGTGGATCCTGCTGGTGGTGTCGCTCGCCTGTCTGCTGCTGCTGGGGCGGATGCTGCTGGTGCGGCTGGTGGCACGCTACGTGCGGTTGCACGGCTACAACTACCGCAACCTACTGATCGTCGGCAGCGGCCGGCAGGCCCGCGAGATCGTCGACTCGGTGGGCCGCCACCGCTTCTGGGGCTACCGGGTGGTCGGCGTGGTGGTCGACGACGAGGCCGCCGCGCACGACCCGCTGGGCGGGCATCCGGTCCTCGGCGGGCTCGCGGAGATCCCCCGGATCGTCGAGGAGCAGGTGGTCGACGAGGTGATCTTCACCCTCGACCGGGCGCGGCTCAGCCGCCTGGAGGACCTGCTGCTCCAGCTCGAGGAGCTGGGCATCCGGGTGTGGGTGGTGCTCGACCTGTTCCCCCACGCCAAGGCCCGGGTCGACGTCGGCACCCTCGACGGGATCCCGGTGATGACCTACTCGACCGCGCCGAGCAGCGAGCTGGGACTGCTGGTCAAGCGGACGCTGGACGTGTCGATCTCGGCCGTCTTGCTGCTGCTGGCGCTGCCGGCGATGGTAACGGTGGCGCTGGCCATCAAGCTGGCCTACGGCGGCAGCGTGCTCTTCCGCCAGACCCGCTGCGGCCTCAACGGGCGCCAGTTCACGCTGTACAAGTTCCGCACCATGGTCGAAGACGCCGAGGCGCGCAGGGAGGACCTCGAGCACCTCAACGAGGTCCGCGGCCCGGCCTTCAAGCTCAGCCGCGACCCGCGGGTGACCACCCTCGGCCGGCTGCTGCGCAAGTTCAGCCTCGACGAGCTGCCCCAGCTATGGAACGTGCTGCGCGGCGACATGAGCCTGGTGGGGCCGCGGCCGCCGATCCCCAGCGAGGTCTCCCGCTACCAGCGCTGGCAGCGGCGCCGGCTGTCGATGCGGCCGGGGCTGACCTGCCTGTGGCAGGTGAGCGGCCGCAGCGACCTCGACTTCGATCGCTGGATGGAGCTGGACCTGCAGTACATCGACAGCTGGTCGCCGCTGCTCGACCTCAAGATCCTGGCCCGCACCGTCCCGGCGGTGCTCAGCGGCCGCGGCGCCTCGTAGCCGGCGCGGCCTGGCCGCGGACCAGTACCGGCGGGCCTGGGCGCCCTACTGCAGATAGCCGAGCGCCTTGAGCTCCTGGACCAGCTCGGGGTCCATGTCGGCGATCGCCGCGGTCAGCGCCTGGCCGCGCTGGTGCTCGACCCGCCGCAGGCGCGCCAGCAGGTAGCCGCGCACCACCGGATCGGCGTCGGCCAGCGGGCGCTGCTCGCCGGGATCGGCGGCCAGGTCGAAAACCCGCGGCGCCTCGACCGCCGCACCGCGCGGCAGGATCAGCTTCCAGCCCTTCTCGGTGAGCCCGACCCCGCGATGGCGGTCGAGGTCGAGGACCGAATAGGCGGCGCGGCCCGCCGGCAGGGCGCCGCTCTCCAGCGCCGGGCGCAACGACACCCCGGGCAGCGAGCCCGGCGGCTCGAGCCCCGCGTAGTCGAGCAGCGTGGGCAGCAGGTCGATCTGCTGGACCAGCCGGTCGACCCGCCGGCCGCCGTGCTCATCCCAGGCCCGGCCGGGGGCCTTGACGACCAGGGGGATGTCCAGCAGCTCGCCGTGGACGGTGTGGCCATGGCCCCAGTTGCCGTGCTCCCAGAACTCCTCGCCGTGGTCGGATAGGAAGGCGATCAGCGCCCCGTCGTAGAGGTCGCGCCGTCGCAGCTCCTCGAGCAGCTGGCCGAAGCTGTCGTCGTTGGCCGCCACCGCCGCGTCGTAGAGCGAGCGGACCTGCTCGGCCTCCTCTGGAGCGGGCGGCCGCCCCCGGCGGAACTGCTTGAGGTGCTCGGCGCTGCCCACCTCGAGATCCTCCGGATCTCGCGCGAAGCGCTGCCGGAACGGGTCGCGTGGGCGGTAGGGATGGTGGGGGTCCATGGTCAGCACGAAGAGGAAGAACGGCCGGCGGAGCTCCGCCGAGTCGAGCAGCTCGACGAGCTCCTGGTGGACGGCGTCGGAGCGGTGCTGGAGCCGCCGCGGCCGCGAGAAGTGGTCGAACCCCTGGTCGAACCCGAACTTCCGCCCGACGTTGCCGTTGGTGATGACCGCGGCCGTGAAGTAACCGGCCGCCGAAAGCAGCTCGGCGGCGGTGAGCGCCTCGGGGGCCAGCGCGTCGTGGCGGTTGTTGACCGCGTGCCGGTGCGGCTCCAGCCCGGTGAACAGCGAGGCCACGGCCGCCCGCGTCCACGGCGACTGCGCCACCGCCCGCTCGAAAACGGTGGCACCCCGGGCGAAGCGGTCGAGGGCGGGGCTGAGCTCCGGCGGGCCGCCGTAGACGCCCAGCCGGTCGCGCCGCAGGGTGTCGACCAGATAGACCACCAGGTCCGGCGGCGGTTGGCCTGCCGCGCGACGGTCCCCGGACGGCCCCGGCGGTCTCCGCGACGGAGGCTCCGCCGGACGATCCGGCCGCGACCCGGGCCCCGCAGACGGCGGCGGAGCCGTCAACCGGGGCGCAATCAGCACGACCTCGCCGCCCTCCGCGGGCCCCACCACCGTGAGCGTCAGCCGCGAGATCTGCTGCTCGCCCGCCGGCAGCTCGATCTCGAGCGGTGCCTTCGCCTCCGCCAGCCGGACGACCTCGACTTCCTTCTCGAAAGCGCGCCGCAGAGCAATGCCCAGCTCCAGGCCACCGGCCCCGCGCAGCGCCAGCCGCTCGGCCCGCAGCCGGGCGCCAGGCGGCAGCCGCAGATGGGTTTCCAGCCGGCTGCCGGCCGGCAACCGCAGCCGCTCGGCCTGCGGCTCGACGATCGGCCGCGGCGCTGCCGCTTCGCCGGCAACCTCGCCGGTCGCCAGACCGGCCTCGGTCACCAGATCGAGAAGCAGGATCTCGGCGGGGCGGCGGCAGCCGCCCGAGACGGCTAGAAGCGAGGCTGCCAGCGACCAGACGGCCAGAGAGAAACCGACGGTCGGTGCCCTGAGGCCAGGAGGCGTCATGCCGGCCGATTCTGGCCCGCCAGGCGGAAGAAGGCCACCCTCTCCCGAACCACCTGATCGAGCCGAACCGCCGGACTGCTCTCCGCGACTTGGGCGATGCTCGCCACCCGCAGCTCCGACACTTCGAGGGCCTCGGCTCAAAACCGGTCGACCACTGGGCGGCGCACCCGGCCGGCGCGCATCCGTACCCCCCCGGCTCCGCCAATACGGTAAGTTCCCCCGGTCCTGGTGCGGCGCCGGTTTTAGCCGTGGCGGCGTCGCGCTTCGGTCGCAGCCGGCCCGCCATGTCCTCTCCTCACGTACTGCCCGGCGATGCACCTCCCGGTGGGACCGGGAATGCCGACGGGCACGAGACCCGCTGCTGCGGCCGTCGCACCAGTCGTCTGCCGAGCGCACCGCGTCGCTGCGGGGGGGCGATCGCCGCGACCGGGCAGGCGCTGCTGGCGGCGGCGCTGGCCGCCTCGTGCAGCGCTCCGCCGCCGGAGCCGCTCGAGCGGGCCGACCCCGGCCCGGCGGCGGCGCCGCGCAATCTGCTGGTAGTGGTGATCGACACGCTGCGGCAGGACCACCTGGAGTGCTACGGCTACCACCGCCAGACGGCGCCGAACATCTGCCGGCTGGCGGCCGAGGGGGCGCCGCTCGACGGCGTCGCGCCGTCGACCTGGACCAAGCCGGCCACCGCCTCGCTGCTGACCGGCCTCCACCCGTTGCGGCACCAGGCCATCGAGCGCAACGACGTCCTGCCGGCCGAGGCGACGACGCTGGCCGAGATCCTGGCCGAGCGCGGCTTCGTCACCCTGGCGGCGAGCGCCAACGGTTGGATCTCGACCCAATTCGGTTTCGACCAGGGGTTCGGGAGGTTCCTGCGGAGCGTCGGCGACGGCGCCCGGCCGGCCCACGCCGACGAGGTCAACGCGCAGCTCCTGCCGGCCCTCGACGAGCTGCGCGAGCCCTTCTTCCTCTACATCCACTACGTCGACCCGCACGAGCCGTACGAGCCGCCGGCGGCCTGGGACGGGGGACGGCTTCCGGCCGAGCTGGCGGCGCGCCGGCCGATCACCAACCGCGACCTCGACATGGCCAACTTCGTGGTGCGCGACCCGCAGCTGGTGGCGGCCGCGGTCGACCTCTACGACGGCGAGATCCGCCACGTCGACCGGCGGGTGGGCGAGCTGCTGGCGAGGCTCGGCGAGCTCGGCCTCGACCGGGGACTGCTCACCGTCGTCACCTCCGACCACGGCGAGGAGTTCGGGGAGCACGGCCGGGTGGGGCACGGCATGAGCCTCTATGGCGAGGTGGCCCGGGTGCCGTTGATCTTCCACGCCCCCGGCACGGTGCGGGCGGATGGCGAGCGACCGGCGGGCGCGGGCGCCACGGCCAGCCTGCTCGACGTGGCGCCCACGGTGCTCGAGCTGCTGTCGGTCGAGACGCCGCTCGAGGGCGGCCGCGTGCTCGACGGGGACGGGCGGTCGCTGGCCGCCGCCCTGCGCGAGGGCGTGCCGCCGGCCGAGCCCGATCACCTGCTCCACCTCGATCTCGACGGTCTGCCGGCCCTGGCCGTGGTGCGCGATCGGCAGAAGCTGCTGGTCGCCGAGCGCCCGTACCGCAAGGAGCTCTTCGATCTGGCCGCCGACCCCGGCGAGTCACGGAACCTGCTGCGACCGGGTAGCGAGCCGGGGGGGGCCAC
>JBFGCA010000023.1:0-47084 GCA_041567315.1 Thermoanaerobaculia bacterium | reverse complement strand
GAGATCTTCGCCGACGACGTCAAGTGCACCCACGGCTCGACCGTCGGGCAGCTCGACGACGTGGTGATCTTCTACCTGCGCTCGCGGGGGATCGGCGAGGAGGCGGCCCGCAGCCTCTTGACCTACGCCTTCGCCGCCGACATCGTCGAGCGCATCCGGGTGGGCCCGGTGCGCCGCGAGCTGGAGGAGTTCCTGTTCCGGCGGCTGCCCAAAGGCGACATCGTGCGCCAGGCGGTCTAGCCCGGGCGAGGGCTCGAGCCCAGGAGCTGCGATGACCACGCTCGAGAGCCCCGGCCGTCGAGCCGCTTCGCCACCGCTCGACGTCGGGGCCCTGCGCCGCGAGTTCCCGGCCCTGGCGCTCAGCGTCCACGGCAGGCCGCTGGTCTATCTCGACAGCGCCGCCTCGGCGCACAAGCCGCAAGCGGTGATCGAGGCCGAGGCCCGCTGCTACCGGGAGTTCTACTCCAACGTCCACCGCGGACTCCACTACCTCTCGGAGAAGGCGACCGCGGCCTACGAGGGGGTGCGGGTGAGGGTGCAGCGGTTCCTCAACGCCGCGGCGCCCGAGGAGATCGTCTTCGTGCGCGGCACCACCGAGGGGATCAACCTGGTGGCCGCCACCTTCGGCCGCCAGCGCCTGGGTGCCGGCGACGAGGTGCTGATCACCGCCATGGAGCACCACTCGAACCTGGTGCCCTGGCAGATGCTGTGCGAGGAGAAGGGGGCCCGGCTGCGGGTGGCGCCGATCGACGATCGCGGCGAGGTGATCTTCGAAGAGTACGAGAAGCTGTTCACCGAGCGCACCCGGCTGGTGGCGGTGGTCCACGTCTCCAACTCGCTGGGCACCGTCAACCCGGTGGCGCGGATGGCGGCGGCGGCGCGCGAGCGCGGCGTCCCGGTGCTGGTGGACGGCGCCCAGGCGGTCCCCCACCTGCGGGTCGACCTCCAGCGCCTGGGCTGCGACTTCTACGTCTTCTCCGGGCACAAGCTGTTCGGCCCCACCGGCATCGGGGTGCTGTGGGGGCGGCGGGAGCACCTCGAGGAGATGCCGCCCTACCAGGGCGGAGGTGAGATGATCCGCTCGGTGACCTTCGAGCGCACCGAGTACGCCCGGCCGCCGGCCCGCTTCGAGGCCGGCACCCCCAACATCGCGGGCGCGGTGGGTCTGGCGGCGGCGGTGGAGTTCGTCGAGGGTCTCGACCCGGCGGCGGTCGCCGCCCACGAAGCGGCGCTGCTCGCCGCCGCCACCGAGCGTCTGGGCGCGCTGCCGGGGGTGCGGCTGATCGGCACCGCCCGCCGCAAGGTGAGCGTGCTTTCGTTCGTCCTCGAGGGCGTCCACGCCCACGACGTCGGCACCATCCTCGATCTCGAGGGGGTGGCGGTGCGGGCCGGGCACCACTGCACCCAGCCGGTGATGGAGCGGTTCGGGGTGCCGGCCACCAGCCGCGCCTCGTTCGCCCTCTACAACACCCTCGACGAGGTGGAGCGGCTGGCGGCGGGGGTCGAGCGGGTGCGCGCGGTGTTCGGCTGATGTCCGAGCTGCTCGATCTCTACCAGGAGATCATCCTCGACCACAACAAGCGGCCGCGAAACTTCGGGTCGCTGCCCGACCCGGACGCTTCGGCGCGGGGCGACAACCCGCTGTGCGGCGACCGGCTGGAGCTCGAGCTCGAGCTGGACGGCGACCGGGTGAGCGACGTCCGCTTCCGCGGCGCCGGCTGCGCCATCTCCACCGCCTCGGCTTCGCTGATGACCGAGGCCGTAAAGGGCAAGAGCTGCGACGAGATCGAGCGCCTGTTCACCGCCTTCCACGAGCTGCTGACCGGCGACCCCAGCGTCCGCGGCGCCGCCGCCCCCGAGCTGGGCAAGCTGGCGGCCTTCGAGGGGGTGCGCGAGTTCCCGGTGCGGGTCAAGTGCGCTACCCTCGCCTGGCACACCCTGAAGGCGGCGCTGGCCGGCCGGCAGGGCGCGGTCACCACCGAGTAGCGGCGGTACGCCGGCGCGCCGCCGGCCGCCAATATTTGGCAGCCGGCCGGCCCTTTCCTGTCCGCCGCAGCCTGTGCGGGCCGCGCCAGGGGCGCGCTTGCGGCCGTCAAGCGTGCTCTCCCGCCTGGCAGGCGGGTTGCTCCGTCTGGCCACCGGAGACCTGCCGTCCGGTGGGGGGTGAGACCGGCCCGAGTCGCGGCGCCGCTGCCGGGGCCGCCGGGGACCGGAAGACGACGGAGGCGCTCCGTTTCGACCGATGGAACCCCCCGGCCCCACCGCCCTGGCCGTCCCCGCCGCCGAAGCGGCGCCGCACCCGCTGCCGGCGCGTGGGGCGCTCGCGGTCCGCTGGCGGGTGGTGGTCGGCGACCGTTTCTTCCGGCTGGCGGCCGTTTTCTGCGTTGCTACCTTTGCCGCCAACCTGATCGCGCCGCTGTTCGACGACTCGCTGGTCATCGAGACGCTCTTCGACCTCGGCTTCCTGCTGCTCACGGTGTGGGCGGTGCGCCACCGCCTGGGCGCCCTGCCGCGCCGCGAGCGGAGGTTCTGGAACCTGCTGGCGCTCGGCTTCCTGAGCTGGGCGTTCATCACCGGGCTCTACCTGGTGGTGCCGCAGCGGTGGCTGTGGTGGCCGACCGGGGTCACCATCGACTTTCTCTTCCTGGCCTTCTATCTGTGCGCGCTGCTGGCCGTGGAGTCGCGGCTCGACCTGCCGCCCGACCACGACGCCTGGGACCTCCACAGCCACTTCCGGGTGCCCGGGGCGGTGGTCTTCTGCTGCGGGCTGTTTCTCTACTTCGTGCTCATCCCCAGCCTGCTCGACCCGGGGCTCTACGACGCGCGGCACACGTCGTTCTATCTGTTCGTGGCGCTCGACCTCTATCTGGCCGGCCGGCTGTGGCTGCTGTCGAGGGCGGCGTCGACTGCCCGCTGGCGGCACACCTACCGCCTGGCCGCCTGGGCCTTTGCGGTCTTCGCGCTCTCGGACCTCGTCGAGTGGGTATGGCTGACCGATCTGGTGCCCGCGGTCCCGGCGCCGGTCTGGGCCGTGGCCTGGTCGGTCCCCAGCCTGGTGGTGGTGGTCCTGATCCGCCTGCGGTCCTGGCCGGCCGACGACGCCGCCGAAGTCGCCGAGCCCAGGGCCGAAGCCGGTCTGGTGGCCACCCCGGCTCCCTTCTTCGCCTACTTCCTGATTCTGCCGCTGCTCCACTTCGGCTGCTACCGGGCCGGACTCTTCGACGGTCTCACCCGCCCGGCGCACGAGACCTGCGTCCTGGTCTGGCTGGGGCTGGTGGGCGCCGTCGCCCTGGTCCAGCATCTCCATCTGCTGAGCCGGACCCGCGACCTGCTCGACGAGCGCCGGCAGGTCCAGGAGCGGATCTGGTACCTGGCCAACTTCGACGCGGTGACCGGGCTGCCCAACCGGGTGCTGCTCGAGGACCGTCTGGATCAGGCGCTCAAGCGGGCCGCCCGCGACGGACGGCTGGTGGCGCTGGTGTTCGTCGATCTCGACGACTTCAAGCGCATCAACGACTCCTTCGGTCATGCGGCCGGCGACGCGCTGCTCGAGGCCTGCGGTGAGCGACTCACCGGCCGCGTCCGCGACTCGGACACCGTGGCTCGCTTCGGGGGCGACGAGTTCACCGTCATCCTCGACGGACTCGCCGAGTCCCCCGACGCCGAGCTGCTGGTGCTGCGGATCGGCGCCGCCTTCGCCGAGCCGTTCACGATCGCGGGCCTCAAGGTGATGGTCAGCGCCAGCCTCGGGGCCGCCGTCTTTCCCGGCGACGGCACCGACGCCGAGACCCTGATCAAGAACGCCGACTCGGCGATGTACGAGAGCAAGCGCGGCAGGAGCGGGAACCAGCCGAGCGTCCGCTTCTTCGCCGAGGAGGTCCACGGGCCGATCCGCGACCGCCTGCTGCTCGAGCAGGAGCTGCGCGAGGCGGTCGAACGGCAGGAGTTCGTCCTTCACTTCCAGCCCAAGTGGAGGGTCTGCGGCACCGTGCTGACCGGTCTCGAGGCGCTGATCCGGTGGCGGCACCCCGGCCGCGGTCTGCTGCTGCCCGCGCAGTTCATCGCCGTCGCCGAGCGCACCGGCGTCATCCACGAGATCGACCGATGGGTGCTGGGCGCCGCCTGCGCCCAGGCGGCGGCGTGGCGGCGGCCCGGCTGCGAGCCGGTGAGCATCGCGGTCAACCTCTCGGCCGACATGTTCCGCGACGCCCAGCTGCCGGCGCTGGTGCGGCGGCTGCTGGCCGAGCACCAGCTCGATCCCGGGGCCCTCGAGCTGGAGCTGACCGAGACCATGGTGATGGCCGACCGCCAGGCTACCGCCCGCATCATCCAGGAGCTCGGCAAGGAGGGCGTGACCATCACCATCGACGATTTCGGGGCCGGCAGCTCGTCCCTCCAGTACCTGACCGAGCTCTGCCCCCACAAGATCAAGATCGATCGAACCTTTGTCCGCGGTCTGATCTCGGACCAGCGGTCGCGGGCGGTGGTGGTGGGCATCCTGGGCATGGCCCACCGGCTCGATCTGACGGTGGTCGCCGAGGGCGTCGAGGAGGAGCAGGAGCGCGCCTTCCTGGCCGACTACGGCTGTGACGAGGTGCAGGGCTATCTGCTCGGCCGGCCGCAGCCGGCGCGCTGGGTGACCGAGACCCTCCTCGCCTCGGCCGACCCCTTCGAGCGCGACCGCCGCTTCTCGCGCGCCGCCCGACGCCGGCTCCGGGTCGTCGAGTAGTACGCCGCCCGGCCCGCCGTCCGTATCCGCTGTTCGGCCTGTGGCACACGCCGCCGGGTGCTTCCGAGCGTCTTTCGGTCTACAATGACCGACGATTTCTGCCGGCCGGCAGGAGACTCCGGCAGCAAGCAGCTAATGACGGTCATTTCGGAAGTTCGCGAACCCCCCTTCCGGGAGGTCGAGTGGGACCTCTCGGAGCTGCTGTCCGAGCCCGCCGGTCCCGAGGTCGAGCGCCGGCTGCGGGAGCTCGACCAGCGCGTCCGCAGCTTCGAGGGCCGCCGCGCCGAGCTCACGCCGGAGATCGACCCGGCGGCACTGGTCGCCATCCTCGAGGAGTACGAGAGCCTCTTCGAGGAGATGCGGGTGCTCTCCGCCTACGGGCGGCTGCGCTTCGCGGCCGACACCCAGTCGGCCGAGCCGCTCAACTGGCGCAACCGGATCGAGCACGCGCTGACCGCGCTCTACAACCGCGTACTGTTCTTCACCTTGTGGTGGAAGGGCCTGGACGAGGAGCCCGCCGCCGCGCTGCTCGAGCGGATCGCCGACCCCGACCACCGGCACTTCCTGGCCGACCTCCGGCGTCTCAAGCCGTTCACCCTCGACGAGCGCAGCGAGCAGATCATCAACCACAAGAACGCCAACGGCGTCGAGGGCCTGCTGACCCTCCACTCGATGCTCACCAGCCGGCTGGAGTTCGAGCTCGAGGTGGACGGCGAGCGGCGGACCATGACCCGCGACGAGCTGAGCAGCCACTACTTCTCCAACGACGCGGCGGTGCGCGCTGCCGCCTACCGCGAGCTGTTCCGGGTGATCGACCGCGAGGCCGCGGTGCTCGGTCAGATCTACGTCCACCGGGTGCGCGACTGGCACACCGAATACGTCGAGGTCCGCGGCTTCGACTCCGCACTGGCGGTGCGCAACACGATCAACGACATCCCGGGCGAGGCGGTGGCGGCGCTGCTCGAGGCGGTGGCCGAGCATGGCGAGCTGTTCCGGCGCTACTTCCGGCTCAAGGCGGGCTTTCTGGGGCTCGACAGGCTGCGCCGCTACGACGTCTACGCCTCGCTGGCCGCCTCCGAGCGCCGCATCCCCTACGACGACGCGGTCCGGCAGGTGCTCGCTACCCTGGCCGACTTCCACCCGCAGGTCGCCGAGCTGGCGGCGCGGGTGTTCGAGCACGGCCACATCGACGCCCAGATCCGCAAGGGCAAGAAGGGCGGCGCCTTCTGTGCCACCGTGCTGCCCCGGCAGACCCCGTGGCTGCTGCTCAACTACACCGGCCGGGTGCGCGACGTGGCCACCCTGGCCCACGAGCTGGGTCACGCGGTCCACAGCATGATGGCGGCCGAGCACTCGGTGCTGACCCAGAGCCCGTCGCTGCCGCTGGCCGAGACCGCCTCGGTCTTCGCCGAGATGCTGCTCACCGAGCGGCTGCTGGAGCGCGAGAAGGACCCCGGCGTGCGGCGCGAGCTGCTGGCCTCGGCGGTCGACGACTTCTACGGCACCATCATGCGGCAGAGCTACTTCGTGCGCTTCGAGATGGCGGCGCACCGGGCGCTGATCGACGGCGCCTCGGCCGCCGACCTCGACCAGCTCTACCTCGACAACCTCAGCGAGCAGTTCGGCGCCAGCGTCGAGGTGGCGCCGGAGTTCGCGCGCGAGTGGCTGATCGTCCCGCACTTCTATCTGACGCCGTTCTACTGCTACGCCTACAGCTTCGGGCAGCTCCTGGTGCTGGCCCTCTACCAGCGCTTCAAGCGCGAGGGCGAGTCGTTCGTCCCCGGCTATCTGCGGCTGCTCGGGCGCGGTGGCTCGGCGCGGCCGATGGAGATCCTCGCCGAGGCCGGGGTGGACGCCGGCGACCCCGACTTCTGGCGCGGCGGCTTCGAGGTGGTGGCGGCGATGATCGACGAGCTCGAGGCCCTGCCCGCCGACTGATTTCGCCGACTGGCCCGGCTGGCTGCTAGTGTGGCGTCTCCGACTTCGCCTTACCATCTAGGCGGCCCTCGCTGGCGCTGCCGGCGTTGCGCTTCCTCGACATAGTCCCCGCTATGCCTGCGTCAGCGCGCCTTGGCAGCACCAACGAATGCCTCGCCTATCTGGCAAGCCAAGTCGGAGACGCCACACTAGCCGCCGTCAGCGGGCCCGGGCTCTTCGCGCACCAGCCCCGGCAGGTAGAGGGCGTTGAACAGCAGCTTGAAGGTGCGGTGCGGCTGCGCGCGGTGCTGCGCCCGGAAGCCGATCAGCACCACCCGCCCCTTGCCCACCGTCAGCTCGACGACCGCGGCGCGGCGCTCGAGCAGCTCGGCGCCCAGGAGGTAGCCGCTGACCGGGACGTCCTCCCGGTGGTCGGGGTAGCGGGCCACCACCCGGCGCTCGAAGCGCGCGTCGGGCAGGGTGGTGCGGTAGGCCGGCGAGTCGGCGAAATAGGCGGCCTCTTCGGGGCGCAGCCCGTACCCCAGCGGGTGCTCGACGTCGACCAGGATCCGCAGCAGGGTGCCGGGGGCCGCGAAGCCCTCCGCCGGCACGTCGGCCAGCACGTCGGCCACCGGCAGCTGGAAGAGGTCGATGAAGTAGCCGCCCGCCGAGTCGAGCGCCACCACCGTGCCGCCGTCGCGCACCCAGCGCTCGAGGTGGGCGCCGCCCTCCGGATCGATGCCGCCGGCGTAGCCGGGCGGCAGCGGCGGCCAGCGCCCGCCGGGCGGAGGGTCTTCGGGCTCGCCGGTGGCGAGGATCGACTTGTCGACGTCGGGGAAGAGCAGCAGGTCGACCTGGCCAGCGAAGGAGTTCTCCTTGAGGTCGTCGTTCGACAGATTCACGAACGGGAACTCGTAGCGCTCGAGCAGCCAGCGTGTCCACCCCTCGTCCATGCTCGCCACCCAGGGCTTGTAGAGCCCCACCCGGGTCCTGCCCAGCCGCCAGCGCGGACCGGCCGGGGGCTGGGCGAGCGGCGCGACCGGCAGGTGGAGCTCGGTGGCGAGGGCGGCCAGCTCGGCGGGCTCAAGCTCGCCGGGCGGCACCCACACCTCGCCCGCACGGCCCGGCGCCGGCGGCTCGGTCAGCCAGAACGCCCGCTTGCCGGCGGCCAACAGCCGGTTGAGCAGCACGAAGACGGTGTCGGCGGCGTGCGGCACCAGGTGGCCGCCGGGCGCCGCGGCGACCTCGACCGCCGGCCACTCGTAGGCTGCCAGCGGGGCCAGCGCGGCGCTGGCCAGGGCCGGCTCGCGCACCTCCGCGACCTCGACCCCCATCAGCAGCGGCAGCGACCAGGCGGTGACGTCGTAAGGCGGGATCACCGGCCCGCCCTCGTAGGGCAACACCTCCGGGTAACGCTGGCGGTCGAGCATGGTGAGCAGGAAGGCGCGGTAGGGCTGGGCGGCCGGGATGACGACGGTGCCGGCCGGGTAGGTGGTGCGCCCCACCGCCAGCGGCTCGATCGCGCTTTGGACCCGCACGCCGTGCTCGAGCAGCAGCTCCACCAGCCGCCCGGCCGCCACCGGGTCGTGCTGCTCGGGGAGCACCACCCAGCCGTAGGGCGGGCCGGCCGTCCCGGCGGCGACCGCCTCGCGCCCCATGCGGTAGAAGTTCTCCAGCAGCTCGCGGCGGTAGAGGGCGGCGCTCTCGAGCGCCGCCCAGGTGGCGACCAGCTCGTACTCGACGACGTCGCGCAGCCGCCACCAGCCGCCCGGCCACGGCGAAGGGAAGTTGGCCCGGCGCTGGTACTCGGGGAACCCCTTGCGGCCGCCGGCCAGCTCGCCGGGGTCGATGAAGATCGGGGTGGCGATGCGGGGGCTTGTCACCTCGGTCAGCAGCCCGGTGACGTTCTTCCACCAGGCGGTGTTGCGGGTGCCGCCCGGCCAGTAGCTGTCGAAGATCATGTTGTGGCCGACCCCGGTCTTGCCCGCCGCCTCGAGCCGGAAGCTCATGTTGGTGCCGATCAGGTCCGCCTGCCGGAAGATCAGCGGGTGGACCTCGGGCGCCAGCGGATCGGTCTGCGGCGGCACGAACATCCGCGGTCCGGTGGAGCCCATCTGGTGCTCGTCGACGAACACCTGCGGGAACCAGTCGTGGTAGAGGAGCCGGTTGAGGACCCGCGACTCGCGCTGGGTCAGCATGTAGAAGTCGCGGTTGTTGTCGTGTCCCACGTAGTGGTGGTAGAGCCAGGGCATCGGGCCGCCCTCGTACTCGCCGCCCAGGTGCTGCCGGTACCAGTCGATCACCAGCCGCTGGCCGTCGGGGTTGAGCGAGGGCATCAGGAGCAGGACCACCTCTTCCATCCAGGCCAGCCGGGCGGGGTCCTGGGTGGTCGCGAACTCCCAGACGAACTCCATCGCCATCTGGGTGCAGCCCACCTCGGTGGCGTGGATGGTGCAGGTCACCAGCACCACGGCGCGGCCCTCGCCGGCGAGCTGCCGCGCGGTTGCGGGCTCGACCTCGGCGGCGGCCAGCAACCGGCCGATCTCGCGCCAGCGGTCGAGCCGCTGCTGGTTGGCCTCCGAGGTGAGGATCACCGCCACCATCTCGGCGCCCAGGGTGGACTCGCCGAGGCTCTCGATCGACACCCGGCCGGAGGCGGCGTCGACCAGCCGCAGATACTCGAGCACCCGCTCGTAGGGCGCCAGCCGGCGGTCGGCGCCGACCTGGTGGCCCAGGAACTCGGCCGGCGAGGGCAGGGCCTCGGCGCGCGCGCCGGCCGCGGTCAGGCCCAGGCTCGAGACGAGAAGCAGCCGGTAGAGCGCGGCGCGCGCCAAGTAGATCTCCTGCCGGTCCGTCGGGCGCGGCCGGCCCGTGGAAGCAGGCGGCGCGCCGGGCCGGGACACTAGCACGGCGACCTGGACCGACAGTGAGCCGGGCACCGGAGTCGGGCATCCGTCCTGAACACGCGGTCTGGGGACCCGGCCCGGCAGCCACGCGGCGCGCCCCGATCACCGGCAGCCGCTGGGTTAGAGTAGGTGCTTCGCAACTCGAGTTCTCGGACCCAGGGAGGATTGGCGATGCCGTATCGGAAATTCGGATGGTTGGTAGTGGTGGGGGCTCTGATCGCAGGTCTCGGCTGCGGCCCCTCGGAGCAGGCGATGGAGAAGACGGTGGAGCAGGCCGTCGAGGGCGTGGTGGAGCGGGTCGTCGAGCAGGCGATGCCGCGGCAGGCCTCGGCGACGCTGGCCGGGCCCGAGGGGAGTGCCATCACCGGCAGCGTGACCTTCACCGAGACCAGCGACGGGGTCACTGTCGTCGCCCACGTCGAGGGGGCGCCGCCCGGCAGCCACGGCTTCCACCTCCACGAGACCGGCGACTGCAGCGCCCCGGACTTCACCTCGGCCGGCGGGCACTTCAACCCCACCGACATGCCGCACGGCGGACCGGTCGACGCCGAGCGCCACGCCGGCGATCTGGGCAACCTGGAGATCGGCGAGGACGGCAGCGGCCACCTGGCGCTGACCTCCGACATGCTGACGGTGGCCGCCGGCCCCAACTCGGTGGTCGGCCGGGGGGTGGTCTTCCACGAGAAGACCGACGACCTGGTCTCGCAGCCCACGGGCGCTGCCGGCGCCCGGCTGGCCTGCGGCGTGGTCGGCGAGGGCTAGCGGTCGTGGACAGTTGCCCGATGACGCACGCCTCGACTGCGGGCGCCACGAGTCGCTGCTGGATGCCCGAAGACAAGTCCAGGTAGAGGGTCATGGGGAGTTGCTGGACGGCGATGCAGCGAGTGTGTCGCTCGCGACTTCAGACGAGGCCCTGGCCAGCGCTGCCGGCGTCGCGCTTCCTCGACATGGCACCCATCGCCTGCGTCAGTGCGCCTTGCCGGCACCACCGGAGTGACGCGCCACAGGGCAAGCCAGGTCGGAGACGCCACGCTGGCGCCGCGGGGCACCGTGCCGGGTGGCGGCAGCGCGGAGCCGGGCGCCTTGGCGCAGGTAGGTCGTAGTCCCGTGGTGAAGCCCGCCGGCAGCGTTGCGCTGATCCTGGGGGTGGTCTGTTGGGCCTGCGGCCCCGCGCCGCCGCCGGCAGGCGAGCCGTCGTCGGCCGAGCCAGCGGCTGCCCTGGACGCGCGGGGCCCCGCGGGCGCGCGCCAGCTCGATCCGCCGGCCTCGGACCGCGCCTTCGCGCCCAGCCTGGCGATGGCGGGGGGCGAGCTGCTGCTCACCTGGCTCGAGGCGCTGGGGAGCGACGAGGCGCCCCGCCACCGGCTGCTCTTTTCGCGACTTGCCGACGATGGGTGGAGGCCGCCGGTTGTGGTGGCCGAGGGCGACGACTTTTTTGCCAACTGGGCCGACTTCCCCCACGCGGTGCGGATGGGCGACGGCTCGCTGCTGGTCCACCGGCTGGTCCAGACCGCCGCCGACACCTACGCCTACTCGATCGAGCTCGCGCGCTCGACCGATGGCGGCGCCACGTGGGCCGAGCTCGGCCGGCTCAACGACGACGCGACCCACACCGAGCACGGCTTCGTGGCCTTCGTGCCCGAAGGCGAGGGGGTCCGCGCCTTCTGGCTCGACGGGCGCGAGATGGTCGCCAAGGGTCCGATGACCCTGCGAACCGCCTTCGTGACCGGAGACGGGGTCGGCGACCCCGAGATCCTCGACCCGCGGGTCTGCGAGTGCTGCTCGACCGACGCGGCGCTCACCGCCGCGGGGCCGGTCGTGGTGTTCCGCGACCGCAGCGACGCCGAGATCCGGGACGTCTCGATCGTCCGCCGGGACGGAGCCAGCTGGACCCCCCCGGCGCCGGTCGCCGCCGACGACTGGCGGATCCCCGGCTGCCCGGTCAACGGCCCCGAGATCGCCGCCGAGGGCGAGCGAGCGGTGGTCGCCTGGTTCACGGGCGCCGACGACGCTCCCCGGGTACGGGCCGCCTTCTCGGCCGACGGCGGCTCGAGCTTCGGCGGTCCGCTCGAGGTCGATGCCGACGAGCCCCACGGCCGGGTGGACGTGGTGCTGGACGGCGAGGGCGGCGCGGTCGTCTCCTGGCTGGCCCGCGGCGAGGGGGTGGCCGAGGTCAGGCTGCGCCGCCTCGCCGCCGACGGCCGGCAGGGCGCGGCGCTCGGCGTCGCCTCGACCGCCGCCGCCCGGCGCAGCGGCTTCCCGCGCCTGGCCCGCCTGGGCGACCGCCTCTACCTAGCCTGGGTCGAGACGGGCGAGGGCCCGGAGTCCCGGGTCCGCCTCCGCGAGCTGCCGCTGGCCGCCGTGCCGCCACCAGCCTGAGGCACCCCCGCCTCGCCGGTCTCTGACGGTGCCTGCCGTCGGGGCCGCCCGGCACCGCTCGCCGGCGCTTGACATGCCGCGGCGCGGCATCTGCTACCATCCGCGGCTTCCTTCAGCAGATTCCGGCGGCCCAGCCGCCAGGAGGTTGCGATGAGCGCCCATGCCACCGCCGTCAACCCCACCGGCATCGCTTCGATCGGTCTCCACTTCCCGCCCCTGTCGCTGCCGGTGACCGAGCTGGCGCCGCTGCGCGGCCAGCATCCCGACAAGTACACCATCGGTCTGGGCTGCGAGGAGATGTCGCTCTGTCCACCCGACTACGGGGTCGTCGAGCTGGCCACCGAGGCCGCCCGCCGCGCGCTGGCCCGCTGGGGCGGACCGCTCGAGCGGGTCGGCCTCATCGCGGTGGGCACCGAGACCGCGGTCGACATGAGCCGGCCGCTCAGCGCCTGGGTGGCCGAGCGGCTCGGGCTCAAGGGCGCGGTGCGCTCCTACGAGGTCAAGCACGCCTGCTACGGCGGCACCCTGGCGGTGCGCCAGGCCACCGAGTGGCGGATGTCGGGCGCTGCCGGCCGCCAGGCGGCGCTGGCGGTGGCCGCCGACGTCGCCCTCTACGAGCCCGGCGACCCCGGCGAGCCCACCCAGGGCGCCGGCGCCGTGGCGATGGTCATCGACGAGCCCGAGGTGGCGGCCATCGAGCCGGTCTCCTACCCCTGGAGCGAGCCCGAGTTCGACTTCTGGCGCCCGGTGGGCGAGAGCTTCCCGCGGGTCGACGGCCCGCTCAGCCTCGACTGCTACAAGCGCGCCGCCGAGAACTGCTTCAAGGCCCTGGTCGGCCAGCGCGACCCCGAGGCGGTGCTCGCCGAGCTGGCCGCCATCTGCTTCCACGTCCCCTTCCCCAAGATGGTCAAGAAGGCCGTCCAGCGGGTCGGCGAGCTGTTCCGCTGGGAGGCGGAGCGGGTCGAGCGCTTCTTCCGCGACAAGGTCGACCCCACCATGCTCTGGAACCGGCTCTGCGGCAACGCCTACACCGCCAGTCTCTGGATCTCGGTGGCCAACGCCCTGAAGGGCCTCCCCCTCGGCCAGCGCATCGCCGCCTTCTCCTACGGCTCCGGCTTCGGTGCCGAGCTCCTTACCCTCCAGGCCGGCCCCAAAGCCGCCGCCGGCGCCTGGCAGGAGGACGTCGACACCGACCTCCGCACCCGCCAGCGCCTCGACGGCGCCAGCTACCAGCGCATGCGCTCGGGCTGAGGGCGGTGCGGCGGCTCCTCCCCAGCGGGTTCGAATCCGGCGGGCACGTTGAGAGCCGGCCTACCGAGCGGGCAGAGCTGCTCGTCAGCCTGCTCTCGCCAGCACCTCCACCTGGGCCTCGAGCGACTCGCCGAAGCGTTCTTTCTCCACTTCGAGGTCGAAACGCGTCTGGAGATTGAGCCAGAACCAATCGCTGGTGCCGAAGAAGCGCGGGAGCCGCTTCAAAGGACATGAACTGCGGTCGAGAGATCGGTCCCCCGGGCGAGCGTCTGGTAGTTCACGCAGCACTCCTCGGCCATTCTCCCCAGCTTCCGGATCAAGGACGGGTCGGTGCCGTGGGCGGCGCGTAGGCGAGCTTCACATGCGATGCGCTGAAAGCCGACGGGTACGGACCGATCGACCAGCAGGGTCCCACGAACGTCGGCGTGGGCGGTCACCTCGACCTCCAGTTCGACAAGCTGAATCCCCATCCGGTCGGCGATGATACGCACAGTCGCATCCAGGCACGCGGCGAGGCCGGCGCAGAGCAGGTCGCCCGGGTTGGGGGCGTCGTGGTCGCCGCCCACGGCTCGGTGGATGCCGAAGACCATCTCCACGCCGTGGTCCTCACGGCCAACGACGACGCGCCCGTGGAAGGGGTCTTGATCGACCCCGCCGCAGGTTCTGGCCCGATCGGTGATCTGCGCTTCTTCGGGAGCGTCCCGATAGCGGTCGATGAGGGGCTGCTGCCGGCGTTGGGCGAAGGAGGCTGTGCGCGTCGGGCTCCCGTTCATGACGCGCCTCCGTCCACCGCGGTCTCGGCCGTCGGCCCGAGCCACAGAAAGAGAGCGCCCACGAGGATCAAGGCGGGCACGTCTCCGCAGAGGTTGGCATGCTCCGTCGGGTCGACGAGAGCCTGGGTCAGCATCACGCCTCCATGGACGATGCTCGACCATGCCGTGAAGGAGATCAGGCTGGCGTGGGCCGGGGGCCGTCTGGCGGCGCGCAGCAGGAAGATGCCGAGCACGGCATAGATGGCGAGGATCATCTGTTCGTACTCTGTCTGGCGAGGCTCCCACATCCAGCCGCCGGGGAAGAGGATCGTCATGGGCAAGAGCCCCACCGTGAACACGAGCCCGAAGGCAACGAGGGCGATCCGAAGCCATTTCTGCCTGTTCATGCTGTCTTCTCCTTTCTGGTTCGTTGCTCGAGAGCTTGTGCGTGGCAGGCAGAAGGTGGCAGCTTCGAGACGAAGGCGCATGAAGACGGCGTGAGGAACCGATGAAGATCGTGTCCTCATGAGTGAAGAGAAGCGTGGGATAATCGCGGGTGGAGCCGCAACCCTTGCCGGCATCGCTGCCCATCCAGTTCCTCGAAGGACCCGGAGGCTCCCGCATCGCTTACGCCCTCAACGGGTCGGGTCCGCCGCTGATCTGCCCGGCATGGTGGATCAGCCACCTCGAGGCCGATTGGGCCTACGAGCCTTTTCGACGCTTCTTCACCCAACTGGGTGAGACACACACGGTCGTGCGCTATGACCGGCCCGGCGCGGGCTTGAGCGTGCGTGGCGATGAGACGGAATCACTGGCCACAGAAGTGGCGGTTCTCGAGGCCGTCTTCGACCACCTGGAGGTGGACACGGCTTCGCTTTTCGCCGTCTCCTGCGCGGGCCCCACGGCTCTGGTTTTCGCGGCTCGCAGGCCGAAGCAGATCAAACGGCTCGCCTTCTATGGCTCGTACGCGGTGGGGTCGGATATCGGGCCGCCAGAGATCTTCGAAGCCTTCTGCTCTCTGGTCGAGGCACATTGGGGGCTTGGCTCCGAGGTTCTGGCCAACGTCCTCCACCCCGCCCTTACCGCCGGCGATCTGCGCGAGTTCGGCCGCCGGCAGCGGGCTTCCGGAGATGCCGAGCTCGCCTGCAGCCTGCTGCGACTCAGCTATGGGATGGACGCTTCAGACGCTGTGGCCGACGTGCCCTGTCCGGTGATCGTGATTCACCGCCGAGGCGATCGGACGGTGCCCTTGTCGGCGGGTCGCAAGCTCGCTGCCGCCGTGCCCGGCTCGTCACTGGTGACCCTCGATGGCGATGCACACCCGCCGTGGGACGGAGACGACGATGTTGCGCCCCTACTCCAGGCGTTCTTCGCGTCGAAGCCGCTGCCGATGGGCGGCCGGTCGGAAACCGCTGGCTACGGCTTCCAGCATGATCGAGAGAATCGGGAGCTACTC
Organism: Thermoanaerobaculia bacterium; assembly: GCA_041567315.1. Classification (GTDB taxonomy): domain Bacteria; phylum Acidobacteriota; class Thermoanaerobaculia; order Multivoradales; family JAHEKO01. Next base: position 31,694 of record JBFGCA010000023.1, on the reverse strand, counting down.
ATTGATGGCGAAAGACGCCCGTTGACGCCGCTCGAGCATGGCCTGCTGTGCTATCTCGCCGACCGCAAGGGCTCGGTCGTCACGCGCGACGAGGCGCTGCGCGACGTATGGCAACAGCCGTTCGCCGGGAGCAACGTGGTCGACGCGGTGATTCGCACTCTTCGGCGCAAGCTCGGGCCCTACTCCGGCGACATCGAGACCGTGACGGGGCACGGATACCGTTTGAGAGGTGCTACCCTCTCCCGCGGGCGCTCTTCCTGAGCGCACCACCTGACCGAGGAACAGCGATCAGGCTTCCCCTGACAAGGGGGGATAGGCACTCAGCGTCCGCGCCCTCGCGCCAATCGTTGGGCAACAACGGGAACCACCAGGAATAGGGCGAGCGGAAGCGTTGCGACGAGCGGAATCATCAGCAGCGAGAAGACGAGTCCCTTACTCACCGCGGCGAGGCCTGCGATGATCGCTCCGGCGCCTTTGGACCACAGGAAGTAGGTGGGCAGCCCGATTCCGACGGAAATCCAGCGCTCGCGAGGTCGTTCGAGCCGGGGCCAGCCGCGCGAGAGAAACGCGAGCGCGACCAGGCCGAAGCCGAGCAGAAAGCCGGCGATCTCTCCGGCTTCGGCCGGCACGACCAGGCTGTACGGCTCGTCCTGCTCGTCGAGTTCGACCTGCAACTCGGCAAAGCGCTCCGCCCATTCCGCCGGGGGCGGCTTCTGGCGTATCGACCACGTGGCTACCGCATGCCAGAGGCCGAACACGATCCCGGCCAGCAGTAGCAGCGCTCCGATCCGCTGCCGGGGGCCGAGACGCCTGGCGGCGTCGACCAGGGGCCGTTCGGCGGCCATCGCCAAACCGGCGATGGCGATGCCGAGGCCCCAGCCCACCAGAACCTGGTTGACGCTATGGACTCCGTAGTAGATGCGCGCCACTCCCGCGAGCAGGACGAACGGCGCGCCGACGGCCCAGATCCAGCGCGGCCCGTTCTTGGCGAGAGTCACCAACAAGGTCGCGGGCCCCTGCGCATTGCCCGAGGGCATGCCGTAGCCGTCGGTCAGCTTGAGGGGAGTGAACCGATCGGTCACGTAGAACGGCCGCGGCATGGCCAGCGCCCATTTGAGTAGCGTATTCAGACTTCCCGAGAGGGCGGTGATCCAGGCGGCGCGGAAGCCGCGCTCGCTGCCACCGAGCCAGAAGACCAGCGCCGGCAACAGCAGCGAGATTCCGAACCCCCAGATCAGGTTGACGACCTTCAGCAGGAGTTCGATCGGTCGCAACAGGGCCTGGAACTCGGGGATCAGGAACTCCGGGAGCATGGCATCCGCTAGCGAAAGGTGGCTACTCCGGTGACCGGCTGTTCATTCCGCCGGTTGCTCTCGAGTGGGTAGCCTGTCATCTTCTTGCCGGAGACGGTCGTCCTTGGGCAGCCGTGGCCCGCGGCGAAGTCATCCCCAACGGTTTCGCTTCTGCGAGGCTGAAGGCTCTATCCGAAGCCCGACGATGGAGCTCCCGGACGCGCTGCCATACCGAGCGAAGCGAGGGATGGGTGGCCAAACAGGTCTCGCCGTCCGGTCCGGGGTCTTCAGCCGGGTCCGGGAGCCCGGCTAGGTATCGAGGTGGGCCTGTAGCAGGGTCCGGAGGGGCTGTACCAGGGGCCCCACCGGCACCTCGGGCTGCATGACTTTCATCAGCTCGAGGCCCGCGAGCATCGCGATGAGGAGCTGTGTCAGGCCGGCCGGATCGACACCAGGAGGGAGCTCACCTGCCACCTTGGCCTCCTCGACGAGCTCGGACAGCCGGCCGAGCCAGTAGCGGAGACTGTCCTGGAAGATCTTGTTCACAGCGGGACGGTGAATTGCCTCGGCCCATAGCTCGACGTCGACCCGCAAGGCTGCAGCCGAGTCCGGGTCGTCGAGGCGCTCGATCAAGAAACCGAAGGTCGCGCCGAGGGCTTCCAGCGGGCCGCCCTCCACCGGAATCTCCTCGAGCGCGGCTTCGTCGAGCGCGCGCTCCTGCTCGACGAGGGCCTCTACGATCTCCTGCTTGTTCTCGAAGTGGAGGTAGAGGGTGCCCACGCTGATCCCGGCCTCGGCGGCGATGTCGCGCACGGTCAGGCGGGAGTAGCCCTTGTGTGCAAGGCACTCGAAGGCGGCCTTCAGAATCTGCTCCTTGCGAGCTGCGAAATGGGCCTCGGTCAGCTTTGGCATGGTGGATCTCCGGGTCGGTGCTGAACCTTCGCTCATTATACTGAACATTAGCTCAGTATTGTCGTATGATTCGGGAATGCTGGATGAAAGGTCCACCAGACGACGGAGACGAGGAGGACTCAGCCCATGGGGACGCAGAGCATGACGAAGAGAATCGACCGTTTGCGGGCCAGGATGAGCGTCGGGTTTCCGCTGCTGCTGGCCGGGGCCGCGCTGCTCGTGGTGTCGAACGGCAGGTGGATCCTGCCGCTGGCCGCCTGGCTGTACCCCGTGTTGCTGGTTCGCTACCTTCGCACTGCTTCCAAGCTCTGGAAAGGCCTGGCAGGGGCGTACCTGGTGTTCTTTGTCACCATGCCCATCTTGTGGCTCGGGCTGTGGCCGTTCCCGCCGCTCGTGATGGCGAAGATGGCGGCCGTGGGAGCGGTCTACTCCGTGGTGCCGTACCTGCTGGACCGTCTCAGCGAGAGCCGCATCCGGGGCGTCGCCCAGACCCTGGTGTTCCCGAGTTCGGCTGTCGCGCTCGAGTTTCTGTTCACGCTGCGCATCTCCCAGACCACCTGGGGGAATCTCGCCTATACCCAGACCGAGAACCTCGCGCTGCTGCAGCTTGCCTCGATCGCGGGCATCTGGGGCATCACCTTCGTCATGCTCTGGCTCGCCCCGGTGGCCAACAACCTCTGGCGGAGCGGCTGGTCCGACGGCAGGGCCCGTGCGGGGGTCGTGGTCTACGGTCTCGTGTTGGGAGCGGTCGTTCTCTTCGGCAGCTCGCGCCTCGTCTTCTTCGCACCGTCCGGCGGGGCCTTTCGCGTGGCCATCGTGACGCCACCCGACCTGCTCGATATCGTCGCACCTGAGGACTTCCTGCTCTCCCAGCAGATCCTGATGAAACAGGAGGTCGACGAGGCGCGCGCGGCGAGTTTTCGGGCGACCCTCGAGTCGACTTACCCGCAGCTGTTCGAAGACACGCGCCGCGAGGCCCGGGCAGGCGCCCACCTGGTCGTCTGGCCGGAAGGAGCCCTGGTCTCGTTCGACGAGGAGCAGGATGAGGAGCTCATCGAGCAGGGTCGACGGCTGGCGCAAGAGGAGGAGATCTACCTGGCCATGACGATCGCCCTGATTCCCGGCGCCTCCGGCGGGCCGAACGAGAACCGGCTGCTCCTCATCAGCCCGGCGGGAGAGGTCGTCCAGACCTACTGGAAGCACCACACGGTGCCGGTGATCGAGGAGCCCTTCGCCTTGGCCGGCAGCGAGAGGCCGTTCGTGCACGAGACGGCGTTCACCACCTTGGGAGGAGTTATCTGCTACGACATGGACTCGCCGCGCTTCGTGCGGAGCGCGGGGAGCGATGGCGTCGACGTCCTCGTGGCGCCGTCGGGAGACTGGCCCGCGATCAAGGAGCTCCATCCTCGCATGGCGCTGGTCCGGGCCGTGGAACAGGGCTTCTCGCTGGTCCGGCCGGCCAACCACGGTTTGAACGTCGTGACCGACTACCAGGGCCGGGTTCTCGGGCGGCTAGACCACTACGCGACCCCCGACCGGCGGCTGTCGGCGGCGGTCCCCGAGCGGGGCGTGAAAACGGTCTATCAACGGACCGGCGACGCCCTTCCATGGCTCTGTCTCGCGCTGACGGTTTTCTTCGTCGCGCTCCTCATCAGACACCGCGTGCCGAGTGACTAGGAATTCGGGGACAGGCGCTGCCTCCGTGGCCCCCCCGTCTTTCTCTGGACGCTCGAGGCCGGCCGCCGGGCCGCTGCCGCGCGCGCCGACCAACCCTCCAGAACTCGCGTGGCGGCTCACCCTTGCTTCGCAGTCATTCCCTGTGCAGTGTTCGAGCTCGCGCCGATCCCGCCCCAGCTCCCGTGGACGGGGAGCCCGTCCAGATCGACTCGCCCGAGTCAGCCGAAGGTAGGATGAAGGAATGAGCAACCCGATCGAGCTGACTCTCGCCGCGGCGGTGTTGCTGGCGGTGGGGTGGCTGTCGGGTTTTGCGACGGCGCAGTCGCCGGGATGGGCGTTCGCCGAGATCCTCCTGCTGGGGCTCGCGATCCTCGCCACGCTTTGCGCTTTCTGGCGTGTAAGGCCAGCCACCGGCTGGCTTCTCGTACCGTACCTGGCGTGGGTGAGCTTCGCCGCGGTGCTCAACGGCTCGATCTGGATACTCAACAAATGACACCGGGGGAGAACTTATTCCACGGCGACGACTCGCCATGAGCATCTCGATCTTCCTCAAGCTCTACGCCGTTGCCTTCACGAGCTTCATGGTGATCGATCTTCTCTGGCTCGGCGTCGTCGCACGCTCGTTCTACCGGTCCGAGCTCGGGCACCTCATGCGGGCGAAGGTTAACTGGGCCGCGGCCGTGGTCTTCTACCTAGTCTTCGTTCTGGGCATCGTCGTATTGGTGGTGTGGCCGGCTATGGAGAGCGAAAGCCTCGCCAAGGCTTTCCTTCTCGGCGCACTCCTCGGACTTGTCACGTACGCCGCTTACGACCTCACGAACCTCGCCACTCTCGAAGGGTTCCCGCTGCGTATGGTGGTGTTCGACATGATCTGGGGTATGGCGCTGTGTGCCGGCGTCAGCGCGATCACCTATTTGGTGTCGGCACGGATTGTCTGACCATCCGGCATACAGACAAGCGGTGTAGCTCGCGGCTCAACTGAGGAGCGGGACCTGATTCGAAAGTCGAAAGCCCTGGTGAGCCATGCTGACGGATCTCGAGACCGCAGAGGCAGCCGAGATGACGACGACCGTGTTCCGACGTCTGCGAGAACGGGCCGGTCGCACGCTTCCGGTGCTCGCCGACGGGCGTCTGGCGGGGCTCGTGACGAAGGAAAACGTCGGTGAGTTCCTGAGCATCCAAGCGGCTCTGGAGAAGTAGGGCTGGAGTCCTCGTCTGGGGGCGCGGCGCCGTCGCGAAAGAACAGGAATATGATCGCCTCGAGAGAGCTGTGCCAATGAAGACACTAGAACCAACAACACTGCATCTTGCATTGCTAGTGGCGTTGATCTCCACTGGCCCAGTGGAGGCACAGGGGCCTGAACCCCAGGGCGTGCAGTGGTCGCTGGGGCTGGGCGTTATCTCGTCGCCCCGACCCTATGTCGGTGCAGACAACCAGACCCGCGTCATCCCGGTGCTCGCTCTCGACTACAAGCGGTTCTATTTCCGGGGGATAGAGGCCGGATTCGAGTTGATAAAGAGCGAACGACTCAACCTGGACGTCGTCGGGCGCGCGCAGTTTGCCGGGTACGAGGAGGGCGACTCGAGTTTTCTGGCTGGAATGGAAGAGCGACGCGAAACCTTCGAGCTGGGTCTGAGGAGCGGGTGGAAGCTTGGCGATTTCGACGTCGAAGCGACGATCACCAGAGATGCGCTGAGCCGCAGCGACGGCACCCAGGCCAGCCTGGAGCTGACCTGGGCCAAGGTCTTCGGTCGCGGTGAAGGCGGCATCTTCCCGGGCGTCGGCGTGATCTGGCAGGACGCTGCCTTCGTCGACTACTATGCTGGGGTCAGACCCGAGGAGGCGCGTCCGGGTCGACCAGCCTTCGAGGCCGGCTCGGCACTCAACTTCGGGGCCGGCGTGCGCGCTTTTCTGAAGATCACGAATCGCGTCCGGATGATCGGGCTGGTGCGAGCCGAGCGGCTTGCCGACGAGTACGGCGAAAGCCCGATCGTCGACTCCCGTTGGGGCCATTTCGGCCTAGCCTCCATTGCCTACGAGTTCTGACTCGTATGACCGTCGACAGCGACCGGTAGGCCGACCGGTACGAAACGGTGTTGCGACCGCGGGCAGTGGCCGAGTCCCGTAGGACCGTTTAGCGCGAGAGGGCGCCAGCATGTCTGAGCTTCTGACGACCTTTCTGGTCGCCGCTCCGGCGGTCCTCGCCGGGCTCGGCGCGCTGGCGCGCCGGCCGGCGCGCGAGGTGGCGGCGCTCGCAGTCGCGGGCTCGCTGGCCAGCGCGTCGTCCGCCGCCTGGCTCGCCTCGCAGCCGTTTCGTGGTCCGGTGGTCGTAGCGGAGTGGTTGCCCGCGCTGCTGGTCTCGGTGAGCTGGCGGCTCGAGACCGTGACGCTCGCCCTGGCGGTTCTCGTTGCCACGATCGGCGCGCTGGTCCTGCAGTACGCCGCCGCCTACTTCGGAGAGTCCCGCGCCGCGCGCGGCACGGTCACGCTGCTGGCGCTGTTCGAGACGTCGATGCTCGGGCTCGTGCTGGCGGACAACCTCTACGCGCTCTTCCTCTTCTGGGAGCTGACCGGCATTGTCTCGTTCTTTCTCATCGGATCGGACCGCGGCAACCCTTCTGCCTTTGCCGCGGCACGCCGCGCGCTGTTGATCACCTCGGCGGGAGCCCTGCCGATGTTGGTGGGCGTCATCTACCTGGCATCGGTCAACCAAACGGCCAGCCTCTCCGCGCTGCTCGACCTGGAGCTCGCTGCCGAGGTTCAGACGATCGCGCTGGCGCTCTTCCTGCCGGCGGTGATCACCAAGAGCGCCCAGGCACCGTTTCACTCCTGGCTGCCCGGAGCGATGGCGGCGCCGACGCCGGTCTCGGCCTATCTCCATTCCGCCACGATGGTGAAGGCCGGGGTCATCCTGCTCCTTTACGTCTACCCGCTGCTCGGGGACTCGCCTTTGTGGACCGCCGTCCTGGTGCCCGTCGGCGCGATGACCTGCGTGTGGGGGAGCTATCGGGCGCTCGGGGAGTCCGACGTCAAGCTGCTGATGGCGTGGTCGACCGTGTCACAGCTCAGCCTTCTGACCCTGACGATCGGCCTCGGCACGGAGCTGGCGATCCGCGCCGCGGTGCTCCATCTGTTCGCACACGCGGTCTTCAAGGCCGGGCTCTTTCTGACGGTCGGCGGCATCGACAAGGCAGCGGGCACACGGTCGCTCTTCGACCTAGGGGGCCTGTGGCGGCGGACCCCGGTCTTGTTCGCACTGGCGGCGGTCCTTGCGGGCTCGATGGCCGGGATTCCTCCGCTGGCCGGTTTCCTGTCCAAGGAGCTGATTCTCAAGAAGGCCATGCTTACCGATCTATGGGTTCACGCGGTGGCAATCACCGCCATCTTCTTTGGCTCGATCGGCACGGTGGCTTACTCGAGCCGGTTCGTCTGCGAGGTCTTTCTGGGCCGGCCTCGCAGCGACCTGGAAGGTCGGGGCAAGGGACTCGGACCGGCGATCCTCTTGGCGCCGGCGATCCTGGCGGCTTTGACCCTCGCCGTGGGCCCCGGGGCCTCCTGGGTCGATCGCTGGTTCCTCGAGCCGGTGACCGCGTCGGTGATCGGCAGGATGCTCCCCGAGGTGACGCCGCTGTCGCTCTGGTACGGCGTCAACGCAGCCCTTCTGCTCAGTGTCGCGATCGTCTCGGTCGGTTATCTGAGCGATCGCATCACCGGTCTCCGGATGCTGCCGCGGGGCCCTTCGGCGCTCTCCGGCGAGCGGCTCTTCGACTCGGCTCTCGATGCGTCCCAGCGCCTTGGAGCCCGGCTCTCGGGCGTGCTTGCAGGGGGTCCTCCTTCCGTCTATCTCGGGCTGGCCCTCGCCGCGGGTCTGCTGGCGGCGGTGCCGGCGGCGGTCGAGGCTCTCGCCGGGGAGGTCGCCGCGCCGCAGCCGGAGGGTCTGGTGACGATCCTCGTCCTCGCCGCCGTCCTGGCTGCGGCCCTGCGGGTCCGCGATCGGTTGGCGCGGGTACTCCTCATCTCGGCCGCTGGCTTTGCCGTCGCCTTCCTCTATCGGCTGATGAATGCGCCGGACCTGATGCTCACCCAGCTGCTGGTCGAGGTGCTGGTGACCATCTTCTTCGCCCTCTCCCTGCGGGGGCTGCCCGCGCCGGCCGAGCGGCGGCCTCGCGGCGGTGCCCGGTGGATGCGCAGAGCGCTGGCGATCGGCGCCGGAGTGGCTGCGGGCTCTCTGGTCCTGGCGCTCGGAGACACCGAGGCTTCGACACACGTTCAGGACTTCTACCGGGTTGCCGCACCGGAGCTCGCCAAAGGGCTCAACGTCGTCAACGTCATCCTGACCGATTTCCGCGCTCTCGACACTCTGATGGAGACCCTGGTCGTCGTGCTGGCGGCACTTGGCGTCGCGGGTCTGGTTCGAGGCCGTGAGCGGTCCCGGGCAAGGAAGCCGCCGCAGACGGCCGAGGCTGCTGGGACCAGCGGCCTGCTCCCCGGGATGTCGCGGCTGATTCTGCCGCTGGCGGGGATTGTGGCGGTGAGCCTGCTGATCAAGGGTCACGACGAGCCCGGCGGCGGTTTCGTGGCCGGTCTCGCCCTGAGCATCGCCGCCATTCTCTCGACGGTGGTGGCCGCCCGCACTCGCGGCAGCGGCTCGGCGAGCGGGGTGGCGCTGGTTGGCGCCGTCATCCTGCTGCTGAGCCTGGTCGCGAGCTTCTTCTTCGGGCAGCCGGGGCTGACGCATGCTCACGGCGAGCTGCGTCTCTTCGGAGCCGGTTGGAAGTGGCACACGGCACTCCTCTTCGATCTGGGAGTGGTTCTGGCGGTCGCCGGCGGCGTGGCCGCCGCGACCCGCGCCCTGTGGCCCTCGTCGCCCGGCGGCGCGATCGACAGAGGAGGGAGGGTCCGGTTGTGATCGTCGTCCTGGCCCTCGCTGTGACCCTGCTCGTGGCCGTCGGCGTCGAGCTCCTGCTCGGTCGCAGTCTGTTTCGCGCGATCCTGGGCCTTTCACTGCTGGCTCACGCCGCCAATCTCGTGGTGCTGGCCGCCGGGGGAGTCGGACCGGCGGCACCGATCCTCGCGCGGGATGGTGTCCGGGGTCAGACCGCGGATCCGTTGCCGCAGGCGCTGGTGCTGACCGCGATCGTCATCTCGATGGCGGTGACGCTTTATCTCATTGGCCTGCTGCGGGCGAAGGCCCGCGATCTCGCCAGCGTCGCGGTCGAGCCGGCGCCCGCCGGCGACGGGGATCGCGAGCCGGCGGCGGTAGCGGTCGAGCTCGGGGCGCCAGGAGGCTCCCGGTGAGCGGGCTTCTCATCGCCATCTTCGCCCTTCCCGGAATCGCGGGCGTTCTGCTCTGGCTGCTGCCGCTGAGCCCGGCTGCCATGAGGCGGCTCGCTCTGAGCGTCGCACCGATCCAGCTCGCTTTGGCGGTCGCCATCGTGCGAGCCGTGGCGGGCGGCGAAGTGCTGGTGCACGGCTTCGGCAGTTGGGCTCCGCCTTTCGGGATCGTCTTTGTGGCCGACCGTCTGGCCGCCCTGTTCCTGCTGCTGCTCGCCGTCCTGGTGTTCTTCACCACCTGGGCGCTGCGCTCGATGGTTCACGGAGAGAAGACGTCGAGGAGGGCCCTGCCGCTCCTGTTCCTGCTCGCCTTCGGCCTGAGCGGCGCCTTCCTCACGGGTGATCTCTTCAATCTCTTCGTGATGTTCGAGGTGGTGCTCCTGGCTTCGTATCTGCTCCTCCAGGTGCCGGGAGGCGACCGCTCGCTGCGCGCGGCGTTCCCGAACATCGCCATCAACCTCGTTGCGTCCCTGCTCTTCTTCGTCGGCGTCGGCCTGGCCTATGGTGCGACCGGAACGGTCAATCTGGCGGATCTCGCGGTGCGGATGGGCGAAGGGCCCGGCGGTCTGCGACTGGCGGCCCTGTCGATGCTGGTGGTCGCGTTCGGTATCAAGGCGGGGCTGGCCCCGTTTCTGTACTGGCTGCCGGCTTCCTATCCTGTCTTGAGCGGTCCGGTTGCGGCGCTCTTTGCCGGCATGATGACGAAGCTTGGAGTCTACGCCCTGGCGCGCACTGCACCGCTCTTGATGCAGGAGACCGCGTTCCAGGCGGTCCTGGTGTGGGCGGGCGCCGCCTCTGCGCTGCTGGCGGTCGTGGCCGCGCTGTCCGAGTACGAGCTGCGCCGACTTCTGAGCTTCCACATTTCGTCGCAGGTCGGCTACATGGTCCTGGGCCTCGGGCTGATGACTCGGGCCGCCATCGCCGGCGCCGTGTTCTACCTGGTCCACCACGTGCTGGTGAAGGCGGCGCTCTTTTTCGTCGCCGACGAGCTGGAGCGCCGGAGCGGTACGCGGGACCTCCGGTCGATGACGGCCGGAGCCGCAGGGCCGGCGGTCGCCGTCGGCTTCGTCATCGCCGGCTTCTCCCTCGCCGGTCTACCCCCGTTTTCGGGCTTCTTCGCCAAGCTGGGCCTGCTGCGCGGCGCGTTCGACGCCAGCGAGTGGATCGTGCTCGCCGTGCTGGTCGTGGCGTCGTTCTACACCCTGGCCAGCATGCTCAAAGTCTGGCGATTCGCCTTTGATGCTCCGCCCGCGGCAGATCGGCGTGGCAGCCTGGGGACCGTGATCCCGCTGCTCGGTCTGGTCGCGCTCTCGGTGGTGCTGGCTCTCGCCGCGGGCCCCGTCTTCAGCTATGCAGAGGCCACGGCGGACCAGCTGCTCGACGCCGACGCCTACGTCGCGGCGGTGGCAGAGGTGCCGGGGCATCGCCCGGCCGCCGGAGGGTTCCGTCCATGATGGGGCTCGCCGTCGCCCTCATCGGTGGGCTCGTGTGGATGGGGCTTCGCGGCCACGCCGACCTCGCTACGTTTGTCGTGGGCGCCGCGGTATCGGCAGCGGCGGCCTGGGCGACTCGGCTGCCCTGGCGCGGCCGATTCTCACCGGTTCGCTTGTCTCGAGGCCTCGCGATCTGCTGCCAGATTCTGTTCCGCTTCGTGATCGACCTGACCGTCGCCAACGTACGCCAGCTGCGGCTCGTCCTGAGCCCGAGACTCCGGGTTCGGCCGCGTTGGGTCCGCTTCACGACGAGCCTCAAACGACCTACGCCGCGGCTGATCCTGGGGGTCCTGATCTCGCTGACGCCGGGTTCGGTGACCGAGGAGCTACGCGGTAACGAGTACGTGATCCACGTCCTGGACGCCGACCCGGAGGAGGATCCTCTGATCGCGATCCGCAGCCGCATCGAGGCTCCGCTGCTGCGGCTGGAGGCACTGTGATCGAGCTCGTGCACTATCTCAGCCAGGCTCTCATCGTGGCCGCGTTGCTGCTCACGCTCGTCCGCCTGGTGCGCGGCCCCACCAGCTTCGACCGCCTGCTGGCGGGCGAGACGATTGCGCTCGGCCTCGTCGGCCTGCTGCTGTTTCAGGCCGGCGCCGCCGATGCGCGTCTGTACGTCGACGCGGCGCTGGGTCTGGCGCTGTTCTCGTTTGTCGGTGCGGTGGTCTTTGCCCGGTTCCTGGAGCGAGGAGAGATCGATGACTAGCGTTCCAGGTGGCTGGGGAGAGGTCGTGGCGGCGATGGCGACGCTTCTGGGAGCGTTTCTCTTTTTCGCCTCCGCCATCGGCCTGCTCCGGCTGCCCGACTTCTACTCGCGGATCCACGCCCCGACGAAAGCGGCCACGCTTGGTGTGGCTCTCCTCGGTCTGGCGTCCGTTGTCCGCAGCCTGCCGAGCGGAGACCTGGTGTGGATCGAGGACCTGCTCATCGTGGTCTTTCTCCTCTTGACTGTTCCGGTGAGCTCGCAGGTGCTGCTCCGCGCTGCCGCAACGCGGAAGGTCGCGCAGACCCCCGCGACCAGCCCTCGGGTCTCGGTCTACTCGGCCCGGAGTGACGACATTAACGTCAAGCGTTAATAGGTCCCCGCATGAACTGTGGCCGACAGATCGGTACTCCGGGCTTTGCGGCTTGGCGTAGGCTGCTCTCGACAACAGGCGGCCGGCGCGCCGGGAACGCCACAGGCACGGTACGCTGGAGGTGCGCACCGGGCGGGGTCGGCCCAGGCGGAGAACGACGTCGCGGAGGACGGAAGATGCGGAACAGCCAGCGCAGACATCGAGTCGGGACTCTGGCGGTCGCCGGGCTGGCGCTGTTGGCGGGTGGTCGCGCGGCCCGCGCGCAGGAAGCGGAGACCACCGGTGAGCCCGTAGCGGCGGCGCATCCGCTGGCGCCGCTGACGCTGCTGGTGGGCAACTGGGAGGGGGCGATCGACGGCAAGCTGGGGACCGGCAGGGGGGTGCGCGAGTACGAGCTGGTGATGGGCGACCTCTACTTGGCCTCGAGGCACCGCTCGGTGCGGCTGCCGCAGGAGAAGAGTCCGGAAGGGGACGAGCACGAGGAGCTGGGCGTCTTCAGCTTCGACCGCGAGCGCGGCACTATCGTCTACCGGGAGTTCATGGGCGAAGGGGTGGTGGTGCGCTCCCCCTGCACGGTCGACGGCATGAAGGTGGTCTGCGTCGCCGAGGCGGTCGAGAGCGGCCCGGGCATCCGCGCCCGGCTGACGATCGAGATCACCGACCGCTACCGCTTCACCGAGACCTACGATCTCGCCTTCCCGGGCCGCGAGCTGGAGCGCTACTTCACCAACGTCTGGACGCGCTCGCCGGTGTCGGTCGACTGGGACTGAGCGGACCCGTCCGGCCCGTCCGCGGTCGGCCCGAGAAGAGAACCGGTCCTCGCGCCGGAGCCGGATCGCCGGCTCAGGTTGCGGAGGGATGGGCTAACCTCGGTGCCTACAGGGTCTGGGATTCAGGAGGACTCGATGATCGAGAGATTCGCACCCCGTGGTCTCACGTTGGCGGTGTTGACGGGTGTCACCGCGAGCGCAGCGACCGTCGAGGCGGCGCGGGAGCCGGCCGCGCTCGCGGAGCAGGTCGAACGCTATCTCCAGCCCTACGTCGACGTCGGCCACCTGTCCGGCACGTTGCTGATCGCGCGGCGCGGGGAGGTGGTGTACGAGAGCTCGTTCGGTCTGGCCAACCACGAGCACGGGGTGCCCAACTCGCCCCGGACCCGGTTCGGGGTCGGCTCGATGAACAAGCCGATGACCATCGTGATCCTGGCTCGGCTTCTCGAGTCGGAGAAGCTCGCGCTGGAAGACAAGCTGACGAAGTTCCTGCCCGACTTTCCGCGCGCCGCCGACATCACGGTCGGTGACCTGCTGCGGCACAGCTCGGGCATTCCCCACCGCGTCACCGAGCCGCTCGACGAGACGCGGCCGCAGACGCCCGCCAGCATGGTCGAGCTGGCCGCCCGGCGGGAGCTGGTCTTCGAGCCGGGGTCCGACAGCGTCTACAGCTCGGCGGGCTTTTCGGTGCTCGCGCGGGTGCTCGAGCTGGCCGCAGGAAAGCCCTACGCGGAGCTGCTGTCGGAGCACGTTCTGCTCCCGGCCGGCATGACCGACACCTCGGACGCCGGCAGCCGGGTGATCCTGGAGCGGCGGGCCGCCAGCTACTCCTTCGACACCGCGGGACTGCTGAACGCGCCGCCGGTCGACGTCTCCTACCTGGTCGGCGCCGGGTCGGTGTACTCGACGCCGCGCGATCTGCTGGCGCTGCAGCAGGCCCTGCTGGCGGGCAAGCTGGGCGAGCGAGCCCGGGAGCTGCTGGTGCGCGAGGGCGGCAACCTTAGCTGGAACGGACTGGCCAACGGCTACCGCGCCTTCGCCGACCACGACGCGGCGACCGGCGTCGGCGTCGTCGTGGCCAGCAACCTGGTCTCCGGCGCCCTGGACCGCATCCGCGAAGCCCTGCCGAAGATCGCGGCGGGGGAGGACGTGCCGCCGCCGTCGCCGATCGACGTCACGGCCGTGGAGGTCGATCCCGAGGTGCTGGAGAGCTATCAGGGCTCCTACGAGCTGCGTCCCGGCCGCAACCTCGAGCTGCGCGTCGAAGGCGGCCGGGTGCACATGAGCGAGTGGCTGCTGATCCCCAGCTCGAAGACGACCCTGTTCTCGCCCCAGGACTACGCCGAGATCGAGGTCGTGCTCGGCGAGAACGGCGAGGTCGTGCGACTCGACTGGACGACCGGCGGCGAGACCTACCCGCTGCCGCGGGTCGGCCCGCTGCCCTGAGGCGGCGAGCGCCCGGACCTACTGCTCGGTCAGCGCGCGGACCAGGGTCCGGGTCATCCGCTCGGTGGTGATGAAGCCCCAGTTCCAGTCGTCGTGGTAGTCGGCCAGGGGGTTGGCGGCGAGGATCTCCTCCTCGGACCGTCCGGCCTCGACCAGCGCGCGGACCCGCGCTTGGGCGTCCTCGAGCATGGCGACCGCCGCCGCGAGATCGGCTTTGCTCGCCAGCGCGCCGTGGCCCGGGATGATCTTGGTCGCGTCGTCGGCCAGCGCCAGGAGCCGCCTCTGGGCGGCAAGGAACCCGTCGACGGTGCCCCCGGAGTCGAGGTCGATGAACGGGAAGAGCCGGTTGAACAGGACGTCGCCGGCGTGGAGGACGTTGTCGTCGCGGAAGTGGATGACGGCGTCGCCGTCGGTGTGGGCCTGCTCGACGTGGAAGACGAAGGCGCTCCGGCCGTTGAGGTGGAAGGTCACCGAGTCCGAGAAGGTCACCACCGGCAGGGCGTCCTCGGGCGCCGGCACCTGCCCGGCGGCCGTCTTGAAGCCCTCGGCCAGCAGCCGCCGCCTCAGGTTGTCATGGGCGACGATGGTCGCGCCGGCCTGCCCGAACGCCTCGTTGGCGCCGATGTGGTCGCCGTGGACGTGGGTGTTGACCACGAACTCGACCGGGTCGCCGGTCAGCTTGCCGATGGCCGCCAGCAGCTCGTCGGTCACCGGCGGCACGCCGTCGTCGATCAGCACCACGCCGTCCTCGCCGGTCAGCAGCCCCAGGTTGCCGCCCGAGAAGCCCCCCTCGCCCTCGAGCATGTAGAGCCCGGGGGCCAGCTCGGTCGACTTGAAGGTGATCCCCGGCTCCTGGGCGAGGGCCGTGGAAAACACGGCCACCACGCCGACCAGCAGGGCGATTCCGGTGGGGACGGCTTTCTTCATCGGGGGTCCTCCCTTCCTGTGCCGCGGTGCGCTTCGATGCGGCGAGTGGCCGGATGCTACTGGAAGGCGACGGCGCCGGACCTGAGCCGCAGAGGAGCGACCCGGCTCCAGAGGTGGGAGTAGACTGGTCCCCGCAAGTGCCCGAGGCGCCGAAGTCCCCGAAGCCGGAGCCACCTCGGCAGAGCGAAGCCCCCTGGCGGGCGGTGGTGGAGGGCGTAGCGGCCGAGACCGGCGAGCGCTTCTTCGCCGCGCTGGTGCGCAGCCTCTGCGATGCCCTGGGGGTGGCGGGCGCCTGGGTCACCGAGTACCTCCCGGCGAAGAAACGCCTCAGGGCCCTGGCCTTCTGGTTCGACGGCGAGTACGTCGCCGACTACGAGTACGACGTCGCCGGCACGCCCTGCGAGCCGGTGATCTGTGGTCAGGAGCTGGTCCACATCCCGGATCGCGTCATCGAGCTGTTCCCCGGCGACCCCGATCTGGGGCCGCTCAACGCCGTCAGCTACATGGGTCAGCGAATCGCCGATCTCGACGGGACGATTCTCGGACATCTGGCGGTCCTCGACACCAAGCCGCTGCCGGAGGAGCTCCGGACCCGGGCTCTGTTCCAGGTGTTCGCCGCGCGGGCCGGCGCCGAGCTGCGGCGGCTGCGCGCCGTGGCCGCGGTTCGCGATCGCGAGGAGAAGCTTCGCTGTCTGTTCGACAGCGCCATGGACGGGATCGTCGAGTTCGACCCCGGGCTCCGGATCACCATGGTGAATCCGGCGGCGGCGAAGCTGTTCGCCTGCGACGCCTCGGAGGTCGGAGCGCAGAGTCTGGCCGGCTTCCTGACCCCAGACAGCGCGCAGACGCTCGAGAAGCTGATGGATCTGCTTTCGGAGTCCGGCGGCGCCGGCTCGTCGTGGATTCCCAGCGGGCTGACGGCCAGGACCCCCTCGGGTCGGGAGTTCCCGGCCGAGGCCACGCTGTCGCGATCGGTCGGCAAGAGTGGTTTCCGCTACACGCTGATTCTCCGCAACGTCAACGAGCGGCTCGAGGCCGAGCGTCGGATCGCGGCGCTCCGCAGCGAGACCGAGGCCCTGCGCGAGGAGGTTCGGCAGCTCCAGGGGGCGAGTGAGATCCTGGGCCGGAGTCCGGCGGTGCGCCGGGTCCTCGAGGACGTCCGCCAGGTGGCGCCGACCGACTCCACGGTGTTGATCCTGGGCGAGACCGGCACCGGCAAGGAGCTGGTGGCGCGCGCCGTCCACGAGGCCGGGCCGCGCCGCAAGCGGCCGTTCGTGACCGTCAACTGCGCCGCGATCCCCGCCAACCTCATCGAGAGCGAGCTCTTCGGCCACGAGAAGGGCGCTTTTACGGGCGCCAACCGGGAGCGAAAGGGCCGCTTCGTCCGCGCCGACGGCGGGACCCTCTTCCTGGACGAGATCGGAGAGCTGTCGGCCGAGCTCCAGTCGAAGCTCTTGAGAGTGCTCCAGGAAAAACAGATCGAGCCGGTCGGAAGCTCGCGGTCACGCAAGGTGGACGTCCGGATACTGGCGGCGACCCACCGCGATCTGACCCGGGCGGTCGAGGCGGGGACGTTCCGGGAGGATCTCTACTACCGCCTGAACGTCTTTCCGATTCGACTCCCGCCGCTCCGGGAGAGGGGCGACGATGTGGTGCTCCTCGCCGAGAGCTTCAGGGAGCGGTACGCGAGTCGGATCGGTCGCCCGATCGCGCCCCTGGACCGCGCTCAGAAAGCGCGCCTCCTGGCCTACGACTGGCCGGGCAACGTCCGCGAGCTGCAGAACGTCGTCGAGCGGGCGGTGATCACGTCGACCGACGGCCGGCTCAACCTGGACCGGGCGCTTCCGGAGCCGGCAGCGCGGCCGGGGCGCCGGACGGCGGCGCCAGTGGAGACCGCCGGCGCCGCGGAGAGCCGCGTCTTGACCGCCGCCGAGCTCGCCGCGCTGGAGCGGGCGAACATCCAGCGCGCCCTCGAGGTCAGCAAGGGCAAGGTGGCCGGTAACGGAGGAGCCGCCGAGCTGCTCGGCATGAAGCCCTCGACTCTCTCCTCCCGCATCAAGGCACTCGGGCTGAAGCGGTAGGCCGGGCTGCTCGCAGTGCCGGCGTCTCCACCCGGGCGCGAAATCTCGCGAGGAGTCGTTGCGAGATCTCGTGAATCACGACTTCTCGGAAGCCCCGCGGCCTCGCATCGTCCTGCACAAGCTGCTCATGAGCAACGACTTAAGAGATCGTCGACCGGGCTGGCGCGCGCTGGCACCGTTACTGCCCTTCCCTGGCCGCGAACGCCGGCCCGACGGGATGAACCGGGCGAGCCAACAAGCCAAGGAGGCAGTGATGAAGCAGAAGATCAACGGAGTCGACGTCGAAGCCCTGAAGCAGACCCTGGCCGCGATCGAGTCGCAGCCCGACCTGGCCCAGTTCCAGTTCCAGGCCGAGAACGAGTGGATCGACGGCCCGGTCAACCGCACCAGGATCGAGCAGTTCCACGGCACCTGCCAGGTGCACCGCCATGCCCAGCCGTTCGTCTTCACGGCCGACGAGCCGCCGGTGCTCCTGGGAACGGACGGCAACGCCAATCCCGTCGAGTACCTGCTGACCGCCCTGGCCGGGTGCGTGACGACCGCCATGGTGGTGCACGCGGCGGCCCGGGGCATCCAGATCAACAAGCTGAGCTCACGGGTCGAGGGCGACATCAACCTGCTCGGCTTCCTGGGCCTCGACGACAGCGTCCGCAACGGCTACGAGGCGATCAGGATGATCTTCGACATCGACGCCGACGTGCCGAGGGAGGAGCTCGAGGAGGTGGTCAGGCTGGGGCCCACCTACTCGCCGGTGTACGACGTCGTCAGTCGGAGCGTGCCGATCGAGGTAGAGCTCGCGCCGGCCAAGCGGGCCGCTGCCTAGCACGACCCCGGCGCAGGGGCCGGGCGCCTGCGGGTCCGGCCCCTGCCGCCAGCCGCGGTGGCCCCCGAGAGATTGTACGAAGTGCTTCCACTCCAGCCAGAGGTCGGAGATCGGCTGGTCCTAGGAGGCTGACGGCCGCTCTCCACGCCGGGTTTCTCCGAAGCGGGCGGCGGCGGGGCCGGGCGGCGGCTCGGATAGCATCGAGTCGGAGCGAGACGGAGAACCGGCCGTGACAGGACTGCATCGCAACGTCCTCGACGGCGTCGGCGGCACGCCGCTCCTGGCGCTGCGCAGGATCGTGCCGGAGAGCGGCGCCCGCATCCTGCTCAAGCTGGAGTCGCACAACCCGACGGGGAGCATCAAGGACCGCATGGCGCTGGCCATGATCGAGGCGGCGGAGGCAGACGGCCGACTGCGGCCCGGCGGCTCGGTGGTCGAGTACACGGGCGGCAGCACCGGGGTGTCGCTGGCGCTGGTCTGCGCGGTCAAGGGCTATCCGCTGCGCGTCGTCACCTCGGACGCCTTCTCGCGCGAGAAGCTCGATTACATGGAGCTGTTTGGGGCGCGGCTCGAGATCGTGCCCAGCGACGGCGGGCGGATGACGGCGGAGCTGACCCGCCGGATGATCGAGGCCGCCCGGGTGTTGGCCGCGGAGCACGGCAGCTTCTGGACCGATCAGCTCAACAACGCCGACCAGCTCGCCGCCTACCACCGGATGGCCGAGGAGATCTGGACCCAGACCGGTGGGCGGGTCGACGCCTTCGTCCAGAGCGTCGGCACGGCGGGGTCGCTGCGGGGCAACGCCGAGGGTCTGCGTCGCCGGAACGAGCGCCTCCGGGTCGTCGCCGTCGAGCCGGCCGAGTCGGCGGTGCTGTCGGGCGGGCCATCGGGCGCCCACAAGATCGACGGGGTCGGCGCCGGCTTCGTGGTCCCGCTGTGGCGGGAGGACGTCGCGGACCGGATCGAGCGGGTGTCGACCGAAGAGGCGGTGGCCATGGCCGTCCGCCTGGCCCGCGAAGAGGGTCTCTTCGCCGGCACCTCGACCGGCGCCAACGTCCTCGCCGCCCTCCGGCTGGCCGAGCAGCTGGGGCCGGAGGCCACCATCGTCACCCTGATGTGCGACACCGGCATGAAGTACCTCAGCACGGCGCTTTACCGGGCCCACACCGGCTCGCGCTCCGCGGGCTGAGCGGCCGCTACCGCCGGCTGATCAGGATCAGGGGCGTGGTGGTCTCGGTGGCGAGGCGGAGGGTCAGCTCGCCGAACCGCCGCCGCCGCTGCGCGAGACGCTGGAGCCCGAGGATCACCAGATCGGTCTCCCGGCACGCCTTCACCAGTTCCTGGACGGCGTCGGCGGCCCGCGTGATCCTCACCTCGGCGGCGCCGGGGGCCTCGTCGAGGGCCAGGTGGGACAGCCCCCGCTGGGCGCCGGCGGACTCCCGCTCGGAGGCGGTCTCGCCCAGCACCCGCAGGTAGGTGATCCGGCGGCGCTGGCCCCGCGACAGGCTGGCGATCAGGCGGGCCCGCAGGAGGCTCTGGTCGCGGCGCCCGCCGACCGGAACCAGCACTTTCTCGGCCGAGCCGGGGGTCCAGCCCTCGGGAGCCCGCAGCACCACGACGTTGGACTGGACGGAGTTGATCAGACCGCCGACCCGCGTGTTCATGGTCTCGCGGGTCAGCTCGCCGAGACCGACGACCAGACTCTCGCAGCCGTGGACCTTGGCGACGCGGGCGATCTCGGTCCACGGATCGGGGGCCACGGTGGTCAGCCACTCCGGGGTGATCCCCGAGCGCAGCGACAGGCCGAGCGATTCGTCGAGGATCGACTGGACGTCGTCGAGCTGCTGTTCGAGATCGCCCCGCTCCCAGGTGCCGGGCGGCTGGACGACCGAGTGGAGCAGCACCCTCCCGATGCCGGGCGGGGTGATGGCGTTGGCCAGGTGGACCAGCGCCGCCGCGCTGGCCGGCTTGGCGATCGGCACCAGCACCAGCGGCGCCCGGCCGCGCAGCCGGATGAGCTCGGGGTCGAGGCCCTCGGCCGAGGCGTCGACGACGTCCGCCCGCTCGGCGAAGAGGAAGAAGTAGAGCCCGAAGCCGAACCCCAGCCAGAGGACGGCGATCAGCCCCGCCGTCGGCACCGCGAAGCCCTGGTAGACGGCCAGGGCGGCACAGGCCAGTCCCCCGACGACCGGCACGGCCGGGAAGCCCGGCACCCGGAAGGCGTCCGGCGCGCCGCCGCCCCGCCGCCTCATCAGGATGTCGATGCCGTGGGCGAGGGCGAAGGTGACCAGGAAGATGAGGCTGGAGACGGCGCCCGCCACCGCCACGTCCGCGACCAGGGCGAGGATGGTCACCACGATCAGCGAGGTCACCAGGATGGCGACCGCCGGCGTGCCCTTCGCGCGGTGGAGCCCGCCGAGGGCGTGCGGCAGGCTGCGATCCCGCGCCATCGTCAGCGCCACCCGCGAGGCCGCCAGCAGGTTCGCCTGCAGGGCCGAGAGCATCGACAGGACGGCGGCGACGATGACCAGCCAGAAGCCGAAGGGCCCGAGGTAGTTGCCCGCCGCCGAGGCGACCACCGTAGCCGGGTCGGCGGCGCTGGCGGCGGTGATCGAGCTCCCGGGCTCGACCCCGACGGTGGCGATGATGAAGAGCAGGGGGATGTAGATCGCCAGCGCCGCCGCCAGCGACAGGAACATCGCCCGCGGGATCGTCCGGCGCGGCTCCTTGACCTCGCCGCCCACCGCCGCGATGAGGTCGAAGCCCTGGAGCGCGATGAAGGTGTAGCCCATCGCCTGGAACAGCCCCAGCGAGCCGCCGGGGAAGAACGGCGAGAGCCGCTCGCCGACCGTGGTCAGGCTCTCGCCGAGCAACGCCCAGAGGCCGGCGACGATCAGCGCCACGAAGACGACGACCTTGCCCACCGTCGCCCACATGCCGCCGCCCGAGGCCTTGCGGAACAGCAGCAGGGCGTAGGCGGCGGTCGCCAGGGTCGCCAGCGCCAGCAGTCCCCCGCGGCTCGCCAGCCAGACCGGAGCGGGTCCGCCGGCGCTCTCGGCCAGGGAGACGATCGCGAAGCCCGCATAGGAGGCGAAACCCAGCGCGTAGAGCACGGCGGCGACGATCGACGCCAGCCAGACCACCCACCCGACCAGGAAAGCCGCCCCGCTCGACAGCGTCTTCTTGGCGAAGGTGTAGGCGCCGCCGGACTCTGGAAACGCCGAGGCCAGCTCGGCAAAGCTCAGCGCGGTCAGCGCCGCGATGACGCCGTTGAGCGCGAAGGCCACCATGGCGCCGGGGCCGGTGGCCGCGAACGCCACCCCGGCCAGGGCCAGGATGCCGCCCCCGACGATGGCCCCCACCCCGATCCCCGTGGCGCCCCACAGACCGATCGACCGCTCGAGACCGTTTTCTTGCTCAGTTCTCATTCAGGCGTCTGCCCGGCGATGCGGCTGCCCGATTCTCGGAGATCGTACCGCTCAAGTCTATGAAGCACTTGCAAGTGGAGGGACAGCCTGGGTCCGCCAGACCGGCCCTGGGCGAGGCCAGCGGTCGGTCCCGACGGACGGCTGGTCTTCTCCTGGAAGTGGGCCGCCTCCGAGCTGGTGACGGCGGCTCTCTGAGCGGGCTCGACCCGTGGCCCTTCTGTCTTACAGTGTAGATACGTGAGCCGGATCGTGAGCGTCCGCCCGAGCGACGAACTGGAGGCGAGCCTCGGCCCGCAGATGCCGAGGCTCGATGATCCGCGACCCGGCTTCAAGTGGCCCATTGGCTCTGCCCGGCGGATCGCGGCCCCGGCCGCCGAGGTGTGGAGGGTCCTCTCGAGGCCGGGGAACCTGGAGCCGTGCCATCCCTTTTGCGCCAAGAACCCCGTGCACGAATGGCCGGGCGAGAGATCCCGGGACGAGATCCACTATCTCAGCGGCTGGGTCTTCGAGCGGCGATTCCGCCGCTGGCTCGAGGGCGTCGGCTACGACCTCGAGATCGGCAGGCCGGGCGGCAGGAGCTCCTTCGTATCGTGGCGGATCCTGCCCGTCGATGCGCAGAGCTGCCGGCTGAGGATCACCGTCTACCCGTTCGCCCTGCAGCGGGTGCCGGTCGCGGTCCGCTGGCTGCCGCACCTCCTCTACCTCCGCCCGCTGCTGAGCCGGTACCTGTCGTCGGTGGTCCGGGGGTTCGAGTGGTTCGTGACCCGCGGCGAGCCCGTGCCGCGGAACCGCTTCGGCCGTCACCCGTGGTTCTCCGAGCGCCAGAGCTCGGGGCAGCCGTCGTTGACGGCACCCTCTGGGCCACCGGGCAACGCCGGGCAGCCGGTCGGCTACCCACCCGGCGGGGTCTGGCGGCCGCGGCCTTCGTCTGTTAGGGGAAACCTGGCGCTGATGGATTACAGACGCATCGTGGTCGACCGCTACGGTGGACCGGGAGTCTTGAGGATCGCCGAAGAGGCCCTGCCGACGCCGGCCGCCGGCGAGGCCCGGGTGAGAGTCCTGACGGCCGGGGTCTCTTTTGCCGACCTGCTGATGCGCGAAGGGGTGCATCCCGAGGCGCGTCGGCCGCCGTTCACGCCGGGTTGGGACCTGGTGGGTACCGTCGACAGACTGGGCGCCGACGTCTCGGCGGTAGCGCTCGGCCAGACCGTCGCCGCGCTGCCGATCGTCGGCGGCTACTCGGAGTCCATCTGCCTACCGGCCCGGGAGCTGCTGCCCGTGCCGGCCGGGCTCGACCCGGCGACGGTGGTCAGCCTCGTCCTGAACTACGGGACTGCCTACCAGATGATGCACCGGTCGGCTCGCACCAAGCCGGGTGAGCGCGCCTTGATACACGGCGCCGCCGGTGGCGTGGGCACGGCGCTCCTGGAGCTCGGAAGGCTGATGGATCTGGAGATGTACGCGACGGCGAGCCGACCGAAGCACGACCTGGTGGCCCGCCTGGGAGCCCGGCCCATCGACTACCAGAACACGGACTTCGTCGAAGAGGTCGCAGTGCTCACGAAGGGCGGCGGGGTGGACATCGTCTTCGACGGGATCGGCGGCGACCACGTTGCCCGCTCGTACCGCACGCTGAGACGCGGTGGTCGGCTGGTCGCCTACGGCCACGCCACCTCCCTCGTCGGCACGACGCTGATCGGTGGAAAGCGCAGTCGCTTGCGGGGTCTTCCGTCGCTGGCGGCTCAGCTCATCCGGCATGCGCTCATTCCCGACGGACGCCGTCTAGGCATTTACAGCATCCAGACGCTCCGGAAACGGCGCCCGGATTGGTTCCGCGAGGACATGGCCACACTGTTCGGGCTGCTGGCGGAGGAGAGGCTCCGGCCCGTCGTTGCGGAGCGCATGCCCCTCGCCGCGGCGGCCCGCGCTCACCAGCTCCTCGGAGAGCGCTCGGTGACGGGGAAGATCGTGCTCCAGTGCTCGCACTAAGGTGAAGGGCCAGACCGTGGACGCGGCGCGGTACGTCACGGCGCTCATCCTGGTGGTCATTTTTCCAGCCGCGATGTCGATGTGGCTGCTCATCCATCCGCTGGCCGGCTTCTGGCGACGACGGGGACCGATAGTCACCTATCTGGCCGTCGGGGCGTTCGCGACCCTGATCGCCTCTGGGCTGTTCTGCTGGCGAGCCGTCCTGTTGCGGGTGGAGTTCGGCTTCAGCTGGGGGTTGACGGCGGGGGCGATGATCTGCATGGCGGTCGCGATCCTGCTCGAGCGTCAGTATCGTCGTCATCTGAGCGTCGCGACTCTTCTCGGCCTGGCGGAGGTTTCCGAAAAACGCCCCAGCGAGCTGATCACTCGCGGCATCTACGCGAGGATCCGCCATCCGCGCTATGTGGGGATCCTGTTCGAGGCCTCCGCCTTCGCGCTGTTCGCGAACTACCTGGCGCTCTACGCCCTGGTCGTCGCAACGGTTCCTTTGCTGTATCTCATCGTCTTCCTCGAAGAGCGTGAACTGCGGGACCGCTTCGGTGAAGAATACGAGTGCTACATGAGGCGGGTCCCGCGCTTCCTCCCGAGGCTCAGGTGAAGCCAGCCTCCGCGGGCCTGTTCGTGCGGCGCTGTCCTCTCCGGGAGGCGCAGCCCGGGCCGCAGTAAGGTCTGCCGACCTCAGTCCGCCGCAGCGCTCATCTCGAGCGCCTTGCGGGCGAACCGTCTCGGGTCGAGGCGTAGCGCCTCGTCGAGGCCGCGGAGCTGGTGCTCCCACCAGGTGGGTGCCGGAGGGCCGTCGCCCTCCCAGACGACGCCCGGGGCGAACAGCATCCAGACGTCCCACGCCGGGGAGCCCAGGTTGGCGATCTGCTCCTGGAAGGCCGCTCCCACCCGGCGATCCGGGTCCCAGTAGTGCGTCGCCCTGGCGTCCTGCATCAGCGCGGCGCCGCCGGCGACGTGCTTGGCCCTGGCTCCGAGCTGGCTCGACCAGACGACGTGGACGGAGAGGTTCTCGATCTCGACCTCGTCCAGCAAGCGCTTCTTGACTTCGGAGACCCCCCGAAGACAGACCCCTCACGTCGGCGAGGCGAGCAGCACCGCCCGGACGTTGTCGGGCTCGGCGTTGAAGGCGGCGCGCAGGGGCTCGAGATCGGCGCCGATCGTCGGATAGGCGGAGTCCTTCCCGCTCTGCGAGGAAAGCGCGGCCGCCCCGGCGACCGCGAGAACCGCAGTGATCAGCGCGAGGTCGAGTTGCCGAAGCCGTCTCATGACGCTCCTCATCGGTTGTCCGCTCTCAGACCGGGAAACTCACCACCCGGGAAGCGAGGTTCAGAAGGGCGGCGCCGGCCCACAAGGCCGTGGCGATCCACAGCACCACGCGGGGAGCCAGCGGCCGGCGGACCGGGCAGGCGTCGCCGGCGGTGGCGGGGCGCGGCCGGTAGAGAGTCCAATAGCCGTAGGAGAGCAGCAGGCCCGCGAGGCCCAGTATGGCGAGGCTGTAGGGCTCGAAGCCGGCGGCCCAGGCGGCGCCGCTGGCCCCGAGGACTGCCACCACAAGCGGCGCGATCACCGGCACGCAACAGGCGCCTGCGGCGGTGGCCAGGGCGGCGGCTCCCATCCCGGCGGCGGCGACGCCGGCGGCTTTCCTGCCGGACGCTGGCTCGCTCATGTCCTACCGGATCTCCGCCAGCTCCCATTCGATCTCGCGGAGGAAGGTGGGCCGGAGCTTGTCGAGGAACGGATGGTCCGCGAGCCGGTAGTAGATGGTCTGGGCGGCGCGGCGGGTGCTGACCAGGCCGAAGGCCCGGAGCTTGGCCAGGTGCTGGGAGACGGCCGAGACCGAGACGGCGAGCATCTCGGCGAGGTCGCAGACGCAGAGCTCCTTCAGACGGTCGAGCAGGAAGACCACCTTGAGCCGCGTCGAGTTGCTGGCGAGGGTGAAGAGCTCGGCCGTCTCTTCGAGTTCGGGCGCGAACTCCAGGCTCTTGCGAACGGCGGCGATCTCTTCCTGCGAAAGGGTCGGCCCGACACACTTCATGGGTGGACTCCCATTGCCTCTTCGAGGCGGTGGATGGTCTCCTGGACCTCCCCGAGGCAGCACCTGCCCGAGGGGTTGCGAACCTCGCAGGCGCAGTTGCCGGCCTCGACCTCGTCCCTGATCGAGCGGAAGAGGTCGGTCCGCCCGGTCTCTGCGAGCTGGCGGGCGATGTCGGCCTCGCGGTGGAGGAAGCAGTAGCAGAGCAGCCCGTCGCCGCCGTTCTTGAAGCCCGGCCGCACGTTGAGATCGCGCGTGGCCAGGAGCGCGCCGGCCGTGCCGTAGTAGACGACCTCGCACTCCGGGTCGCGGCAGAGGCGGAACTCCTGCCTCGGCGGCACCCGGCCACCGCTCAACGCGGCGACGGTCGTCCAGTCGACCAACTGGCCCGCGAATCCGCTCGCCGGGCAGCGAGAGGCGCCCGCTCTCGGGGTGGAAATCGAGCAGCAGGTTTCGCTCACGTGTCCTCCTCTGCGGCCGGCCAGCTCGGCGGTTCTACCCAGCCGTTCGCCGGTACTTTAGCAGGTACGAAAATACAGGACCATCGGTTCACCAAGGGGAGAGCCTCTGCGGGACACTAGTGTCCCGTGCGGCAAGTTCCTTTACATTCGAGCGGCGCTGCATCCCGCTGGGCGGCGTTGCTCCTCGGTCGCATATAGCCTCGATATGCTCGCTCGTCGCGCCTTGCCCAGCGGGCGCTTCGCCGCTCTCGGTGTGACAAGGAACTTACCGCACGGAACACTAGCTCCCCGGCACGAAGTGGGCGGCGAAGAAGACGAGGTCGAGGGTGGTGTGGAAGGCGATCGCCCAGGCCAGACCGCGGGTGTCGAGGACGCTCCGCCCCATCCAGAGCGCTGCGAAGAACAGCAGAAGGGCCATGGGGGCGCCGGCGATCGGCGACGGGCTGGCGCCCCAGTGGTGGATGGCAAAGAAGGCGGCCTGCAGGAGGACCCCCCAGCCGGCACCGAGGCCGGCGACCAGCGGCGTCTGGATCAGACCGCGGAAGAGGAGCTCTTCGGCGGAAGCGTTGAGAAGAGCCAGGGCCAGGATCGGCAGGAGGGCGGGCCACAGGGTGCCGCTGCGGAGCGGGCCGAAGCCGACGGTGGACTGCATCAGCAAGAAGCCAGGCAGGCCGACCCCGAGGAGCGCCCACAGCAGCGACCGGCGCCAGTTGCCGGCGGTCCAATCGCCGCAGCGGAGAGGCAGCTCCCTCCGGCAGAGGAAACCGGCCACGACCAGCATCGGAAGGGCGGGGATCAAGAGGAAGCTGCGCTCGAAGAGCGCGCGGCCGCCGTCGGCGAAGGTACGGATCGGGATCCCACCGGTGGGGTCCACCCATAGCTTCGCGTAGCGGCTGATCGCGACGCCGAGGAGATAGGCCAGGAGCATCGCCGCGATGGCCAGGAGACCGCGGCCGTGGCGACGCGAGGCGACTGCTGCGGTCAGGGTCAGGACGAGCGCCGGCCCGGCCACCCAGGCGGCGAGCGGTGCGACCCGGCGCTCGAGAGCCGAGACCAGGGTGTCCTGCGGGCTGGTCAGCCCCCAGACGGCGTTGACGCCCAGCCAGGTGGCGACCAGCAGGAGTCCGGCGCCGAGGACGCGACGGTTCACCTGCGAGCCGTTCTAGGAGTTGGCGGTCGACGGCCGGGTCGCGGCGACGATCTTCTCCTCGACCCGGTCGAGCGGCGAGAACAGCAGGCACATCAGGTGGGTCCGCTTGCCGAAGACCAGCGCGGGGATCGACATCACCTCGCAGCCGGGGTCGGCGCGGACGGCGGCCAGGACGAGCGACACCGCGAGGAAGCTCACCGCGCCCACCCGTCCGAGCCCCCCGCCCAACGCGTAGACCAGCAGCACCGGCAGGACGGCCAGGAAGGCGCCGAGCCAGCGGTTGAGCCTCGGCAGGTAGGCCGACACCAGCCAGTGGAGGAGGGCGTAGAAGACGGCCAGGCCGACCGCGACGAGGACGGCGGCGAGGATCCGGTTCGCCGGTGCGTCCCGGAAGAAGGGCCAGACGCTGATTCCAATCAGCAGGCCGAGCAGAAGGCGTAGGACTCGCCCGACGGGCGGGGCTTTGATCTCGAGGCTCATGGGCTGTTCTCCTCTTCTATGGGTGGGCCGTTGGCCAGACTAGGGCCACGGCCGGTGCGGCCGCCAGTGCCGGAAGTCACCGCGGCCGACCATGACTTTCGGCACGGGGAGCCGGCAAGGGCCGTCCCTATAATCACTTCCGGGTGACGAGGAAAGCGCCGAACGAGCCGGTCGTCGGCCGCCGGCTGCTGCGGGCGGCCGGGGTGGTGACCCTGGTCCTGGTGGGGACGCCGGCCGTCCTGATGCTCCTGGTCGGTCTCGAGCTGATGGGGGTCACGATGCGCCTCTCGCCGGGCCGGTTCGCATTCTGGTTCCTGGCGGCGCTGGTCTACGCGGTGGCCTTCTGGCAGGCCGCGGGCGCGGTCGGCAGCGAGCGGCTGCTCGGCCGGGCCCGCTGGCTGGTGGCCGGGCAGGCGGTCGCCGCGCTGGCGATGTTCAACCTGGTCTGCACCGGGCTCGAGAGCACGCAGCTCGTGCTGGTGGCCGCCCAGGTCGGTCTGTTCTTCCCGCTGCCGGTCGGGATCGTCTGGGTGCTGGCCCAGACCTGTCTCCAGTCGTGGATCGCGATCCTCCACTGGCCGACCGACCTGGCGGTCGGCCTGACGGTCGCCTTCACCTTCCCGTACTCGCTGCTGGCGCTGCTCATCGCCCACTTCGGGGCGCGGCAGACGCGGGCCCGGGACGAGCTGGCGCGGGCCAACGCCGAGCTGCGCGCCACCCAGGCGCTGCTCGCCGACTCGAGCCGCATGGCCGAGCGGGCGCGGATCTCGGACGAGCTCCACGACCTGCTGGGCCATCACCTGACCGCCCTGAGTCTCAACCTCGAGGCGGCGAGCCATCAGACCGGGGGCAAGGCGCGGGAGGCGGTCGAGAAGGCACGGTCGCTGGCCAAGCTCCTGCTGAGCGACGTGCGCGAGGCGGTGAGCAGCGTACGGGACGGCCGGGTGGATCTCGGGAGAGCCCTGGCCCCGCTCGTCGAGGGGCTGCCGCGGCCCCGGGTCCACCTCGACCTGGCCGAAAACCTCGAGATCACCGACCCCGAGCACGCCCACGCCCTGGTGCGCTGCGTCCAGGAGATCGTCACCAACGCCGCCCGTCACAGCGGCGCCGAGAACCTGTGGATCGACTTCCGGGTGGCGGACGAGGGAATCGAGGTGCGCGCCCGCGACGACGGCCGTGGGGTCCGGCGGGTCGAGCCCGGTCAGGGGCTCGGCGGCATGCGCCGGCGGCTCGAAGAGCTGGGCGGCCGGCTGCGGGTGGCCAGCGAGCCGGGCCAGGGCTTCCGGGTGGAGGCGTGGATCCCGCTCGGGGGCGCGGCGGCGTGATCCGCGTCTTCCTGGTCGAGGACCAGGCGATCGTGCGGCAGGGGCTGCGCTCGTTGCTGGACCTGGTGGACGACGTCGAGGTGGTCGGCGAGGCAGCGGACGGCGAGGCGGCGGTAGCCGGGATTCCGGAGGCGGCGCCCGACGTCGTGCTGCTCGATCTCAGGTTGCCGAGGCTCGGCGGCCTCGGCGTCCTCGACCGGCTCGCCGCCACCGGCAGCTTGCCGCCGACCCTGATCCTGACCACCTTCGATGACGACTCGAGCCTGCTGGCGGGGATCCGCGCCGGCGCCAGGGGCTTCCTGCTGAAGGACGTCTCGCTCGACCAGCTGACCGAGGCCATCCGCACCCTGGCCGCGGGCGGGACGATGATCCAGCCGGCGCTGACCGACCGGGTCCTGACAGGCCTCGGCGCGCTGCGGCCGGAGTTCGAGAGCCTCGACCCGCCGGAGCCGCTCACCGAGCGTGAGACCGAGGTCCTGCGCCTGATGGCCGGCGGCTACAGCAACCGCGAGATCGCCGGTGCCTTCGACCTGGCCGAGGGCACGGTCAAGAACCACATCTCGAGCATCCTCTCCAAGCTCGGCGTCCGCGACCGCACCCGCGCCGTCCTCAAGGCCGTCGAGCTGGGTCTACTCGCCTAACTTACCCTCCTACAGGTAGAGCTGAATGTCGGCCTCCTCCATCACGCTCATGAAGGTCAGGTACTCGACGATCCGCAGATCCTCGAAGATGAGCTGGTCTCTGGCGACTTTGAAATGCTCCATGGACGGTCCGCAGACGTAGAGCTTGGCGCCGAGGGCGCGAAGCTGGGCGAGCTTGGTCTGGGCGGGGAGGTGACCGGCCTTGGCCATGCCGCTCGCCGCCAGGCGGCTGAACGGGCGAGCCCAACCCCGCAGTCTCGGTCGAAACCCCTTGGCCAGGACGTGCACGGCCGGGCCCTGGAAAAAGAGATGGACTTCGATGCTCTCGAGCGCGGCGGCCAGGGCGAAGCCGAGCGGCGAGAGCAGCTCCTCGAGGCCGTCCGGCGAGATCACCATGGCGAGCTTCTTGGCCCTTGGTCTCGGTGGGCCTTTTTCGATCAGGAAGCGGAGGCCGTCGCCGCTCGCCTCGCTGGCCACGAGTCGATGTCCGGCGGCCCGGCACCAGGCGTCGAGATCGGCGCCGAAGGGCTCGAAATCGTCGGTGAAGATCTCCAGGGCCTCACCATCGGCCATCGTCTCGAGCCGCTTGGCGGCCTCGTACGCGACGAAGGTCGTGATGCTCTTGCCTCTGGCGTCGAGCGTCTGGCTGGCGGTGGTGACTTGCATGGCTTACCTCCGTGGAGTGCTGGTGGGCAGTGAGGCGTCGGCGAGCATCGCCCTGATCGCTTCGACCACCACCTGCGGTTGATCCTGCTGGATGAAGTGGCCGCACGGGTCTGGGGACCCCACCGGCGCCGCAAGTAAGCGAGAGCTCTTGCCTAGCAGGTGCGAGTGGCTGGTGCCACGCGCCTTCGGGTGGGACGACCCCGTCTCTATGGTGGGGCTGGCGTCACGGGGTGGGGTCACGGCGGACCGAGTAGACTCGCGCGGGCAGTCGACCCCAACCCATCAAGAAGGGAAGTCCATGCGAACACTCGCCGCTCTACTACTGCTGCACCTGATCGCCGTTACCCCCGGCGCGGCCGCCAACTGGCCGCAGTGGCGGGGTCCGCGGGCCAACGGGGTCTCGCCGGAGCAGGGCCTGCCGGTGCGCTGGAGCGCCGGCGAGAGCGTCGCCTGGAAGGCGCCGCTAGGCGGGCTCGGGGTGTCGTCGCCGATCGTCTGGGAGGACCGGGTCTTCCTGAGCTCGCAGCTCGGGCGGGGAGTCCTCCGCGCGGGGGACCATCCGACCCTGACCCGCGGCGCCGAGGACAGCGAGCGCGACCTGGGCGCCGGGCGCGAGGGGACCCCCGGCGCCGAGGTGCGTTTCCTGGTCCAGGCGTTCGCCACCGCCGACGGCGCCCTGCTCTGGGAGCACGAGCTGCCGGCCGAGGGCGAGCTACCCGAAGTGCACGGCAAGAACAACCTGGCGACCCCGAGCTGCGTGACCGAGGGCGAGGGCGTCTACTGCTGGTTCGGGACGGGCCAGCTCGTGGCGCTCGGCCTCGATGGCGCGAGCCGGTGGCAGCGCTCGCTGCGCCGCGACTACGGCGGCTACGACATCAGCTGGGGCCACAGCAGCTCGCCGGTGCTCTACCGCGACAGCCTGCTCCTGCTGGCCGATCACGCCTCCCGCGCCTGGCTGCTGGCGCTGGACAAGCGCAGCGGCGAGGAGCGCTGGAAGGTGGACCGGGGCGAATCGCTCCGCTCCTACAGCACGCCGATGGTGGTCGAGGGCGGGGAGCGCGACGAGCTGGTCGTCAACTCCAGCGAGGGGCTCCAGGCCTACGACCCGATGACCGGCGCCCTGCTCTGGCACCTGGAGGAGCCCAACCGCTTCCCGGTGCCCTCACCGGCCTTCGGCGACGGGACGATCTTCACCAGCCGCGGCTATCGCAGCGGCCCCTACATGGCGATCGAGCCGGGCGGCCGCGGCGAGATCTCGAAGACCCACCTGCGCTGGCACGTGGCGACGGGCGCTCCCTACGTCTCGTCGGTGGTCTACCACCGGGGACTGGTCTTCATGGTCAACGACAGCGGCGTCGCCCTGGCGGTCGACGGTCAGAGCGGGGAGACGGTCTGGAAGGAGCGGCTCGGCGGCATCTACAGCGCCTCGCCGGTCGCCGGCGACGGCAAGGTCTACTTCACCAGCGAGGGTGGCGAGGTCGTGGTCATGCGCGCCGGTCGCGAGCCGGAGATCCTGGCCCGCAACCGCCTCGAGGACCGCGTCCTCGCCTCGCCCGCGATCTCCAACGGGCGCCTCTACCTGCGCACCGACGAGCACCTGATCGCCGTCGGGCCACCGGTGGCGGCCGATCGCTCCGCTTCTCGTTGACGAACGGCTGCCGGGTAGCTTTCGCGGCGGGGACGCCCG